>NZ_JBSGVW010000055.1:0-46275 GCF_053608645.1 Streptomyces sp. NPDC055013
GCTTCGAGCACCACGGGTGCTCGAAGCCCCCGCCACCGTCATGAGCAGACCTTGCCGTCCTTGGGCACCGTCCCCTGAAGCAGGTACGCGTTGATCGCCGAGTCGACGCAGTCGCTCCCCTTCCCGTACGCGGCGTGGCCCTCGCCCTTCCAGGTGAGCGTCACACCCACGCCCTTGCCGAGTTCGTCGGCCATTTTCCGGGTGCCCTCGTAGGGCGTCGCCGGATCGCCGGTGTTGCCGACCAGCAGGATCGGTGCCGCACCCGGCGCGCTCACCTCGGGGGTGTCGTACTGTCCGGCCACCGGCCAGTCGTGACACCAGCCCGCCGTGTCCCAGCCCAGCATGGGGCCGAACACCGGTGAGACCTTCTCGAATCGTGGCAGCAGCTTCCTCGCCTCCTCGGCGGTGGGGCGCTGCTTGTCGTCCAGGCACGATATGACCCGTTGCGAGTGGGTCCCCGTGACGTAGTGCCCCGACGGGTCGCGGTCGTTGTACTCGTCGGCGAGCGCCAGGAGTGCCGAGCCGTCTCCCTCCTCGGCCGCATCGAGCGCACTGGTCAGCGTCGGCCAGCTCGCCTCGCTGTACAGCGGCCTGAGGAGACCGGTGAGCGCGAGTGCTTCCGTGAGCTTCCGCTCGGATCCGGTCGGGAGCGGGCTCTCATCGATCCGCTTCAGCAGGTCCACGATCTCCTGCGTGCCCTCCTCGGCACCCCGGCCGGTGGACTCGAGGTAGTTGTTCAGCGCGCGCTGGAAGCCCCTGGCCTGGTTCTCGACGTGCCCCGACGCGTCGGCGCTCGGGTCGGAGACCGCGTCCAGGATCAGCCGCCCCACATTCTTCGGGAACAAGTGGGCGTAGACGCCGCCGAGTTCGGTGCCGTAGGAGATGCCGAAGTAGTGCATCTTCGGATCGCCGAGGACCTGGCGCATCAGGTCCATGTCGCGGGCGGTGTCGGTGGTCGACACATGTGCCATCAGCTTCCCCGTGGACTTCCGGCAGCCCTGGCCGAAGGCGGTGGCATCCCGGAAGTAAGCCGTCTCCTCGGCCGGGGTGTCCGGCGTGATGTCCACCGACTCGGCGGCCTGGATCTCCTTGTCGCTGCGGCATCGGACGCCCTCGCTGGCGCCGACGCCGCGCGGGTCCCAGCTCACCAGGTCGTACCGCTCGGCCAGTTCGGACGCGTTCGAGGCGTACCACGGCAGCGTGGACACTCCTGAGCTGCCGGGGCCGCCGAAGTTGAACAGGAGCGAGCCGATGCGGTCGTCGCCGCCCGCCTTGGCGCGGATCAGGGCCAGGTCGATCGTCCTGCCGTCCGGGTCGGCCCAGTCCAAGGGCGCCTTGAGCGCCGCGCACTGCCACTCGTCGCCCGGCGCGGGGGCCCCTCCGGCGGCCTTGCACCGCCCCCAGTCGAGTTTCTGCGAGGTCAGCGAGGCCGGCAGTGTGGTCGCCGAGCCCGTGGAGGAGCCTGGTGAACTCGCGCCACTGGTCTCCCCGCCGGCCTCCGTGCCGTCCGGCGACGAGCCGCCGCTGCAGCCCGTCGCCAACAGCAAGGCTGCGGCCGTCAGAGCCGTCCACCGTACGAAACGCGCCATGCCACTTCCCCCCTCGCGGGCCGTCCGCACTGTGCCGCGGATGGCGATCAGGCCATAGTAGGCGGATCACGAAAACGCCGTCGGAGCCTGTGGATAACTCTCTGACCTGCTGTTTTTCTGGGCTCTCGGTGCGGCTCAGGAGCAGACGGTCCCGGCCGCCGGCACCTTCCCGTCCAGCAGATATCCGTTCACCGAGTCCTGCACGCACTTGCTCTTGCTGTTGTACGCCCCATGCCCCTGCCCCTTGTACGTCAGCTCGACGCCCACCCCTTCGCCCAGTGCCTCCACCATCCGCCGCGCGCCTTCGTACGGGGTGGCCGGGTCGCCCGTGTTGCCCACGACGAGGATCGGCGCGGAGCCGGGCGCGCTCACGTCGGGATGGTCGGCGGCGCCCGGCACGGCCCAGTCGGTGCAGCTGAGCATGGACCAGGCGAAGGCGTCACCGAACAGGGGCGAGGCGGCCCGGAACTCGGGCAGCTTCTGCTCCACGTCCGCCGGGGTGTACCGAGGTTTGTCGTCGGCGCAGTTGATCGAGATGTTGGCGGCGGTGATGTTGCTGTACTCGCCGTTCTCGCTGCGCCCGTTCAGCGAGTCGGACAGCAGCATCAGAATCCTGCCGTCACCGTCGTACGCCTGCTCCAGCCCCTCGGTGAGGTACTGCCAGAGGTCCTGCGAGTACAGCGCCTGCGCGATTCCGTTGGTCGCGGCGCTCTGGGTCAGCTCGCGCGGGAAGACGCCCTGGATCGGCTTGCTGTCGAGGTCCTTCAGCAGCTTCCCCATCCGGTTCTTGACGTCCTGTGCGGTGTCGCCGATCGGGCAGTCCTCGACCTTCGAGGTGCAGTCCTCCGCGAAGTTGTCGAGCGCGAGCTGAAAGCCCTTGACCTGCCCGAGTGAGCCCTGCTCGGAGTTCTGCGTCGGGTCGACCACCGCGTCGAAGACCGCGCGGCCGACGTTCTTGGGGAACAAGTGGGCGTAGACGCCGCCGAGTTCGGTGCCGTACGAGATGCCGAAGTAGTGCAGTTTGTCGTCGCCGAGCACCTGGCGCATCAGGTCCATGTCGCGGGCCGCGTCGGTGGTGCGCACATGCGGCAGCATCCCGTCGGAGTTCTCTTCACAGGCGTCGTTGAACTCCTTGGTGCTGTCCACCAGTTCGGTCCGCTCTGCGGCGTCGTCCGGCGTCGTGTCCTGCTGGAAGTAGGCGTCGAGCTGCTGGTCGTTCTCGCACAGCACCGGCGCGCTGCGGCCGACTCCGCGCGGGTCGAAGCTCACCAGGTCGTAGCGGGTGCGCAGCTTCTCGTACCCGTCGCCGAAGGCGGGCAGCGTGGTGACGCCCGAGGCGCCGGGCCCGCCGAAGTTGAAGATCAGCGAGCCGATGCGCCGGTTCGGGTCGCCGCTGGACTGCGCCCGGATCAGCTCGATGTCGATCGTGTCGCCCTTGGGGTCGTCCCAGTCACGGGGCGCCTTCATGGTGGCGCACTGCCATGAGTCGCCGTCCGGCAGAGGCGACGGGCTGCCCGCGCCGCCCTGCGCCTGGGAGGGTGCCGGGCAGTCCTTCCAGCTCAGCTCCTGGGCCGTGAGGTCCTCGTCCCCGGAGCCGTCGTCGCTGCAGCCGGCCAGGAAGGCGGACAGCAGCAGGGCGGCGGCGGTCAGGGCAGCGGCGCGCTTCCGGGGAGGGTTCGGCATGGTCCCATCCTGCGGTCGTACATGGTGGGGCGCTCGGGGCGCGGTCCGTACGAGGTACGGCTGCGCCTCACCCGCTTACGTGCCCTTACAACGTACGACGCCCTGGTCCTTGCAGGGCAAGTCCGCGGGCCCGCAGGACAAGTCCGCGCGTGTCAAAGCGCGCCCTTGCGGGTCAGGTGGTTGAAGGCAAGCCAGCCCGGCAGCACCGGCAGCCACAGTGTCAGCAGCCGGAACAGCAGCACCGACGGCGCGGCGACCTCGCTGGGCAGGCCCACGGCGATCAGACCGACGGTCAGGGTGGCCTCCACGGCGCCGACGCCGCCCGGGGTCGGGGCCGCGGAGCCGAGGGCGTTGCCCGCGAGGAAAACGACAGCCACGCTGGCGAGGCTGATCGAGGTCCCCTCGCTGCCGAACGCCCTGATCGAGGCGTCCAGGCACATCACGAAGCAGGCGGTCAGCAGCAGCATGCCGCCGATGCCGGTGACCAGCTTCTGGGGCCGCTGAAGCACGTCGAGCATGCGCGGCACGACACCCGCGAACAATGACCTCACGCGCGTGACGACGAATTTCCGCAGGAACGGCACCGACGTCACCACGAGCACCAGTACGGCCACCGTCAGCAGACCCGCGATGACGGTCCGGGACGGCGACAGCGACGGCGTCTTCTCGGTGCCGGTCAGATAGCCGAAGGCCAGCAGCATCAGGATGTGGCAGCCGAGCCCGAACAGCTGCGAGGCGCCGACGCTCGCCACGGCAAGTCCCGGCCGCACTCCCGCGCGCTGCAGGAACCGCGTGTTGAGGGCGACGCCGCCGACCGCGGCCGGCGCGACGATCTTCACGAAGGACCCGGCGACCTGCGCCGACACGGTCCGCCGGAACGGCACCCGCTCGGGCACGAACCCCAGCAGCGCCATCGCGGCCGCGAAGTAACTGGCCGCCGAGAACAGCACGGCCGCGGCCACCCAGCCCCACTGGGCGTTGGCGATGAGCGGGCCGAACTCGATGTGTGTGAGCTGCGTCAGCAGGAAGTACGCGCCGATGGCACCGGCGATGAGGCTGATCAGCGTGCGCGGCCGGACGCGCTCCAGTCGGGCGGGTTCGACGGGTGCCTGCGGCCTGATGAGCAGCACCTCGTGACGGATCTGCGTGAGCAGATCCTCCTCGCGAGCCTCGTCCAGGGCCTCGTCGATGGCCCGCTTCTCGGCCCGTGCCTGCGCCCGTACGGTCTTCTTGTCCTGCTTCTCCGGCTTGTCGAGCTTCTTGTCGAGCTCCTCGTCCGGCTTGTCGAGTGCCGGCCCGCCGTCGTCCGTGGCCTCCTCGCTGCGCGCGTGCTTTGCGTGCCGTGAGGCCTCCAGCACCGCTTCACGCTCGCGCTCGGCCCTCTCGCGGGCGAGTCTGCGCAGCGTCGCGCGCGTGGAGCGGCTCAGCGCGATGGGCTGCAGCATCGGCAGACAGTCGGCCACGGCGTCCGGACCGAGCACGCCCACCGCCGAGGCCACCGCGCGTTCGGCGCCCACGCGCAGGCCGAGCGTCACCAGCAGCTGGGAGATGTCCATGCGCAGCAGCAGGTTGTTCGCCGCGATCTCGCCGATCCGCAGGTCGGTGATGATCACCTTGCCGGAACGATCCACCAGAATCGCGTCGCCCACCAGCCTCCGGTGGGCGATGCGGCGGGACTGCAGCGCCTTCACCTGGAGCCAGGTGCCGCGCAGCAGGTCGTCGGTGATCTCCTCGTCCGGCAGCGAGTCCAGGGTGTGCCCGCCGGTGTGCTCGTAGACCAGCATCACGGCGTCCGGGCCGAGCTCGGAGGTGGCGATCAGCTTGGGCGCGTTGGCGCCGGCCGCGATCGCCGCGTAGGCGAGCAGCGCCTCCTGCTCCAGGGCCTGGCGCAGCGACTGGAGGCTGCTGCGGGTGGCGAAGCCGCGCAGCGTCAGATTGCGCCACGCGCGGTAGAAGAAGCCCTGCGCCTGCTGCTCCCGGTCGACCACCGTGACATCGAGCGGGGGACCCTCCTCGAGGGTGACGAAGTAGCGTCGGCCGCGGTCGCCGGACTCCTCGGACACCTCCTCGCGGGCCGCGCTCACCGGGCGGAAGCCGACGTGCCTGAGGCCCGCCATCAGGGTCCGCCCCGTGGGCCGGACGTTGGGCGAGCCGACCGCGTACAGCGTGCCGTAGGCGACGGTCCAGCCGATCAGCAGTGTCAGGAGGATCGAGAACGGCGTGGTGTAGCCGGTGACCAGCATGGAGAAGGCGTACAGGACCAGGACCGCCCACAGGACCGCACGCCAGCGGGGTCTGCGGGACATGCCCACGGCCGTCATGTACGCGATGACCGGAGCGAGGTAGCCGTGCACCGGGTCGGTC
Source organism: Streptomyces sp. NPDC055013 (assembly GCF_053608645.1). Lineage (NCBI taxonomy): Bacteria > Bacillati > Actinomycetota > Actinomycetes > Kitasatosporales > Streptomycetaceae > Streptomyces > Streptomyces sp. NPDC055013. The sequence goes on from NZ_JBSGVW010000055.1 coordinate 5,637, forward strand.
AGGGAACCGACGTCGCCGGGGGAGGGCTGGGTGAGCGCGTCCCGGATGGAGTCCGGGGCGGCCCGCGCGACCCACAGGTCGGTGGCGAGCGTCACGCCGTGAGCGAGGACGGCGGCGAGGACGCCGTCGGCGATGCGCAGCCCGTCCCGCTTGATCAGGCGCTCGATCGCGAAGGCGACGGGCACCAGCAGGATCGCGATGCTGGACACGAGCCCGGCGATCTTGCTGAACAAGTCCGGTGCCTGCCCGGTGCCCTTGTTGATGTCCTGCTCGAGACCCGAGGTGGTGCCGTGCGCGAACGCGGCGATCGCGAGCAGCAGGGCGATGCCCAGCACACCCACGAGGAGCCGCATGAGGTCGGAGGGACGGTGCACGCGCGCGGGGAGCAGGGGTTCGTCGCCCTCGACCTCGTCGGCGTGCACCTCTTCGAGGTCGTACCCGGCCTTCCCCTCGACGGCCTTGCGGCCGGCGTCGCTCGCGCCGGCGCCCTTGCCGGGCCCGTCCTTCTTGCCGCCGTCGCCGGAGTCCTTCTTGTCGGCGTTCGCGGTGTCCGGGCGCGACGAAGCGTCAGAGGTGCTTTCCGCGTCCTCCGGGTGCACACCCTGCTGCTTCATCGTCTCTTCTTGGTCTCGTATCACCAGTCACCGCCCGCACGATGGTGGCATGCCCCACCGACACACGGGGGCATCAGGGTGCAAATGCGGGGGCGCACAGTCTGCCCGAAGCTTCGTCTCCGGGCGAGGCATACGCACAGTGGCGAGCGCATCACATTGTCGGTGGGGTGCGGCAGGATGGGCCGGATGAGCGAGGAGAGCCTTCCGGACGACACCCGCCCGGAGTACGACCGGGCCCGCCCGGAGCACGCGGACACGCTGCCGGAGTACGCCGAGCGCGTACTCGAGGTCGCCGACCTGATTCCGCCCGGACGTGTCATGACGTACGGAGACGTCGCGGAGTGGCTGGAGCAGGGCGGTCCCCGGCAGGTCGGCCGGGTGATGGCCCTCTACGGGGGCGCCGTTCCGTGGTGGCGGGTGGTCCGCGCGGACGGGGCCCTGCTGCCCGGCCACGAGCTGCGGGCGCTGGAGCACTACCGCGCGGAAAGCACACCGCTGAAGGAGGCGAGCAGGGCCGCCGAGGGCCACCTGCCGCGCCTCGACATGAGACGGGCGCGCTGGGACGGCGGCGAACGCGCACAGGGTCACACCTGACAGCTTCCGCCATCGGACGGCCCGCTGTGTGACCTGTGATCCGTACGGGGGAAAGGGGGCACGTCCGTGGCATGACGTACGTTCGTGAGTCGAGGGACGCACGTGCCACGAGTGGCCGGAGGGATGAACCGGAAGCCCTGCTTCCGCGCCACCCCGCGGCGTAGCGTCGGCTGCACGTGTCGCCCTCACCTCGCAGCCACCGCCCTCCACGCGCGAGGGGCGACCCACCAGTACACCCACCAGGACCGGCGAACCACGTGAGCTCCTCTTTCTCCACCAGGCGCCTGTCGCACCCCCAGGTGCGACAGGGGGCCCGTGGCGCTTACCGGCTGGTGCGTACCCCGCCGGTCCGAGTGGCTCCCCCTCGTCTTGACGCCGCACAGCGCGCCGTGGTTGACCATGCAGGCGGTCCGCTTCTCGTTCTCGCAGGTCCGGGCACCGGTAAGACCACCACGCTCGTCGAGTCGGTGGCGGAGCGCGTCGCCCGCGGCTCGGACCCCGAGCGCATCCTGGTGCTGACGTTCAGCCGCAAGGCTGCCGTGGAGCTGCGCGACCGGATGGCGCTGCGCATCGGGGCGGCGCGTGCGCCCCGGGCGACCACGTTCCACTCGTTCTGCTACGCACTGGTCCGCGCCCACCAGGACAGCGATCTGTTCGTGGAGCCGCTGCGGCTGCTGTCCGGCCCGGAGCAGGACGTGGCCGTGCGGGAACTGCTCGCGGGTCAGCCGGACCTGGAGCGGCTCGGCCTCGCACATGTGCGCTGGCCGGACGAGCTGCGCGCCTGCCTGACCACCCGTGGCTTCGCCGACGAGGTCCGCGCGGTCCTCGCCCGCAGCCGCGAACTGGGCCTCGGCCCGGACGCCCTGGACGCCTTCGCCCACCGCATCGGCCGCCCCGACTGGCGCGCTGCGGCGTCCTTCCTCGCCGAGTACCTCGACGTGCTCGACATGCAGGGCGTACTCGACTACGCCGAGCTCGTCCACCGCGCGGTGCTCCTCGCCCGCCGCCCCGAGGCCGCCGAGCGGCTCGCCGCGCAGTACGACGCCGTCTACGTCGACGAGTACCAGGACACCGATCCGGCCCAGGTACGGCTGCTGCACGCCCTTGCCGGCGGCGGACGGACCCTCGTGGCCTTCGGCGACCCCGACCAGTCGATCTACACCTTCCGGGGCGCCGACGTGAACGGCATCCTGGAGTTCCCGCACGCGTTCCCGCGCGCGGACGGCCACCCCGCGCGCGTGGAGGTCCTGCGCACCTCCCGCCGCTCCGGCGCCGCCCTGCTGGCCGCGACCCGGCTGCTGACCCAGCGCATGCCGCTGACCCGCCTGCCGGCGGACAAGGTACGCGCCCACCGCGAACTGGCGCCGGTCCGTGAGGGCGGCCGCGTGGAGGTCTTCACTTACCCGACGCCGGGCACCGAGCTGGACAACGTCGCCGACATCCTGCGCAGGGCGCATCTGGAGGACGGCGTTCCGTGGGGTGAGATGGCCGTACTGGTGCGTGCCGGGTCGCGCACGATCCCGACCGTGCGCCGGGCGCTCACGGCGGCCGGGGTGCCCCTCGACATCGACGGCGACGACCTGCCTCTTAGGCATGAGCCGGCGGTGGCGCCACTGCTGACGGCACTGCGGGCGGTGGCCACGGCCGAGGCTGCCCTGACGCCCGAGTCGGCCGACGGGGGCGTCCTGCGCGAACCCGAGGGTGACGACGTACGGCCGCAGGACGGCGACGCCCTCGGCGACGACTCCACGGACGAGCCCGCCACCTCCTGGCTCGACACGGAGACCGCCCTGACCCTCCTCGCCTCGCCCCTCGCGGGCATGGACGCCGCCGACCTGCGCCGCCTCGGACGGGCCCTGCGCGACGAGGAGCGGGTCGCGGGAAATCCCCTGCCGCCCCCCTCCGACGACCTGCTCGCGCGGGCGCTCGCCGAGCCGGAGCGCCTGGCCGTGCACGACCCCACATACGCGCGTGGCGCCCAACGCCTCGGCGCGCTGCTGCGCAGGGCCCGTGAGCGCCTCGCGAGCGGCGGTACGGCCGAGGAGGCGCTGTGGGACCTGTGGGAGGGCACGCCGTGGCCCACGCGCCTGGAGCGGACCGCCCGCCGCGGCGGCGCCGCGGGCCGCAACGCCGACCGTGACCTCGACGCCGTATGCGCTCTGTTCGCGACAGCGACCCGCGCGGAGGAGCGCACCGGCGGGCGGGGCGCCCTGAACTTCCTGGAGGAGATCGAGGCCGAGGACATCGCCGCAGACACCCTCACGCGGCGTGCCGTACGCCCCGACGCCGTGCGCCTGATGACCGCGCACCGCTCCAAGGGCCTCGAGTGGCGCCTGGTCGTCGTCGCGGGCGTCCAGGAGGGCCTGTGGCCGGACCTGCGCCGGCGCGGCTCCCTCCTGGAGGCCGACCGCATCGGCCGCGACGGACTCGCCGAACCGCTCACCCCGGGCGCGCTGCTGGCGGAGGAGCGCCGCCTGTTCTACGTCGCCGCCACACGCGCGCGTGAACGCCTCGTCGTCACCGCGGTGAAGGCCCCGGCGGACGACGGCGACCAGCCCTCCCGCTTCCTGACCGAACTCGGCGTGGAACCGAGAGATGTGACCGGCCGCCCCCGCCGCCCGCTGTCCGTCGCCGCGCTCGTCGCCGAACTCCGGGCGACCACGGTCGACCCGCGCGCGTCGGACACCCTCCGGGAGGCCGCCGCCCGCCGCCTGGCCCGGCTCGCCGCGCTCGCCGACGAGGACGGCCGCCCACTGGTACCCGCCGCGCACCCCTACCGCTGGTGGGGCATGTTCGAGCCGACCGAGTCCAAGGTGCCGCTGCGCAACCGCGACCAGCCCGTCGTGCTCTCCGGGAGCGCCCTCGACCAGCTCGCCAACACCTGCGCCCTGCAGTGGTTCCTGGGCCGCGAGGTGAAGGCCGACGCGCCCGCGACGGTCGCCCAGGGCTTCGGCAACGTGGTGCATGTCCTCGCCGACGAGGTCGCCTCCGGACACACCCCGGCCGACCTCGCCGTCCTCATGGAGCGGCTCGACTCCGTGTGGAACGCGCTCGCCTTCGACGCGCCGTGGAAGTCGGCGCAGGAGAAGGACAACGCGCGCGTGGCGCTCGAGCGCTTCCTCAAGTGGCACGTGATGGACCGCGCGGGGCGAACTCCGGTGGCGAGCGAGCACGACTTCGACGTCACCCTCGGCGCGGGCGAGTTCGAGGTGCGCATCCGTGGCCAGATGGACCGCGTCGAGGCCGACGGCGATGGGCGCGCCTACGTGGTCGACTTCAAGACCGGCAAGCAGGCCCCCAGCGCGGCCGAGGTGGCCCGCCACCCGCAGCTCGCCGTCTATCAGCTCGCCGTCAGCGAGGGCGCTGTCGACGAGGTCTTCGACGGCGTACGCCCCGAGCCGGGCGGCGCCGAACTCGTCCAGCTGCGCCAGGGCGCCGCCAAACGCGACGGCGGCGAGACGCTTCCCAAGGTGCAGGGACAGGAGCCCCTGGAGGGCGCCGAGGGGGGGTGGGTCGGTGACCTGCTCGCCACGGCGGCCGGCAAGGTTCTCGACGAACGGTTCACCCCGACCGCGGGCCAGCACTGCACCCACTGTGCGTTCCGGGCGTCCTGCAGCGCGCGGCCCGAGGGGCGGCACGTGATCGAGTAACGCATCGTCAGTATCCGGAGTGACCGATCGCACCACCCGTGCTGACCTGCGTTTCATTCGGTCCGAAGGCTGATCCGGCATCGACTGTCAGTGCCCGCCGCTAGCCTCTCTGAGGTGTCCGCCCGTATCACCGATCCCGAGCAGCTCAAGGAGCTCCTCGGCATCCCGTTCACCCCGGAGCAGACGGCCTGCATCACCGCGCCGCCCGCCCCGCAGGTCATCGTGGCCGGAGCCGGTTCGGGCAAGACGACGGTGATGGCGGCACGCGTGGTGTGGCTGGTCGGCACCGGCCAGGTCGCCCCCGAACAGGTCCTCGGCCTGACCTTCACCAACAAGGCCGCCGGTGAACTCGCCGAGCGCGTCCGCAAGGCGCTCATCAAGGCCGGTGTCACGGACCCTGACGTCATCGACCCGGACAACCCGCCGGGCGAGCCGGTGATCTCGACGTACCACGCCTTCGCCGGCCGCCTGCTGACCGACCATGGCCTGCGCATCGGCCTCGAACCGACGTCCCGCCTGCTCGCCGACGCCACCCGCTACCAACTCGCCGCGCGCGTACTGCGCGAGGCCCCGGGCCCGTACCCGGCACTCACCCGCTCTTTCGCCGACCTGGTCAGCGACCTGCTCACCCTCGACGCCGAACTCGCCGAGCACCTCGTACGGCCCGAGGCACTGCGCGCGTACGACGCCGGGCTGCTACTCACCCTGCAAGGCGCCAAGCTCACCAACGCCGATCTGCGCAAGGTCCCCGAGGCGGCCGCGGCCCGCCGGGAACTGGCCGACCTGGTGCGCCGCTACCGCGCGGCCAAGCGGGAGCGGGACCTGCTCGACTTCGGTGACCAGATCGCGCTGTCGGCACAGCTCGCCGGGATCCCCGAGGTGGGCCCCATCCTGCGCGACGAGTTCCGCGTGGTCCTCCTCGACGAGTACCAGGACACGTCCGTCGCCCAACGCGTCCTCCTGGCGGGCCTGTTCGGGGGCGGCACCGGTCACCCGGTGACCGCCGTCGGTGACCCCTGCCAGGCGATCTACGGCTGGCGCGGCGCCTCCGTCGCCAACCTCGACGACTTCCCCGAGCACTTCGCGCACGCCGACGGCCGCCCCGCCGCCCGCCAGGCGCTCAGCGAGAACCGCCGCAGCGGCGGCCGCCTCCTCGACCTCGCCAACGGCCTCGCCGGGCCCCTGCGCGCCATGCACGCGGGCGTGGAGGCTCTCCGCCCGGCCCCGGGCGCCGAGCGTGACGGCACGGTCCGCTGCGCCCTCCTGCCCACCCATGCCGAGGAGATCGACTGGATCGCCGACTCCGTCGCGCATCTCGTTCGCACCGGCCAGGAACCCGGAGAGATCGCCGTCCTGTGCCGCACGGCGACCGACTTCGCCGAGATCCAGGCCGCGCTCGTCGCCCGGGACATCCCCGTCGAGGTGGTCGGCCTGTCCGGGCTGCTCCACCTGCCCGAGATCGCCGACCTGGTCGCCGTCTGCGAGGTACTCCAGGACCCCGGAGCCAACGCCGCCCTGGTCCGCCTCCTCACCGGCCCGCGCTGGCGCATCGGCCCGCGCGACCTCGCCCTCCTGGGGCGCCGCGCACGGCGGTTGGTGTCCCACGCGCGCGTGGACGGCGACGACGACCCGGACCGCCGCCTCGCCGAGGCCGTCGAAGGGGTCGACCCGGCCGAGGTCATCTCGCTCGCGGACGCCCTCGACACTTTCCTCGAGACGCCGATGGACGGCCACGGTGACGACGACGGGCTGCCCTTCTCGCCGGACGCGCGCGTGCGGTTCGCGCGCCTGGCCACCGAACTGCGCGACCTGCGCCGCTCCCTGTCCGACCCGCTGATGGACGTACTCCACCGCGTCCTCGCCGTCACCGGCCTGGAAGTGGAGCTGTCGGCGTCCCCGCACGCGCTGGCCGCCCGCCGCCGCGAGACCCTGTCCAACTTCCTAGACATCGCCGCCTCCTTCGCCGCCGGCGACAACGAGGCGTCCCTGCTCGCCTTCCTCGGCTTCCTGCGCACCGCGGCCCAGTACGAGAAGGGGCTCGACAACGCCCTCCCGGGCGGCGAGAACACCGTCAAGGTGCTCACCGCGCACAAGTCCAAGGGCCTGGAGTGGGACGTCGTCGCCGTCCCAGGACTGGTCACGGGCACCTTCCCCAGCACCCAGGGCCGCGAGAAGTGGACCGCGCAGGGCAAGGTCCTCCCCCACGAGCTGCGCGGCGACACCGACACGCTCCCGGACGTCGCCTCCTGGGACTCCCGCGGCCTGAAGGCCTTCCACGAGGCCATGAAGGACCACCAGCACACCGAGGAACTCCGCCTCGGCTACGTCACCTTCACCCGCCCCCGCTCCCTGCTCATCGGCTCCGGCCACTGGTGGGGCCCCAGCCAGAAGAAACCCCGCGGACCCTCCGACTTCCTGCAGGCTCTGTACGACCACTGCGCGGCCGGGTACGGCGAGATCGAGGCCTGGGCCGACGAGCCGGCCGAGGACGAGGAGAACCCGGCCCTGCACCGGGAGAACGCCGACCAGCTGTGGCCCCTGCCCCTCGACGGGACGGCCCTGGCCCGACGCCGGGCCGCCGCCGAGACGGTCCTGGCCCACCTGGAGACCCTCACCCGCCACGAGGACGGCCACGCGTCCGTCGCGCACGACCCGGACACGTACGACGATCCGGAGTGGCCTCCGCTGCCGGACGACGACGCGTTCGCGGACGATGTGCCCGACGAGGACGATCCTTTCGCCGACGAGACCTTTGGCGACGAGTCCTTCGCCGACGGCCAGTCGTCCGAGGCGGACCCCGGCAACCGTGACTCCTGGCCCACCGGCCGCCCGACCATCCCGCACCAGGCGACATCCCCGGAGCCCCCTGCCGGACCACCGGCACCCCGTCATCCCACGGAACCGGAACCCCTCACCCCCGAGGAGACCCGCACCCTCGCTTCCTGGGACCGCGACCTCGACGCCCTCACCGGAGAGCTCCTGCGCGCCCGAGCGAGCGTCACCGACGTACCCCTGCCCGCGTCACTGACCGCGTCCCAGCTCATGCGGCTGGCCGCCGACCCGGACGGGTTCGCGCAGGAGCTCGCGCGCCCCATGCCGCGCCCGCCTCAACCTGCCGCGCGCCGCGGCACCCGCTTCCACGCCTGGGTCGAGGCCCGCTTCGAAGAGCTCACGCTGCCCATGCTGGAGCCGGACGACCTGCCCGGCAGCGAGGCCGAGATCGCCGACGAGCGCGACCTGGAGGCCCTCAAGGACGCCTTCGAGCGCACCGAGTACGCGCACCGGACGCCGTACCGGGTCGAGGCCCCTTTCCAGCTCGCGATCGCCGGGCGCGTCGTAAGGGGCCGTATCGACGCCGTCTACAAGGAGGGTGACTGCGACGGGGCGACGTACGAGATCGTCGACTGGAAGACCAACCGGACCCGCACCGCCGACCCGCTCCAGCTGGCCCTGTACCGGCTCGCCTGGGCCGAGCAGGAGGGCGTGCCGCTGGGATCGGTCAACGCCTCGTTCCTTTACGTCCGCAGCGGCGAGGTCGTACGACCGGACGATCTGCCGGACCGGACGGCACTGGAGCGACTGCTGACCGAGGACCCGGTCACGGAGGCGGAGTGTGAGGAACCGCCCACCGAGGATGTCGGTGCGGGCCGATAGGCTCGTGACCATGAGCCAGACCCCGGACAGCGCTGTCCGCACGTACATCGAGCAGCACCGCGCCGCCTTCCTCGACGACCTCGCCGAGTGGCTGCGCATACCGTCCGTGTCGGCCCAGCCCGACCACGCTCACGACGTACGCCGCAGCGCCGACTGGCTCGCCGCCAAGCTCAAGGAGACCGGCTTCCCGACCGCCGAGGTCTGGCCGACGGCGGGCGCGCCAGCCGTCTTCGCCGAGTGGCCCTCCGATGATCCGAAGGCGCCCACGGTCCTCGTCTACGGCCACCACGACGTGCAGCCCGCCGCTCTTGAGGACGGCTGGGACAGCGAGCCCTTCGAGCCCGTCGTCCGCGAAGGGCGCCTCTACGCGCGCGGGGCCGCCGACGACAAGGGCCAGGTGTTCTTCCACACACTCGGCGTTCGCGCCCACCTCGCAACCACCGGCCGCACCACTCCGGCCGTGCACCTGAAGCTGCTGATCGAGGGCGAGGAGGAGTCCGGCTCCCCGCACTTCCGCGCTCTCGTCGAGGAGAACACCGAGCGGCTCGCGGCCGACGCCGTGATCGTGTCCGACACCGGCATGTGGTCCGAGGACACCCCCACCGTGTGCACCGGCATGCGCGGCCTGGCCGAGTGCGAGATCCGGCTGTACGGCCCCGACCAGGACATCCACTCAGGCTCCTTCGGCGGCGCCGTCCCCAACCCGGCGACGGCGGCCGCCCGCCTGGTCACCGCCCTGCACGACGAACACGCGCGTGTGGCGATCCCCGGCTTCTACGACGGCATCGTCGAACTGACCGACCGCGAGCGTGAGCTCTTCGCAGAGCTGCCCTTCGACGAGCAGCAGTGGCTGCGCACCGCAAAGTCGTACGCCACCCAGGGCGAGGCCGGGCACACCACCCTGGAGCGTGTCTGGGCCCGCCCGACCGCCGAGGTCAACGGTATCGGCGGCGGCTACCAGGGCCCCGGCAGCAAGACGATCATCCCGTCCTCCGCCATGGTGAAGCTTTCCTTCCGGCTGGTCGCGGGACAGGAGCCCGACCACATCGAGAAGGCCGTCCGCGCGTGGGCCGACGCTCAGGTGCCCGCCGGTATCCGTTGCGAGATCACGTTCAGCGGGGCCACGCGCCCGTGCCTGACGCCGCTGGACCACCCCGCCCTGCAGTCCGTCGTACGCGCCATGAGCCGCGCCTTCGAGGGCCCGGTCCGCTTCACCCGCGAAGGCGGCTCGGGCCCCGCCGCCGACCTCCAGGACGTCCTCGGCGCACCCGTGCTCTTCCTGGGCATCTCCGTCCCGTCCGACGGCTGGCACGCCCCGAACGAGAAGGTCGAGCTCGATCTGCTGCTCAAAGGCGTCGAGACCACCGCCTACCTGTGGGGCGACCTGGCCGCGAACTGGCGTCATGCGCCCTGACCCACCTGGGCCGTCCGGACGGGCACCGCGCGCGGGGCACACTGAAACGGCCGCCCCGCACCGCCGAGCCCCGATGGACCCGGTCGCCTCCCGTCGCACGTCCCGCCGATCCACCCGCCGAAGCACACCGTTCCACTGGGGGAGTTGGAAGCACCCGTGACCACTTCGACCGACCACACCGCCGACCGCCCCATCTCGCTCACCGCACCGAGCGGCATCGACCGCGCCGCCCACCACCGGCTCGACGAGGCCTGGCTCGCGGCGGCATGGAGCCACCCCACGACCCGCTGCTTCGTGGTCTCCGGCGGTCAGGTCCTCGTCGACGAGACGGCGGACGGCCGCACCGAACTCGTCATGACCCCCTCCTTCGAGGCCCCTCTCACCGAGGCGCACCGCTACTTCCTCGGCATCGACGAGGACGGTGTCAGCTACTTCGCCCTTCAGAAGGACGCACTGCCCGGCCGTATCGACCAGTCCGCCCGTCCGGCCGGCCTGCGCGAGGCGGGCCTGCTGCTGTCACCGCGCGACGCCGGCCTGATGGTGCACGCCGTCGGCCTGGAGAACTGGCAGCGCACCCACCGCTTCTGCTCCCGCTGCGGCGAGCGGACCGTGATCGCCGCGGCCGGCCACATCCGCCGCTGCCCCGCCTGCGGCGCCGAGCACTACCCGCGCACCGACCCCGCAGTGATCATGGCGGTCACCGACGAGGACGACCGCATCCTGCTCGGCCGCCAGGTCCACTGGCCCGAGGGCCGCTTCTCCACGCTCGCCGGATTCGTCGAGCCGGGCGAGTCCATCGAGCAGACGGTGCGCCGCGAGGTCTACGAGGAGGCCGGTATCAGCGTCGGGCAGGTCGAGTACGTCGCCAGCCAGCCCTGGCCCTTCCCGTCCAGCCTCATGCTCGGCTTCATGGCCCGCGCCACCTCCACCGAGGTCAACGTCGACGGCGACGAGATCCACGAGGCCCGCTGGTTCTCCCGCGAGGAACTGCACGCCGCCTTCGAATCCGGCGAGGTCATGCCGCCGTACGGCATCTCGATCGCGGCCCGTCTGATCGAGCTCTGGTACGGCAAGCCGCTGCCGACCCGCGGGGTCTGAGCGCAAAGAGAGGGTGGCCGCCCCGAGCCGGGACGGCCACCCTCTTCATGCGCTTCGATGCGCGTCGTTCACACGCTGATCTTCTGCTTCACCTGAGCCAGCGACGGGTTCGTCAGCGTCGAACCATCCCCGAACAGCACGGTAGGCACGGTCTGAGGTCTTCCCTCCGGGGGTGCACGGCCCTGACCAGGGACGTTTCATATGAAGCGGGAATATCGTCCCGTTTTATGACGTTCCCTTGACGGTGGTCACGCGACGGAGGCAGAAGGGACCTCGGGGTGCCCCACCAGCCGGAGGGGCAAGCATGGCAGCCACACGCGCACTCGGGGTGATCCGTCTATCGGTCGGCAACATCAACCAGACCGGTGAGGACACGCAGCGACGCAAGATCGAAAACCGCACCGTTGCCGATGAAGTCGAACTGGTCGATTGGGCTACTGACCTGGACGTCTCGGCAAGCTTCAGCCCGTGGGACCGTCCTCAGCTTGGGCAGTGGCTGAAGGAACGGATCGATGACTTTGACGTGATCTACGTCTTCAAGCTGGACCGTATCGTCCGCTCGGTCCGTGACCTCTCGAACCTTCTCGACTGGTGCGACGAACACGGGAAGTCGCTGGTCTCGGTTGAGGAGGGATTCGACCTGTCCAAGCCGTGGGGTCGGACAATCGCGAAGATCCTTGCGGTACTGGCCGAAGCAGAGCTGGAGATGATCAAGGAGCGCATCTCGAACTCTCGACTCGCGATGCGCATCAAAGGCCGTTGGCCTGGTGGCCTGGTGCCGTTCGGACGCGTCTCCGTACCGTCCGAGGACGGCGACGGGTACACCCTGGAATTCTGCCCCCAGTGGGGTCCGTGGCTGCTCAACATGATCGAGAAGTTCGGAGAACTCCGATCCTTCTCCGGGGTGGCCGACTGGTTGAACGAGAACAACGTTCCGACCACGCAGGACATTGCCCGCATGCGGGCTCAGAAGGCCGGTCACACGAACACCAGGCTCGGCAAGGACAAGGCCAAGGTTCGGGGACGTAAGTGGACTGCTACGTCCGTACAGGCCGTGCTCACCAGCCGGAGCCTTCTCGGTGAGTACGTCAGGGCAGACGGCACGATTGAGCGGAACCCGGACGGAACCCCGATCCTGCGCTCTGTGCCGGTGCTCACCCCGGAACAGTTCGATGAGCTTCAGTCCGTCATCGAGACCGTGAAGTACACCAAGGGGCCGAAGAGGACTTCACCGCTGCTCGGCATCCTGTACTGCGACGGATGCGAAGAGCCGCTGTACTACGTCAGGGAGTACGGGAACAAGAAGGCTCGGTTCAGGTGCCAAGGCAACAAGTCCAAGGGCATCCCAGCCTGCAAGGGCCACTCGTACCCCGCAGTCAAGATCATGCGTGAGCTGGAGTACGTGTTCCTGAAGAGCCTCGGTCACCTGAGCATCCGCGAGAAGGTGAAGCTGTCCGACGACAAGACGGCCGTTGCCATCGCTGTACTGGACGGACGCATGAACCAGCTCAGCGACGAATTCAAGCGCGGGAAGCTGTCCGCTACCGAGTTCGCCGCGATGATGTCGGAGACAGCCAAGGAGCACGAGAAGGCATCCAAGGACGTCGGTAAGAAGCAGACCTGGACGCTCCGCGACACGGGGCAGACGTTCTCTGAGTGGTGGACTGCGACCGAGGACGACGTTCAGGGACGACGCGAAAAGATGGTCCACTGGCAACTGAAGATCAAGCGCGGTGAACGCGGTCTGAGGTGGGAGGTTGGCGACAAGGTGCGGGCTGAGATCACACCAGGACGCGCGAGCCGGCCTGTGCACGGGTTCATCGCACCGCAAATGCTCGACAAGCTGAAGCTAGCCGCGTAGCAGCCCTGAGCGGGCTGTAGACGCAAGAGAGGGACACTCACGGCGGCGAGTGTCCCTCTCGGTCTGTGAGGCGCCGTAGCGGCCTCTCAGACACATTGCGTGACCCTATCGCGACTGTGGTCACCTATGGCCCCGTGTCGTGGGGCGGACGGCCGTGGAACGGCTCAGACTGTGGAGGCTCGACGACGCCGAGCAGCCTTGTAGGCCCGGTCTAGTTCGTCGGCGGTGTCACAGGGGAGGTTCAGGTTCACCCCGTTACCGTCTACGGCCGAACACGTCTTGCAGGAAGCGACATGATCGCCCAGTGCCAGGAACGCGACTTGAATGGGTTTGATCACGTCGCACTCAAGAGCCCCGTAGTGCCGGATCAGAGCGAGCACACAACGGGCCAACCGCTGTGCATGGCCCACTAGTTGGGGCACGGTCGTACCGGGGTCGGCATAGATGCGCGTCCGGGCTTCCTGAACGCCAGCACGGGCGCAGATGGCGGGGGTGTGGTTCTTGGCGTAGTGCCCTGTTGCTGCCTCTACGTCCGGCACCAGGACCATGACCATGCCTCGGAGAAGCAAGATCATCGTCTCAAGCTCATCCGAGTCCTCGATCAAGGCTCCGGCTGAGATCACTTCCTGTGCTGTCCGGCGCATGGTCTCGATGTCTGCGGGCTGGCTCTCGGTGGTTCGGTCGGCGGTACCGTTCATCGGGTCGACTCCTAGGGTCGGCTCCCCCCGGATCACGCTGCCTGTGGTCCGGGGGTTTCTTGTTGCGTCTGTCGAGCCAACCGATGTGGCGTACCCGTAGGGCAGTTGACCAGCGTTGACTAAGCTGAACGTCAACAGTCATCACTGCACGGGTGGGGCCATGATCGACTTGGGGACTGAGGTACGGGCAGCGCTGAAGGCGCAGGGCAGGAGCCTCAGGGGTGCGGCCAAAGACCTGCACTACGACGTTGCCTACCTCAGCCGAGTCCTGAGCGGGAAGCAGGCTCCCTCAGCAGAGCTGATCCAGGGGCTCAATGAGTACCTGGGGCTGTCCCTGAGTGCTCAGGACAGCGGCCCCCACGATGACGAGATGGACGCTTGGGAGCTTGCTCGACGCGTCCAGGCGAGCGACGTAGGCAACGCCACCCTTGAGCGTCTTGAGATGACCTTTGACCGCTTGGCCATGGCGTACCCCAAGGCTGATCCGGCGTCATTGCTTACTCAGGTACGTAAGCATTCCAAGTACGTGGGGAAGCTTCTGGACGGTAAGAAGACCCTGTCTGAGCACCGACGCTTGTTGGTGCTCGGGGGATGGCTCTCGCTCCTGGGTGCCACAGTCCATATCGACCTCATGCAGGACGACGCTGCTACGGCTCGACTGGAGACAGCAGCCACCCTTGCCCGCGAAGCCGGCCAACGCGAGATCGAAGCCTGGTGCTTCGAAACCGAGGCTTGGCGGCTGCTGACCGATGGGGACTACGACCAGGCCGTTGACCTCTCCCGCGCGGCTCAGGAGATTGCTCCTGTTGGCACCTCAGCGATGATTCAGGCAACAGCCCAAGAGGGCAGAGCACATGCCCGGCTCGGTGAAGGGCCAGAGACTTACGCGGCCATCGAGAAGGTTCAGCATCTCGCCTCGGCTATGGGCACTCCGGATACGCCTGAGCACCACTACCGCTACGACCCTGCCAAGTCGCTCTCGTACACAGCGACAACCCTTGCGTGGCTCGGAGACGCGGCAGCAGAGCCGTACGCCCGGGAGGTCATCAAGCGTCTGAGCCCGAGTGACGACGTGACCAAGTGGCCTAGGCGGGTAGCGTCTGCCAACATAGATCTAGCCTTGGTTCTCCTCAAGGAAAACCGCTTGGATGAAGCGTGCGACTCGGCACAGAAAGCGATTCTGAGCGGACGGGTAGTCCCCTCGAACCACTGGCGTGCCCTTGAGGTAGTTACGGCTGTTGAGGCTCGACAGCTACCCGAGAGCGCAGACCTGCGAGAGGCGTATCAGGGTTTAAAAGCCATCGAGCAGTAGACATAAAGAAGCCCTGGACCACCCTCGTGGGTCCAGGGTTTCTGTGTATGGGTTACTCAGCGGTGGTCTCCCACCCAATGATCCGAATGACTTCGGACGCAATGTCTTCTGGCCTCAAGTCGGAGCGCTCGGCACGGATCTTCTCGTACAGATGGTATTCGTAAAGGTCGTGCGCGAAGGTTTCTAAGTCGTACTCATTCATGGTCAGGCATCCTTTCGGTAAGTGTGGTATCGCCCTCCTTCGATTGCTCTCATCCCGAGCGTGTCGCCTTCTTGCAAGATCAATTATATCAAGCCTGGTCCGGGCTGCTTTCCGCAACTCGGGATAGTGAGGGGTGGGCGTCTCCCACCCCTGTCCCTACCTACGGTCCAAAGACTTCAAGATGTCATAGTCAAAACCGTGCTTCAGTCGGTCTTCCCTCAGGAAACCTCCCCAGATCCCGTAGTCACGCCTCAGGCAAGCAGCCTGTAGGCACTCAAGCCGTACGGGACACTCGTTCCAGCACACGGCTATGGCTTCCTTCGCCATATCTCGGTCACCCGGAGTGCTAGGGAACCAGTACTCAGAGTCCAACTGTGAGCTTGCGCAAGCCGCTTGATCTATCCAGTCGGCCCCGACTGCCTCGTTAGCTGATGCGGCTCTCTTGAGATGACCTTCCAGTTGACCATCAATCTTGCGTCTCTCCGCTTGCAGCTTACGAAGAGTCTCTAAGTCATCATCCATGTCATCCGCACTCCCCGTGTTCGAAACGGGCCGAGCGTGCTTTGGTCAACGCCTCAGGTAGATCTTTGGCCTTTTCATGCACCGGAACCCAACCAGTTTTAACGAACCCCTGCCACGTCCCAAGGTCGCCAGGACTCACCATGGGTGCCGATTCAAGCGACTCCCCCAACTTGGGCAAGGGGTCGGTCGTTTCAGGGCCAGCAGTCCAGGACTGGCACAGAAGACCGTATGGTCCCGTTTCGGAAACGAGAAAGGGGATTCGCGGGATATCGCCCACCAGAATCCTGAAACGATGTCCGCTCCTCCACTCTTCTCGTGCTACTTCCTCGCATCTGAGCTGATCCCGCTTGGTCGGCTTCCCGCCCTTAACTTCAATCCATGCTTTCGTTTCTGGGAGCCAGAAGTCCGGTAGGTACCGGCCGTGTTGGGTCTCAAACCCTTGCGGTTCGTAGTTCCACTCGATGCCGAGGGCATCAAAGAACACAGCCCATCGAGCCTCAAGACGGGAACGGAACCTGCATCCTGCGTAGCGTGTTTCAATTGCCTTAATAGCCATGCTAGTTCTCCTTATCAGCGTAGTCCGCACGATCCATCGCACGCGATCTGGTGGGTCGGGCGGAGCTTGCGTGTGCGCTGTGCGTCTTCCAGGGTTTTTGTCGACCCCTTGCAGCCGTTCTCACGGAGCCAATCAGTGGTCTTGTTGAGACCCCATCCCTTGTCTCCGTCGGGGATGCACTTGTCATCCATGAGTTCAACCATGCCTTGAAGTGTGGACTTGTCCGGTCCCTCCTCAGCTTCCTGCGGACTGGCCGGACGCACCTTCCAGGCCGGAATCAGTTCGTGCTTGGTCTCGCCAGGAGCCCACATGGTGTCGAGGACACGCCCGCGGCGGTAGAAGCCGAGACTATCCGGCCCGAGGCCGGTACGTGTGTGCGTGCGGCCCAGCTCGAAGGTTCCGGCATTCGCCTTCTTCAGCTCATACACGTTGTCTACGTCCTGCTCCTTGGCCGAACCACCACGACCACCTTTTGTCTTGTCCTTACCGAAGTGGTCGATACGCACGATGGTGATTTCGTCGTCATGCTCCTTCAGCGGCACGATGGCGTTGCGGTAGACCTTCAGCCACGTGTTGTTGTCGTTCTCTTCTCCCTCGATGAAGCGAGAGATGGTGTCGATGAACACGACTTTGGCACCGGTCGACTTGACCAGCTCGACGAACACTCGGCCACCCTCGGGGGTGTCGAGACCACCGATGGGCGGGAAGCTCATGAGGGTGAGCAAGCCGAAGTTGGACGGATCAGCCCCGTAGGAACGGAAGTGGTCCAGGAGCGTCGGGCGCGCGTTCTCCTTGTCCAGGTACAGGACGGGTAACGGCTCGTGCTCCTCGGTATCGCCAAGGAACTTCTGTCCGGTGGCGATGCGCCAAGCCCAGTCATGGCAAAGGACCGACTTGCCAACCTTTCCGTCTCCGATGATGGAGATGTAGTTACCGGCGATGGCGAACCCACCAGCCAGGTAGCGGAGATTGCTGTAGTCCTCGGTGAACAGGGTCTCCCAGTCCACTACAGACGCGTTCAGACGGTCGCCTAGGGTCAGGAGCTTCTTCGGCTCAGCGTCGCCCTGCGGGGCTTCTGCGATTTCGGCCGGCTGCTCCGGGGCGGACTGCTCCTCAACCTTGATGCCGAGTCCATCGAGCATCTCCGCACTGAGCCCTTGGGTCATGCCGTAACTGAGCCCGCGCTCAACGAGGTTGAAGACGTCCTCTTCGTCATCGGGCTGCTGCCAGTCCTCCAGGCCGGAGTCCAACGCTGCCTCTACGAGAGCATCCGTGATCTCCGCTTCATCGAAGAGCCCGTGTGCCAGGTACTTACCTGCGTCCGCAGAGCGGAAGTACACGGTGCCGTTCCAGTCACCCGGTAGGGCGTTGCGGACGTTCGTGATGATGTTCTCCATCCACATACGGACTAGCCCGCGTTCGAACGTGCCCAGCTCATCGAGGGTCACGTGTACGCCTAGGAACTCTCCGGGCTCGGGACGGTTACTGACAGCCTGGCTCTTGTCGAGCAGAGGGAGCAGCGGGTAAGCGACGGACGTAGCGTCCAGGAGCAGGGTGTAGGGGAGTCCGTTGACCACCGAGCCCACACCAACGCTGTAGTGCCCGACTCCGCCCTTCACGTCGACCTTGGTGGGGTTGTTGTCGTTGGCCTTGCGTCCCAGGAGCCTGCTGCCGAACGCTGCTGCCCCTCGGTAGATGTCTGTTCCCTCGGGGAGGGTGTAGTCACGGTGCTGTCCGCCCGGAGTCTTCACCAGACGCGTGGTCGGGAAGTCCCCGTGACGCTCGCGGTACTCAACAAAGGCGGGGTTCTCGCCCGGTCCGTCCCAGTCGTCATCAATGATCAGTTGGTTGACTAAGTGCTCTCCGTAGTTCATGTCAGGGTGCTTGGCGAACCAACGTCGAATCACGTTCTGGTTGGTGGTGCCCGCGTAGCAGCCGTGGCACGTATTGCCCTGGGGGTTACCGTCGGCGATGCACTCACAGCGGCTTCCGTCCTTGCACGTGTTGTGAGGGTTCTTGGCGTACTCTCCGTCAACCCAAATCTTGCGAGAGCACTTGGCGCAACCAGCTATAGGGAACTTGGTACCGGGGTTGAGTGGGAAAACGGGGATGCCCTGTGCTGCTCGGGCTAAGGCTAAATCTAAGCGTGGTGTGTGAGTCATAGTGAATCTTTCTCCTTCTAACCCGTCATCGGGTTCTTGGCTGGGTTGGTGTTATCGGTTGCCGCGTGTGGTGAACATGTACTCGGAGAGCTTGTAGCCACGGCCTTCCAGGTGGCTGGTGATGATGCGGCGCAACATCTCTCCGTCGTCTAAGCCCTGCTCTATCGCTGCGTCGTGTAACGCGCGAGCGAGCCAATCGGGCATGCGAAAACTCTTGGGGATCATCATGGGGGTACTCCTAAAGGCGGTGTAGTACTTGGTGCATACGGGCTCGGGGGCAAAGTGAACCGGGCCGATGGAGGCCCGGTTACACCCCTTGAGAGAGGCACATGGATCGGAATGGGTCTGGGAAGGACCTGATCTCTTTGCGCTCTTATCTAATTCTACCCCTATACGCTTGTATAGCTTTCAGCTACTCGTCAACTCAGGTTGACAGTCGAGAGGCCCCCTGGATGCCGTGCGGATGGCTTTTCCAGGGGGCTTCTCGTGCCCTCGGGGCGAACCGTGCCTACCGTTATTTCTGGCGTCAAATCTCGGCGTAAGGGGGGCAGGGAGCCTTGATCCTCGTGAGTTGGGGGCTCGGGCCGGCCGTGGCCCGAGGGGGCCGGAGAGGGCCGTACAGAATTTCGAGGGGGCTCGGGGGAGGCCGCGGGGGTCCGGGAGCTGGTGCGCGAGCACCACCAGGCCACCCCGCTGATGTCCTGAAACGACGGAAGGGCCCTACGCGCGGTCTGCCGTGGGCCCTTCAAGCGTTCGCTAGGGCGAGAGCTGTTCGGAGCCCCGAGCCTAGTCAGAAGCTGTCTCCAGGAGGGGTGTTCCTGGCCGACAGCCGCTCGATATGCGGTTAGATCTGTGGCTCTACTTCCCGTGCCACACGTACATCAGGACGGTAACGGTGAAGACGACCGTCCAGGTTCCCGCTGTGCAACCCGTCTCCACCGCATCCCAGAAGGTGACCTTCTCGGACGACTCCCGGTGGATGATGCCTGCCAACAACCCGACGATGATCGAGAGCAAGCTCCCGATCAGTACGTCTCTCATCCGGTCGCGGGGTGACCTGGGAGGCTCGGGGTTGGGCTGGGCGTTGTGAGGCGCAATTGTCAAGTGCGCCGACCCTTTCATTCCTAAGGGTATGGAGTTGGATAGCACCAAGTATGACGCACATGGCCTACTCGAAGGGGCAGTTGGGGACCCAGGGGCAGGAGCGAACGGAAGCGCTGAGGTTCCTCAAGTACGGGTCGCGGCGGTACGCGGGTGGGCATCATCGGGCTATGTCCACGGGTGTCATCGCGATCATCATCGCGTCAGTCAGTGCCCTCTTCACGGGGGCCAACATGCTCGTCTCCGCCCTGACGTACCGCAGGGTGAGGCCGCGTGTGCAAGTGAAGATCAACTGGACCTTGATGGGCCCGGACTCCACGCGTAAAGCGCTGGAAGGGGATGGGCGCTTCGGCTTTGAGGTCCATCTGAAGAACGTGAGCCCTACTGCGGCCACGGTTAAGGGGTTTCAGCTGGTCACCCGCCACTCAAGGCGGCCCCGACGCTGGGACGACCCCATGCGGTCCGACAAGCAGAAGTTCATTGATCTGGTTCAAGAGGTGCCCATCCTCAAGGAGCACGGCAAGGGGATGATGGTGGAACGGGACAAGGAGCTTCCCGCTTTCGGTGGGCTCCACTGGGATGTTGTGGATGAGTGGGTGGACATCCCGCCTACTGCTTGGGACTACATGACCTTGCAGGTCACACTCACCAACGGGGACCAAGTCCGGGGCGAGTGGTTCCACCGTGGACAGCTACGACTGTTCGCCGAAGAGATGCAGAAGCTCTTCCCCGAGAAGCTGAACGGCTTCCCGATGCTGCGAGAGGCAGAAGGGGAGCAGCCTCCGCGACTTGGCACTGGCGCCTGAAGTTGAGCGCTGATGTTCCTCAAGTGGGGGGCCAACGGGCTTGCTGCTGGGCATCCTTGGCCCATGTCCCTCGCAGCATGGGCGCTCTTGATCGCCTCAATCAGTGCCGTCGGCACAGTGGCAAACATGATCGCGTCATGGGCCACGTTCAAGCGTCGCCGTCCCCGCGTAAAGGTCAGGGCCCGGTGGGTCTCTCGCGCCGAGGATCACGCAGGCGAGTACCTGAACGTAGATTTGACCATCGTGAATCACGGGGAAAGCTCAGTGATCATGCAACCCCTCGGTTTGTTCGCGGTCACCAACGGCAAGGTGAACCGCGCGAAGGGCCTGTGGGTGCTTCTGTGGTACTGGTGCAGTATCCACATGCCGCGAAAGATCGGTATCTGGCGCAAATGGAACTGGGATCGCATGGAGGACTTCACCGATGTCGTCCCGATGAAAATCTCAGGGGACGTCGAACTAGAGGTGGCGCCGTTCAACGGGGTCCGGTGGAGTGGGAAGGTGAGACTTTCCGGGTTCGAAGACACGGACTTCGACGATTTTCAACCTATTACATTCCGAATCGCCGTCATGCTCTCCACCGGTCAGTCGGTATTCTCCGATCCCAGCTTGCTGTCGCTGAACCCGTTTATGACCGGGATTGCTAGGCCCGAGGCGCCGGATCAGCTTTCCCTCTTCCATCTCCCTCAGATCGAGGGGGAGACGCGGGAGCGTGAGGAGTCGGGTAGCTAGTCGGGCTCGTGGTTGGGACTCTTCGGACACTCAGGGTTCCAGCACGTCTCGTGTCCCTTCACCCATACGGACTTGCTGAACGTAACGGCGGGTACCCACTGAACGTCTCGCTCCTGGCCGCACTCGGGACACGGTGACTTGTACTCGGCACGCTCTTGGTCGGTGAACTCACTCTGTTCTGTCATGTCATCCACGCTAGCCGTAGATGTGGGGACCACCCAGGGTTAGTCACTAGCCAGTCTGGCGCCTACTTCCGTTGCGCAGTCCGGCCCAACGGCTGAAGTTGTGCCAGGAGCAGACCAGAGTGCAGAGGAGCGGGAAGGGATGCTTCGTGCCCTTCACTCTCCGAGGGATCATCCATGGCTGAGGCTGCTGTTGACTGGGTAGCACGCAGCATCGCGCTCGGGAGCGCTGGTGTGGCGACCCTCAATATGTTCATCTCCTACCGCACCTTCAGGCGGGCCCGGCCCAAAGTGAAGGTGGCGCTCCTTCGCCACATCGGGAAAGCAGGTATCGAGATGTACCCCGAGGCGAGCGAGTATCAGTTCATTTTGCGGTTCCGCAACAAGGGGACCACTGCGGTATCCGTAGAGCGCATCCAACTGGTGCACTACCCCACCAAGTGGTTTCGCAGCAAAGTCTTCTGGCCGCTAATGGCCATGCGGTTCGAACCGCCAATCAGTTCCAGACCTTTGATCCCCGCGCTGGACGGCATGACCTTTCGCTTCAACGTGGCTAAGGAGGCCCTCTCGGGCATTTCGGTCAGAAAACACCTCAGGTTCCGGGTGCTGCTCTCCAACGGGGAAACGGTCATCAGTCGGAAGATCAAACCTAGCGAGTGGCTGCTACCCGGCGACTGAGCCGGCTGGCCCTGAGGGCTAGGTGGTGCCCAGCCTGGTGGCTCTCGCACACGCGTGAGGGGCACGAGAGCCCATGCCAGGAGCCCCGGTCACCGGTTGCGGAAGCGTCGATATGCCGCGCGCACCTTGGCCGCTGAGTTGATCGTCTTGACCGCTGTGTCATTGAGGCAGGCAATCACGATTCCTGCCCCAAAGATCACTCCAGTCGTGGTCATGACCCATCCTCCAACATCCATAAGCCTCTCGCCTTTCGCTCAGTAGTCCACCAGCCGGTGGAGGGTTGCACACCATGTCAACCCCGGCAACGACGCGGCTTGCTGGATTGGTTACCGCCCAAGCGGTGCGAGCGGGAGCAAGATGAGGGCATTGGGAGAGTGGGCATATGTCCGTACGCCCCCTCACAGGTTTGGGTTCAGATTCCGCGTGCGTCCGCTTCTGATCTTGGGTAGCCGTGGCCGGCTCGTAGAAGCCCCGAGGTGACTACTTCTCTGACATCAGACCTGTTTCCTTACATCCTCCTTATCCCGATCAGGTATCCCGGAGCCCCATCCCGGGGATAGGTCGGGGGATACCTGTGGGGTATCCCGGGGATATCCCGAGGGATGAACCGCGGTCTACAAAAGCCCAGGTCAGAGGGCATCCCCGCTATCCCCGGGATAGGTGGGGATGCTCCGGGATGGTTCAAGCTCTGAGGGGTATCCCCGGTGCCCTCCACCCCATAGGGGAGGGCCCAGGGGGATACCCAGGTTGAAGAGGGGACAAAGAGGGGTACTCAGACGCTCCTTACGCCGGGGCATCCGCCAATCAGATGATGAGCAGTGCGTGTCCGACCACAGCGGACGGGCGGTCTCCGTACGTTGGTCATATGACTTTGGCCGTTGAGTATGTCCAGTTGGCGTTTAGCTGCACGGCTACCAACTGGTTCTTGGGTGTGGGTGCCTTCCTGATGCTCATCTCAATTGGCGGCATGCTTTCGGGGGAGGGACTTGATGAAGCAGCGGGTTGCTTCGGTATTGGTCTTGTGCTGATTGCGGGTATCGCTCTGGTTGGTGTGGGCATCAACTCTCTTGCTGACGGGTGCCAATAGCCGCCAGGCTGTGCGGTTGCTGATCCGGGGGAGTGCAAGTGGCTCGGGGTTCATATCAACCGTGATGCCAGGCTGGAGCTAAGCGCTTGCTTAGTCGACCTGATGAGTTGCGGAAGGTCGGATAGCCGAGAGGGTTTATGATTGGGGGTAGGCAGGAAATAGCAATACCCCTCTGTTTTGTGTTTGTCAAGCTGAATCTGGAATCTTTTCCATGATTTTTTACCCCATTCACCCCGTGTTTGCACTGCAAATCCCATGGTTGAGCCTTTGGTTCCCAGGGTGGGGAGCTTCCCCGCCTTTTATTCCTTATGGAATCTTTATGCACTCTCATTCCCCTTATTAATTCTTTACAAGAAAGGAATTCACCGTGAGTAATTACGGAAAAGGCAAGTTAGGTAATGCAGTACAGCGCGCGGAAGCGCGCGCCAAGGCGTACGAGATGTCACTCAGGGGTGAGTCCAACGTGGCCATCGGCAAGGAGCTGGGGGTGTCACGCGAGACCGTACGCACCCTGCTGAAGGAGTACATCGATGCCCTCACGGTCCCTCTGGCAGAGGAGATGCGTAAGGCCGAGGACGACAAGCTGAACAAGCGTGAAGCGCTGCTGTGGCGCACCCTGGCCGGCCGCTACAAGACCGTGAGCCACGGGAAGGTAGTCATCGACACGGCCACAGGAGAACCCGTCTCGGACTTGGAGCCACTGTTCAAGGCTGACGCTGCTCTGAACCGCATTGCGGAGCGTAGGGCGGCTCTATGGGGACTCAACACCCCAGTGAAGACCGAGCACGTTGTCACCACTACAACGCCGTTCGACATTGCATGGGCTGATCTCATCGAGCAGCAGAGGGCAATGAATGCCGAAGAGGTGGAGAACCTTGCCGACTAATTCGGCTCCGACTTCACACTCCGTGAACGCATAAGGATGCGGGTTTATTCGCCGCTCCTTTGGTTGCCTAAGGCATCCAATGCCGTGGCTCGATGCGTTGAATCTTTGCTCCAGCCGAGCCGGTTTCCTCCGGGGCCGGCTCAGCTCTCAGCTTCCACCGCAAGCCTCTGACCTGCGTGTATGTCGGCTTGGCAGTTTCTTTCAGTGCGCGGAAGAACGCGTAAGTCCAGACCGTACGCACGGTCTTGGTTCCTCCCTCCCCGAGCCCGCGTGAATGGTTATGCATTCGCATGTCAGTTGCTTCAAGCAACCTAATGCGGCGCGGTATTTGAAGGGCATTGAAGGTGGGAAGTCAAGCAAATTTGCAACCCTGGAGGTAAAAGAAATTTTACTGAAAGGGGGTACCAATAGAATTGACAAAATGGAATTAACGCGGGACCACCCGCTTTCCAATCTCTCAACAGTCACGAAAACCAAAACCCTGGCCACCGTGCCACGACCAAGAAAGGAGGGAACCCCATGGACCCAATCTTTGAGAAGCACATGAAGGGAGTCAATCAAGAGGCATGGCAGACGAGTGCTGCGTACCGCCGTGAAGTCTGCCGTTTGGACCCCATCCGTTTCGCCATCACGTACCTACCCGACACCGTGAGGGACCCCGACTCAGGGGAGATGACGTTCAGCCCCGTACATGAGGAGTGGGCGGAGCTAGCCAAGACGTGGGCTCGCCCTGGACCCAAGAAGTACCGAGGCAACCGTCACGCCATCGTGGCCCCCAGGAACCTGGGGAAGACGTCCTGGTGGTACCTGATCCTGCCTCTGTGGTGGGCGGCCTACGGCTACAGCAAGTTCACGGTGGCGTTCGCCAACTCCGACTCACAGGCACAGGAGCACCTAGAGACCTTCCGCAAGCAGCTCGACGAGAACGAGCGTCTACGTGAGGACTTCCCAGACCTGTGCGCCTACCGCATGAAGCGCCGTGGAATGCCGGACGGAGACTCCAAGGGAACGCGCCACTGTCGCAACGGGTTCGTGTTCAAGGCCAAGGGCATCGACGCTCAGAGCCTCGGTCTGAAGGTGGGCAACCTGCGACCGGACACCATCGTCCTGGACGACGCTGAGCCCGACGCAGCGAACTACTCGGCCTACATGAAGGCTCAGCGTCTCAGCTCGATCCAGAACGCCATCCTGCCGCTTGCTGGTGCGGCCAACGTGGTGTGGACGGGGACCGTCACCATGCACGGCTCCTGCGTCCATGACCTTGTGCGTTACGCGAGGGGGGAGCGAGCCGAAGAGTTGGGTTGGGTCCAGGAGGAGAAGTTCCAGGTGCACCACCACAAGCCGTTCATCACGGACCCCATCACCAACGAAGAGACGTCGGTGTGGCCGGCTCACCCCATCTTCGACCTGGACGAGATGAACGCCATCCGTCACACGGCACAGTTCAGGCTCAACTTCGAGAACGACCCCATGGGGGCGGCTGGACTGCTGTGGCAGCCCGGAGACATCCGCTACGCGGACTTCCCCTGTGAGGCCGGTACGTACATCTCGGTTGACCCGATCGTCTCGAAGAACAACCTCAAGTCGGACCTAACCGGGGTGGCCGTTGTCGGCTGCTCCCTGGACCCAACTACCAGCACGCGCAAGGCACTTGTGAAGTTTGCTGGGGGCTACCGCATGACGGGTAAGGAGCTGAAGCACTTCCTGGAAGGGATCTTGGAATCCTTCCCCGAGGCGTCCTGTCTGCTGGTGGAGACCAACCAGGGTGGAGACCTCTTCAAGGAGGTCTTTGAGGATCTGCCCATCCGCGTGGTCACGTTCAAGTCCACCGAGCCCAAAGAGGTTCGAGCGGGCAGGCTGCTCCAGCTCTACCAGGCTCGACCGGAACCGCTGATCTACCACACGCACCAGATGCACCAGGCCGAGACGGAGATGTTCACCTATCCCAACATGGGCGACGACATTACCGACGCCATCAGTGCTGCGGCTCTGCGTTGGGTGACTCCGGAGAAGCGACGCAAAGCCAGTATGGGGATGGTGTACCCGCACTAGCCGAGTTGCTGAAGGCGACTTACGGTGCATCCCTTATAATTTCTATTGAGTGGTAATTGATATGTCGCCCCACCTCTGTTGACTCCAGATCGAAGACACCGAGTAGTGACCGGTGAAACCGAAGCCTCTTTAATCCTTTCCAGGCTTCGCCCTCTTCGAGCTGTAGAGCCAGGGGTGGGGTGACACCACTCCCCGAGCCCAACCGACTGAGTGTTTGCGCCCTCTTACGGCTCAGTCGGTTGTAAAACCTGAGCAGCCTAGACGGCACGTAACTAACCCTTTGAACTCCAGAAGCCTAGACGGCGCCAACCAAGAGGAGGTCACGCAACCGAGATTGAGGTATCTGAATGACAACACCAGCAGAGCCAGCCTTAACAGGGCTGACAGACTTACACGCAGACTACTTAGAGCTGATCAAGGCTCGACCTGAGTACGACCGAGCCGAAGAGTTCTATTGCGGCATGCTCGAAGAGGCGTACAGCAGCCCGAGGGTTGCTCGACTTCTGAGCCGCTTTGGGTTGAACGACTTCCCAAGCTTCAACCTGGCCCATATCGCTGTTGATGCCATCACAGACAACCTTCACCTCAACTCCGTGACTGCGGAGGACAACGCGCTAGACAACCTCCTGGACGACCTACGCGACTCCAACGACCTTGACGCCGAGTTCCCGCTACTGATTCAGACCGCTGGGAAGTTCGGAGACGCGTACCTGTTCGTGTGGCCAAGCGTCGATGACCAGGGCGACACCATCGGTGTCCGCATGGAGCCGCAAGACCCCCGCGTAGCCCGCGTCTTCTACAGCGTGGAGAACCCGACCGTCATGGTCAGGGCCATCCAGTCATGGGAGGCCGGAGCCAAGGAGACGCTTCAGGTCAGGGCGAATCTCTACTACGCCGACCACATCGAACGTTGGGTGCACTTCGGCAAGGTGCCGACCAACGCCAAGCGAGCCAAGTGGGTTCCCTTCACCGAGGACGGACAGCCGGCCTCCATCCCGAACCCGTTCGGTCAGGTGCCGTACTTCCACTACAGGACGGCTCGCCCATACGGCGTGCCCCTGCACCTGAACGCGTACGGCCCCCAGCTCGCCATCAACAAGCTCGTGCGCTCGCACCTGGCAACGGTGGACTACCAGTCCTTCCCTCAGCGCTACGCCCTGGTCGACCCCAGCGCAGACCTCAGCGGTACGCAGACCGGTGACTTTGAGCCCGAGCGTCCGCTAGACGGCCTCGACCCCGAGGAGCCCGGAGACAGTCAGCTAGACAGCTCCCCAGCAGCCCTCTGGAACCTCCAGGGCTACAAGGAAGTTGGCCAGTTCGACGCTGCCAATCCTGATCACTTCCTGAAGCCCTTTGACCGCTACATCAAGGCCATGGCTCAGGCCACTCAGATTCCGTTCCAGGCTTTCGACTCAACCGGTGACGCCATCTCTGGCGAGAGCCGCCGCGTCGCCAATGAGCCGCTGTACGTACGCGTAGAAGCCCTACAGAGGGACTTTGGAGCCTCGCACAGGCGCGCCTTCTCTTTCGCGCTCTCGATTCTCGATGAGCCCGAGGCAGACATCACGATCAACTGGAAGCCAGTCCGCAACGTCAACGACTTGCAGGGATGGCAAACCCTCCAGATCAAGCGACAGATGGGCGTCCCTCTTGACGTCATCCTCGCAGAAGCCGGTTACAACTCGGCTGACATTGACCTCTGGTTAGCGAACGCGCCAGAAGAACCAACACAAGTACCGCAGCAGGCGGATTCCAATGAAGGAGTAACAACAAATGAGCGACCAAACCCAGACTCAGGCGACTGAGAGCGAAAGCGTCGACAACACCGACACCACTCCTCACGAGTGGATTCCACCGACTCGTGAGGAGTGGGAGGGACAGTTAGCGAAGACCAAGCGTGCCAACGGCGAGGCTGCTAGCCGTAAGCGTTGGCTCTTGAACTTGGGCTATGACCCCAAGACCGGTCAGAAAATTGCAGATGGCGTTGAGAGTGACGATGACGAGACCGAGGCATCAGAGGCCAAGCCCGCTGTGCAGCCGGCTCAGGTCGACGCAGGAGCCATCGAGAAGGCTGTAGCAGCCAAGACCGAAGCCATCTTCGTGGCCCTTGCTGAAGCAGGAGTAGGGCCCAAGTCCCTCACTCGCGTAAGCAAGATGATCGACAAGACCGGAATCACCATCGGTGAGAACGGCATTGAGGGTCTGTCCGAGCAGATCGATTCCCTCAAGGAAGAGCTACCTGAACTCTTCAAGCGCTCTCGCGCTACCAGCGTTGCGGACGCATCCGCTGTAGGGGCTGGAAAGAAGCAGACACCTGCTGCGGACCAGTCCAAGGACTTCGCACACAAGCTCGCAGAGAACCTTTTGCGCGGATAGCTCCAACACAACGCACAGCACCAAGTACGCCGAGTCCAGGCAAAGGAGGTCCCACATTCACGAACTTAGAAAGTGAGTTACAACCGTGGCTAACAACACAAACTTAACCGACTGGACCCCAATCGAGTGGGATTCCAACGTCATTCAGCGCGTTCTCAAGCTATCGGCCGTTGAGGCCAACGCGCTACCAACTCCTATGGGCACCGCAACAAAGCGCGTTCTCCGCGCAGGTGCCTTCACCCTTACAACCGGTAGCTCTTACACCGATGACACTTCAGAGCTTGACTACGTAACTCTGACCGCGCGTCGCTTCAATGGTAAGACAACCCTCGATGAGGACACACTAAACGACGTCGAGTCAATTGCTGACGCTATTGGTCAGCGCGCATATGACTGGGCGGTTTCTTACGCAACCCAGCTCGACAACGCTTGCCTTGCTGTGACAGGAGCGGAAAACGGCACAACCATCCCGTTCACCTCTGTCTACAAGTCCGTACGCACCAACGGTGCTGACGTAACTTCTGGCTACACAGCAGACGCCAACTACGTGAGCTACAACGGCACTGCCTCTGCCGCTTACGACAAGTTCTCGGAGCTTCTACGACTAGTGGAGGTTGGAGAGTACTGGGACGAGACAAACGCTCTGGTCATTGCTAACCCTGCTTTCCGTGACGTTATTCGTCGCACCAAGGACGACAACGGCATGCCTGTCTTTGTCCAGGGAACCAACGGCACACCAGACACCTTGTTCAACGTGCCGATTGCTTGGAGCCGTGGTGCCAAGACTTCTCCTACCAACACAGCAGCTCCAGCCGGTAACCCGCTGATGATCTTCTGTGGTGACAAGCGTCTTCTAAAGCTAGGTGTCCGTTCTGGACCGGAGAGTCTCCTTAAGGCTGCCGACGCTGCCGACAACACCGACGACACAGCCCTGAAGTTGCGCTCTCGCCGTGGCTTCGCCGTAGGAAATGTCAACGGTTTCTCCGTCTTGGAGAAGGTCGCGTAAATCAAGAACGCCGGGGAGGGTTTTGTTACTCCTTTTCCCTCCCCGGTCTTGATTTCTAACCACGAAGGGTGGTGAAGAAATGGCCTGGTGCACGACTGCGGACGTTATGACCTACACAGGAGTCACTGTCTCCCAAGACACCGTTGACGCCGCACAGTTACTAATCGAGATCTTTGCCGACACCACCGAGGACTCCTCAGACGCCGGCTCAATCTCCAGCACGAATCTCCGCCTACTCAAGGGCGCGGTTGCCTACCAGGCAGCGTGGCTGACGGCTCATCCGGACCAGTTCACCAACACGGACTTTGAGTCCTTCCAGATGGACGGTCTATCGGTGACCAACCGACACGCCAACTCGATGATCCTGGCTCCCATGGCCAAGCGATGCATTGACCGACTGTCCTGGAAGCGCAACCGAAACACCTACATACGCGCAGCAGGCTGGTATAGCTCCCGCTCGCCAAGGTGGAACGACAGCAACAACGCTGTCTTGGACGACGACAACCCGGACTGGCGTCCGCTCGAACTTTAGGCGGGTGACGTCCAGATGATCGCTTCAGCTACTACAACCATCTCGATTCTCCGAGGCCAGACCGAGGACGAATGGGGTGACGTCACCGACACAAGCGCGGTGGCAGCGTCCGGTATCAGTGCCTCAATCACCGAGGTCAACCAGGACGCTTCAACGGAGACAAGCGGAACACCGCGAGTCATCCGTAAGGCGATTGGCCGAGTTGGCTCAGAAGTCGACGTAAGGGCCAACGACCGAATCTACGACGAGAAGAACGAAGAGACCTGGATTATCCGCTCTCTCGCAAGGGTCCAAAACCCTGTCTGTGCGATGGATACCAAGCTGGATCTTCAGCGCGTCGACTAACCAAAGCAGACAACTGAACACCAATACAGATGGCGTACGACACCAGTCCCAGTAGATGGGAGCCCGTATTCATCTTCCTTGACTCGTAGAGAGAAGGAGCCGTTATGGCTAAGTCCTATGAAATCCACGTGAGCCCAAATTGGCCCAAGCATCTTCGCGATGCTGCTCACGACTTCCTGACGAAGATTGCTCGGGAGGTTCACAGGGACATGGTCCGCTACGCACCTGTAGAAACCGGACGGCTCCGTAATGACCTCGATTGGGAAGTGAACGGACTCCAAGCCCGAGTAGGCGCAAGGACGGTGTCGTACGCCTTGTTTGTTGAGGAGGGCACTTCTCCCCACCTCATTAAGGCCAAGAATGGCAGTGCTCTCCATTGGGAGGGAGCCGATCACCCAGTCAACGAAGTCAATCACCCAGGTTCCAACGCAACGTGGTTCATGAGGCGAGCGACTTACCAGAAGCGCTAGGAGCCGCCTCATGGGCATCACCTATGCCAATGACGAACTGGTGGCCCGAGCCTGGTTAAAGACTGTGGCCGGCCTACCCGTGAACCAGATTGGCACCATCGTTCCGCAGGACAACACGACTTGGGCAGCCTCAGGGTTCGTCCAGATAACTGTCACAGGCGACGCAAGCCACAAGTACTACAGGCTTCGCCGACCAGTGATTACCGCCGTTTGTTGGGCGGTCGCCCCAGGAAAGCAAACCCCTCCTTGGGGCAAGGCTTGTGACCTTGCCGAAGCCATTGCAGAAGCCTGCTGGTCTTTCGAGCCGTCCGAGCTATCCCTAGGAGTCACCGGGGCTCCAGCAGTCCGCACATTGCAGGCAAACATTATCCAGCCACCGAGAAGGGCTTTTGGAGATGCAGCCGAGTACGCCAAGTACACCGTGGACTTTGAACTCATTTGGAATGAAACCGACTAGACCTCAAAGGAGGGGTCCCGCAAATGGCAAACGAAGATGTTTTAGTAATGGGTCCAGCGACCCTATACATTGGTGCTTTTGGAGCAACCGAGCCCGTTGACTCTGCATACGCATCAGTTCCGGCTTCCGCAGCTTGGACAGACCTTGGATTCACCGATGGTGGAGCTGAGCTATCCATCGAGCAGGATTACAAGGAGCTTGTTGCTGATCAGGTGCCGGACAAGATGGGTGCTCGCCTACAGGAGCGCTCTTTCAAGGTGAAGGTATCTCTGGCAGAGCCGACCCTAGACAACCTGGCAGTCGTCCTGAACGACGGAACTGTTGCCTCTGGATCTGGCTACCACACCTACACACCTGCATTCATGACCAGCGCAACTCAGCCCACATACCGAGCCCTAATCATTGACGGTTGGGCTTCTGGTGGTGGCCGTGCTCGCCTCATTGTTCGCAAGGTGCTGAGCACCGACAACGTCAAGTTCAAATACTCGAAAGAGGATCAGACCGTTTTCGAGGTTGAGTTTGAGGGCTTCTACGTGGACGAGTCCACAGCCCCTTGGAAGATGATCACCGAAGACGCCTAATCGGCGCGACCAATAAAGGAGTAACCAAATGACTGACAATGGTGTAACCAACCTCAACCCCGTAGTCATCGGCGCGAACAAGTCCGAGTCTCGTGAGATGCGAACCCTGTTCATCCTCAACGACAAGGAATACAAGGTTCCCGCAAAGCTAGATCCACGCCTTCCGATTCGCTTAGCCAAGCGACTACGTGAGTGCAAGACCGAAGAAGAGCGCATGATGGCTCAGCTTGCGATGACAGAAGACCTCCTAGGCAAG
This sequence comes from Streptomyces sp. NPDC055013, assembly GCF_053608645.1. Taxonomy (NCBI): domain Bacteria; kingdom Bacillati; phylum Actinomycetota; class Actinomycetes; order Kitasatosporales; family Streptomycetaceae; genus Streptomyces; species Streptomyces sp. NPDC055013. Next base: position 37,521 of record NZ_JBSGVW010000055.1, read on the forward strand.
GAGAACTTCGAGATTCTCATGAATGACGATGAGGTCTCGCCTGAGGACTTTGACGCCGTGCTGGCTCTCGTGTCCAGGATCGCAATGGGTGACTCGGCAGCCACAAAAAACTGATCAAGCGAGTTGGGGAGATTGATTGGGTCCTGGACCACATCGAGGATCTTGAGTCCGACTTCTCGGCTATCCACGGAATCCGGGACCCGTACACCGAACTCTCCGGCTCGCAGTACTTCCAGATGGCTGAGCGCATGGCGGCTTACAAGGGTGTCATGCGTGCACGACTAGAGGCCGAGCAGGAAAAGGCTCGACCGAAGTCACGCGATGAGCTAGAAGCTCTCGCGAAGTCTGGCCGTGCAAGCGAAGAGGAGAAGAAGGCTCTCCACTACTCCAAGCTTCTAGGCGGCGGCCGAACGAAACGCTAAGACCACGGGATTTCTTCAGAGGGCGGAAGGAGACCTTATCGACTGATACAGAGGGCAGGAAGGTGCTAGATATGGGATGGCTGGTTCTGGATTCTTAATCGCATCGGCGCACGTTGATATTGCGGCCGATACCAGGGATGCACTCGACAACATCTCTGGACTCATTACCAAGCTGGTGGCCGTTGGGCCGGCTGCTGGTGGAGTCGCCACAGTCGTAGCCGGAGCACTGGGCAGTATCACAGCCGGAGCTGTAGCGGCTGGTGCCGCTGCTGGTGCTTTCGGTCTCGCAGTCAAGCCACAGTTTGAAGCGGCCAAGACGGCTGCTGAGCAGTACGCGGCGGCTCAGCACGCTGCGGCTGTCGGATCTGCGGACGCTGCTGAGAAGCAAAAGAAGTTCGAAGAGACCCTCAAGGGGATGCCGCCCGCTACTCAGGCAACCGCTATTGCCTTGGGCAAGCTCAAATACGGGTGGAAGCAGTGGTCTGATTCCCTTGCTTCAACCACGATGCCGGTTGTCACCAAGGGCATTGAGCTTATGGGTATCGGCATGCACCAGCTCACCCCGCTGGTAAAGACAGCTTCCGGTGTCTTTGGCGACATGATGGACAAGCTGAAGGCGGGCATGGCCTCTGGCGGCTGGAAGTCCTTCATGGCGGGGCTGAACGAAACCGCTAAGAAGACCCTCCCCGACTTTCTGAACACCTTCGGTCAGGTCTTTCGTGGTATCGGCGGGATCTTCCAGGCGTTCTTCCCCCACGCCGACAAGTTCACAACCAAGATGTCCGACATGGCCACCGGGTTTGGAAACTGGGGTCAGAGTCTTTCGACAAGCCAGGGCTTCAAGAACTTCATGACCTTTGTGTCCGAGAACGGGCCGAAGGTTGCGTCGACACTCGGAAGTCTCGCAGAGATTGCCGTGAAACTCTGGCAGGCGTTTGCTCCTCTGGCTTCTATTCAGCTCACGTTCTTGGCGGCTCTAGCTGACTTGGTGAGCAAGCTACCACCACCGGTAATTCTCGGTCTCGCTGCGGCTTTCGTTGCGCTGAAGATTGCGCTTCTCGGTTTCCGTATCGCGTCCATGCTGACAGGTACTGCCATGTGGCCGTTGATCACAGCTACTTGGGCTTGGACAGCAGCGCTTCTAGCGAACCCAATCACCTGGATCATTTTGGCCATCGTGGCTCTGGTAGCGGCCATCGTTCTTATCGCTACCAAGACCGACTGGTTCCAGCGTTTGTGGGCTGCTGCTTGGCCAGCGATCAAGGCTGCTTGGGATGCAACCTGGAATGCCCTCAAGGCTGGTTGGAATGCCATGGGTAATTTCTTCACCCAGACCATTCCGGGTTGGCTGACCAGTGTGAAGAATTTCTTCACCAACAAGTGGAACGAGATCAAGACCAACACGAGCAACATGCTGACCGCCATCAAGGCGACCTTTGTGAACGTCTGGAATTCCATTATTTCGTGGGTGTCTAGCAAGGTCTCCAGCCTGGTCAACACCGTGAAGAGCGGCTGGAACAACGCAAAGTCTTTCGTCTCCAGCATCGGAAGCGCGATTGTCAGCCTGGTCCGTAACGCCTTCTCCAGCATGGTCAGCGCCGTACGAGACAGGATCTCTTCTGCGGTCTCGACCGTGAGGGGCTTCAAGAGCAGCGTCGTGAGTTTCTTCTCGGGTGCTGGCTCCTGGTTAGTCAGTGCTGGACGCAGGATCATTCAGGGCTTGGTCAACGGTATTAAAGGCATGGTCGGCCAAGTCAAGAACGCGGTGAGCAACGTCATGAGTGCCGCTCGAAACCTCCTGCCGTTCTCTCCGGCCAAGGAAGGTCCGTTCTCAGGTAAGGGCTGGACCGAGTACAGCGGTGCTTCCCTTATGCAGGGTCTCGCCACCGGTATCGACAACTCGGCCTCTCTGCCGCGCCAGTCCATGAGCAGCGCTCTTAGCGGGGTGTCTGCTGGTGCCGGACTACAGCCGGTACAGGGCTCGGGCGGAAGCCTGCATATCGAGAGCCTGACTCTGAACCTTGACGGTAAGTGGGATCTCACTAAGCCGGATCAGAACCGAGCCGCAGCAAGGCTGTTGGCCAAGAACCTTTCTACCGAACTACGCAACTATGAGAAGGAGCGTCGCTAATGGCCGTCGATTGGGGAACCATCACAGTCGGTCGCATCTCTCTGCGCGAAACCTTCCCGGTTGCAGAGTCAGGCGGATCAGACCCAACGCTCTCTCTGGAAGGTCAGGAGGCTTCTCCTGACCTATCCCGAGCAGAGCTGTACCAGTTACACGAAAACATCCTGGCCCTGGAACAGGGCAAGCTCCTGCCAGTCACCTTCACCGACAAGCCGGAGCGAGACGGCTTCTACACCGTCACCTCCAACTCGGCCACCGTGACCGAGTACGCCGGAGACCTAGTCCTCTGTGACTGGAAGCTAGGGCTGAAGCGTGTGGGTGCCGAGAACGAGACGGACCTACAGAGCCGTCTCACCGGAGCAGTCAGGGCGAACGACTTCTCTCTGTCGGGGGAGAAGACGCATGCGCCGGCCCTCAGCCACTACGGCTACTTCACGGGCGCCACGTCGCCCAGCTCGATGACGCGCACGGGCCTGGACGGCTCGATGACCGTCTATCGCAACATCCCTGCGGACGTATCCCCGAGGTGGGGAGCGACAGCAGCGGACGCCCTGACCGGACGCGTCAGGATCACAGCCAACGGCTATGAGCTTGAGGGCTGCTCTCAGCGCATGGCTCCGGATGACTGGACCCTGAGCAACGGCCTGGTCAACGTCTCCCCGAACGCCTCGGCCGGAGTGCTGAACGTCTCCGCGTACTCAAGCGGCGGCTTCCACGCGAAGCAGTGGGCCGTGACCGTTGCCAGTGCTGGACCGGTATGGGACTCGGCATCGATCCTGCGCAACGACTTGGAGATGTGCCGAGTCCGTCTGACCGCGTCCAGGAGCCCCGGACGCATCGTCCTGGACCTGACGCTTAGGCGTGGCTCTCGACTCCTTGAGGGCTACCTACAGAGCGGTTCCAGCGCGACTCACGGTGTGGCCCTGGTCCCGACCGAGACCAACGTGAACACAGCGGCCTCGGGCTACCTGACAGCCACGTCCAACGATGGCGACGGGAACCGCTTTGTGTGCGGCTCGGCGCGCACGTTCACGGGCTCAACCACAGGTGCCATGACCAAGGCGTCCACAACCACCCTGGACTTTTTCCTAGGGGCCGTTGTGGGCGGAGGCTCGGCCGGCTCGGGGGACACAGCCCTAGATCTGCGCAACCAGTACATCGGGTTCATGGCTGAGCAGACGTACGGGGTGAGGCGTTAATGACTGGCTTAGAGATTCCCTCACTCCTGATCTTTATCGGTTCCCTAGCCGCTGCTCTGACCGCTCTCGGGATCATCTGGAACAAGCTTGTTCGCCCGTTGTGGCGGAGCATCCGCCGTGGCGAGCAGATATGGGAGAGCGTCAACACCATCGAACCGTTCCAAGCGGAAGTACGAGAGTTCATGGGCGAGATGCGCGACTTCCGAGAGTTCGTCAGTCACGAACTTGCCTACAACTCGGGCAGCAGTGTCAAGGACATGACGCGCGATACGAAGCGGCTCATCGAGCAGCACGTAAGCAACCCGGACCTTCATCGTCCATTTCAAGTAAACGTCAACACTGACAACAACCAGCAGCAGTAAGGAGGATTGGCAATGGCTGTAACTGAGATCCTGCACTCCCTTGGGAACTTTGAGCTGAAGCTCAAGGGCAACGTTCCCCGTGAAGTGCTAGACAGTCTCGACTACTTCGGGCACGTAGCGATTCTGCCCGGACGCGTCGACACCGTGCAGGCCGGAGACAACTCCCTTACTGCTGCTCGCTATGTCGGCGTCCTGCGTAAGAAGAAGATTGGCGATGACGGACGTACCAATGAAGTCGGAGACTCGGTTTCGGTTGGAGGAGTCGGCGTAGCTTTCTGGCTCGGTGACGACGACAGCAACCGAGGCAAGGGAGACATCTACGAGTCTGCTCAGACCTTCACGAGTCAGACCTTTGCCAACACCGTTCGTGCGCTGCTGCCGGACGCGGTTACAGAAGGAACCCTGTACTCGGTGTCTGGGACGTTCACCGGACAGTTCCAGTACGAGACTCCGCGCACATCGATTCAGTACGTGTGCGACACCATGTCGACCACCAACGTTCCTGTCTCTTGGAGGGTCAACGGAGACGGCTCATTAGATGCCGGACCTGAATCAGACCTATACGTGACCAACCCGACTTGCGTTGTGGTCCGTAAGGGCTTTGGTGAAGACGTATCCATGCGAGCCCTAGAAGGCTCGATGGACGTAGAGCAAGACATGGAGGACTTCACGACTCGCGTTGTCCTCTTGGCTGAGGGAGAAGGCAGCACCGTAGCCACGGGCTCAGCGAATATCTCTGGTGGTCTCAACCCGTACAAGGATCTGCACGGCAACGCTCTCAAGCTCACTCGGCTGGTGAGCGAGTCTGAGACGTCCACTGGCAACGCGACTGCTCGCGCACAGCTCCAGCTCAACCGCTTCTCGGGAACCCGTGACGCACTGTCCCTCTCTGCTGGTGACTACGACGTCCACGGAACATTCCAGGTGGGCGACTACATCTGGGTCTATGACCCGGACGCCGGCCTAGTGGACACCAACAATGAGATCTACTTCCGTGGCGAGCGTCTGAACCCCCTCAAGCTTCAGGTGCACGAGACCTCTTGGAGCATCACGGATGGATACTCCGTCGGCTACCGAGACCGTGACGGGAACTGGTTCGACCTCACTGACTACGTCGATTTCGAGGCGGAGGCGTCTTCCAAGATCACCGTGGGTGCGTTCTCTCGTACCCTCTCGGTCGCGAGTGGTGAAAGCGTCGGGACACGTCCGAACGCGGACACGTCTACCCCAGCTTCCGGCTCCTGGGTGACCCCGTTCCAGGTGGTCAACTACCAGGACGACTTGGGTATGACGCGCTCTCGCGTGCTGCTGGCGTGGAACGCTCCGCTCAACACGGACGGCTCGACCGTCCTGGACGGAGACCACTACGAGATTCAGGTGCGCGTCGACACAGACGCCATCTACCAGCAGTCGTGGGCAGCCATCAGCTCGACCCCGTGGGATGACCTGAACACCTGGGATCAGCCGTTCACTCCGTCTCTCAGCGCATGGCAGACGTTCTACGTCGCATGGGGTGAGAGCACGTACTTCCTGAACGACTTGGCTACGGGTGTCGGCTATGACGTGCGCATCCGACTGGTCGACACAGCGGGGAACATCGGGGCCTGGACGGAGACGACGTTCGTCACGACTCAGGACAACATCCCTCCGAGCACTCCGGCTGCTGCGACCGTGGCCGGCTCACGCATCGCAGTCCAGGTGACTCACGAGCTGGGCAAGGCAACGGGTGGAACCTTCAACCTGGAACAGGATCTGCACCACCTTGAGATCCACGTGGACTTTGAGCCGCACTTCACGCCCTCTGAGGCGACTCTCAAGGGCACGGTGATTGCCAACCAGGGAACACTTACCGCGCAGATTCCGGCTGTCGTCACGGTGCCGGTTGAGGAGACCTCGGCTCGCTACGTGCGTGTGGTGGCGGTCGACAAGGTGGGTAACAAGTCGCTTCCGTCCGAGGCTGCTTCGGCTACCGCGCTGCTGATTGATGACGCGCACATCAGTGATCTGACCGTAAGCAAGGTGACTGCCGGAACCATCTCAGCGGACTTCATCCTTGGTGCCCGTATCAAGACCTCGGATACAGGGGCACGTGTTGAGCTAAACAGTGAGGGACTCCAGGCGTTCAATGCTGCTGGGTCTCAGACAGTCGATATCGACTCCGCTACGGGAAACGTCACCGTCTCGGGAACTTTCCGTTCTACGGCTGACAACCTCGGTGCTGTTGAGGTTGCTCAGGCTGGTGATGTCGGTCATGTCAAGTTCTACTCACCTGATGGCACAACCTACGCGCGCATCTTCTCCAAGGATGACAGCACCGTTGCCGGAGCTAGCGCTGACATCAAGATTGTCTCCAGCACGGATGACAACGGAATCGTGTCCTTCACGGGAATGCTTGAGGATCGCTACGTCGCGGGGCGACTCACCTTGGAGAACGGCTTCTACGTATACAAGGGTGGCGGCTTCTATGCCGACAACAGTTTCGCCGTCATGTCCTACCAACCCGATGCGACTGTCGGAACCATCGGACAGAACGCGGTATCGGTGGCCGACAGCAACGCAATCATCGGATACAAGCGTGGTGAGGCGGACGAACAAACGCTGTGGCTGTATGAGGACAACATCAGGTTCCTAGGAACCTTCCCGGACTTTGAAACGCCGCTCGGTTCCAACCAGGCAATCTTCACCGGGTCGAATGATGCTACGTCGGGATCTAGCTCCATCTCGATCGGTTTCGGGCCGACTATGGACTCACAGCTCTTGCCGATCATCACCATCCGAGACGACGTCGTGCACTCGTACGCCATCACCAATTCAGATGCCGACGGTTTCACATTGACCATCAGCCCAGCAGGCTCAGGCGTATGGGCGGTCTACTACTGGTGCTTCAGGATCTAAGGAGTAAATAAATGGCAGCAGAACAGTATGAGGTTCAGGCGGTCATCGAGACCTATTCACGAGACGGAAACGCGTTGTGGCACATCGTCTCTCTCAAGCCCGATGGCACGTACCACGATTACTATTTTCCGCAGGACACCTTGGAGTGGCGTGCGGCCGAGTACGACATTGACCCAACCGATGTAGAGGGGTTGTTAGACATTGTCTTGCACGAACCCCACAAGGCTCCAGTGGGCAGGGATGACCCTGCGCTGAAGGAAGGGCGTGTGTCTCAGGCCGTAAGTCCCTCCAAGGGAACCCGAGTTGGTGACTTGGAGGCAACGGGGCTCTACAACGCGGAGACCAAGCAGGATGCCAAGGAAGCTCACCTAGTCCGCATCGAGCATGCCAAGGCCAACCGCGTACGCGTGGTCTCGCCCGAGGGTAAGAAAGACCCCCTGGACAAGATCCGAGCCAAATACCTTGCCCGAGTGGATCGGGTTGAGGACAAACGCAAGATGGTTGATGAGCGACGCGACTTGTACAAGCGTCGCCGCGACCAAGCCCTAGAGCAGATAAGGAAGGAGGCTTAGGGATGTCGACCAACACAAGCCGATTAGCCCTCTTGAAGCCAGACGGCTCAGAGGACGTCAACGTTACAACTCAGCTCAACAACAACTATGACGCTATCGACCTGAACATGAACTTCCGCGTATGCACGTCCAGCACGCGCCCGAGTTCGCCCTACGTCGGGCAGACCATTTACGAGACCGATACGGGTAACACCTACTTCAGGAGTAACTCAAGCACCTGGATTCAGATCCTCTCTGCGGCCGGCTCGCAGCAGATCTCTTTGAACAACACCACGGACGCTTCCCTAAGCAGCTCCGGGCATGCCTTCCAGATTGGCCCTACTTCGGGCATCAACTTGATTGCGGACAACAACGAGATCATGGCCCGTAACAACGGGTCGGCTTCCACGCTCTCTCTCAATGCGGATGGTGGAAACGTAAGTATTGGTGCGTCCGGCTCAACCGTAACTGTTGCTGGTGCTCTGACAGTTGGTGGCCAGTACTTCCCCAGGACCATCTATCGCGAGACGGACTTGGATAGGGCAAGCACAACAACCTTTGTTGCCGACCCTGTGCTACAGGCCAGTCTTGCAGCCAACGCGGTCTATTTGATCGAGGTCTACCTTTACTACGGAGCATTGGCAGCAGCGGACATCAAGACTCAGTGGACAGTTCCAGCCGGAGCTACCGGTAACCGTTCCTGCTTCGGTCCTGGTTCTTCTGCGTCTGACTCGTCCGCTACCAACATCGTGGTTCGTTGTGGTGTCCACGCTTTCACTACCTCTATCCCTTACGAAGGTGTGAGGAACAGTCAGAGCAACCTGACCCTTGCTTGGGAATCAGGAATCGTCACCACAACCAACAGCGGTACGTTCTCCTTTGACTGGGCTCAGAACACGTCCAACGCAACTGGTAGCCGTATGGGTGCCAACAGTTGGTTGCGCGTTACTAGGCTGGCGTAAGGGGGGTTCTGATGGCTACTAAAGTTCAGGTATTTGGAACCCTCTTAGGTTCTCTCGGTCTGAGGGACAACACGGTCACGGCAACACTGTGCGACTTGGACGGCACCCCGAGGCTTGGGTTCGTTCCCGATGAAGAGAGCGAACTAGGGTCCGTCTTCAAAGATCATCGGAGGGTGGATCATGGTGGGGTGATACGACGCCATGAACTCACCGACCAGGAGTGGGAGTTACTCGCT
>NZ_JBSGVW010000056.1:0-41020 GCF_053608645.1 Streptomyces sp. NPDC055013
TCCCCGACGGACGCCGCGCTCGCCGCTGATCTGGCGCTGCCGATCGAGGAGCTGGAGCTCACCGTTCGGTCGTACAACTGCCTCAAGCGCGAGGGCATCCACTCCGTGGGTGAGCTCGTGGCTCGTTCCGAGGCCGACCTGCTGGACATCCGTAACTTCGGTGCGAAGTCCATCGACGAGGTCAAGGCCAAGCTTGCGGGCATGGGGCTTGCGCTCAAGGACTCGCCTCCCGGGTTCGACCCGACCGCTGCCGCCGACGCCTTTGGTGCCGACGACGACGCGGATGCTGGGTTCGTGGAGACCGAGCAGTACTAAGAGCTCGGGCTCGGCGGTTGGAATGTGGCTGCGGGCCGGCTTTGGCTGGTCGCGCAGTTCCCCGCGCCCCTTTGGGGCGCGGCCCTTCCGGGCGTCTGAAAAGGCGCTCGGATCTCCGACAGGCGACCGCCTGCTCGGATACTGACCCCGGTACCTGACACGGCCGGGGCAGACACACAGGAGAGACAGAATGCCGAAGCCCACCAAGGGTGCCCGTCTGGGCGGCGGTGCCGCGCACGAGAAGCTGCTCCTCGCGAACCTCGCGAAGGCGCTCTTCGAGCACGGCCGTATCACCACCACCGAGGCGAAGGCCCGCCGTCTGCGGCCGTACGCCGAGCGTCTGGTCACCAAGGCGAAGAAGGGCGACCTTCACAACCGCCGCCAGGTGCTGCAGGTCATCACGGACAAGAGCATCGTGCACACGCTCTTCACCGAGATCGGACCGCGCTACGAGAACCGTCCGGGTGGCTACACCCGTATCACCAAGATCGGTAACCGTCGTGGCGACAACGCGCCCATGGCTGTCATCGAGCTGGTCGAGGCGCTGACGGTTGCTCAGGAGGCCACCGGCGAGGCCGAGGCCGCGACGAAGCGCGCTGCCAAGGACGCCGAGGTCACCGAGGCTGCTGAGACCAAGGTCGACACGACCAAGGCCGACGAGGCTGCCGCCGAGGAGTCGAAGGACGCGTAAGCGTTCTGCCGGGGGCTGTTCCGTTTGCGGCTGCGGCGCCGTCGTGGCTGGTCGCGCAGTTCCCCGCGCCCCTTTGGGCGTTGGCGGGCCCGTTCCCTTCGGGGAGCGGGCCCGCTTCTGTGTTCCTGAGAGGATCTCGTTGTGAGTGATGAAGCAGCACCCGGCTACGTCCGTGTCCGCCTCGATCTGTCCTACGACGGTGCCGAGTTCCACGGCTGGGCCAAGCAGGCCGGTGGGAAGCGGACCGTGCAGGGGGAGATCGAGGATGCCCTGCGGACCGTCACGCGGTCGGGCGGGACGACGTACGAACTGACCGTGGCGGGGCGTACCGATGCCGGGGTGCACGCTCGGGGGCAGGTGGCGCATGTCGATCTGCCGGAGGCGGTCTGGCGGGAGCACCACGAGAAGCTGCTCAAGCGGCTTGCCGGGCGGCTGTCCAAGGACGTGCGGGTGTGGGCGCTGCGGGAGGCGCCCAGTGGGTTCAACGCGCGGTTCTCGGCGGTCTGGCGGCGCTATGCGTATCGCGTCACCGACAATCCCGGGGGCGTCGACCCGCTGCTGCGCAGCCACGTCCTCTGGCACGACTGGCCCCTCGACGTCGACGCCATGAACGAGGCCGCCGGGCGGCTCCTCGGCGAGCACGACTTCGCCGCCTACTGCAAGAAGCGGGAGGGGGCGACCACCATTCGTACCCTCCAGGAGCTGAGCCTCGTGCGCGGGGACGACGGGATCGTCACCGCGACCGTTCGTGCCGACGCTTTCTGCCACAACATGGTGCGGTCGCTGATCGGGGCGCTGCTGTTCGTGGGGGACGGGCACCGGCCCGCCGACTGGCCCGGCAAGGTGCTTGCCGCCGGTGTCCGGGACTCCGCCGTGCATGTCGTGCGGCCGCACGGGCTGACCCTCGAGGAAGTGGGGTATCCGGCGGACGAGTTGCTCGCGGCGCGGAGCAAGGAGGCGCGGAACCGGCGATTCCTGCCCGGGACGTCCGGATGCGAAACCTGTTAGTTACCTGACATTTGAGGTCAGATAGCGCTCATGTCAGTACTTACCGGGCGTAAGTCACCTTGATGCCCCTTACAACCCCCTTACCTCTCGTATATCTTTTCATCGCTCAACTATGTGTTCGAGCTGCCCGGCCGTTGTTCGAGAAATCGACATGGGGAAGGCCGGGTAGGGGTGGGGGTCATACGGGCCGTATCCGGGCCCGGGGGTGGGTTTGTCATGAGTTCAGTTGGTCCTGCGCGGACCGGGGGGCGGCGCAGCACGCGCCAGAACGGCAACGGTGGCGGACGGCGGAAGGCCGGGCGGGGTGACGGTGCTCCGCTGGGGCTGCTGCCGCTGCCGCCGACGGACAAGGAGAAGTACTCCTACACACGCCGGCGACTGTGGATCCTGACGATCAGTTCGCTGATCAGCTTCTGCTGCCTGGTGATGAGCCAGTTCAAGCTGGCCCAGTCCACGCCGCTGCTGTGGATCTACACGCCGCTGCTGGTCTTCACGGTCCTGTACTACCTGGTGTCGCTGCGGGTGAACGGTTTCACCCGGGACTTCGACATCGCGCACCACAAGCGGCTGGTGCACAACTGGCGGCCCGAGGTGTACCCGAGCGTCGACGTGTTCCTGCCGGTGTGCGGTGAGCCCATCGAGGTGCTGCACAACACCTGGCGGCATGTGCGGGAGATGGCCGACCGGTATCCCGGCGTCTGCGTCCCGTTCGTGCTCGACGACGGTGCCAGTCCCGAACTGGCCGCCATGGCGCGGGATTTCGGTTTCCGCTACGGCACCCGGGAGAACCGGGGCTGGTTCAAGAAGGCCGGCAACCTGCACTTCGGGTTCGGGCAGTCCGACGGCAAGTACATCCTGATCCTGGACGCCGACTTCACGCCGCGCGCCGACCTGCTCCAGGAGCTGCTGCCGTACATGGAGGCGGACCCGCGCATCGGGATCGTCCAGTCGCCGCAGTACTTCCGGGTGTTGGACTCGCAGAACTGGATCGAGCGCGGCGCGGGCGCGGTGCAGGAGCTGTTCTACCGGTCCGTGCAGGTCTCCCGGCAGGGCAGCGACGGCGCCATCTGCGTGGGCAGCTGTGCGGTGTACCGGCGGGCCGCGCTGGAGACCAACGGCGGTACGACGCTGATCGAGCACTCCGAGGACGTGCACACCGGCTTCGACCTGCGGGGCCTGGGCTGGGACCTGCGCTATGTGCCGATCGCCGTGTCCACGGGCGTGTGCCCGGACACCGCCGGTGCCTTCTTCAACCAGCAGTACCGCTGGTGCTCGGGGTCGATGAGCCTGCTCGGCAGCCGGAAGTTCTGGCAGGCGAAGATCAGGTTCTCCAGCCGCCTGTGCTACATGTCCGGCTTCTTCTACTACATCCACACGGCGCTGTTCACCTTCGCCGCCCCCGTCATCCCGATCGTGCTGCTGATCGCGATGCCGGAGAAGCTCATGGTCGAGCACCTGGTCCTGGTGCTGCCCAGCATCATCTACACCACGATCATCTTCCCGATGTGGCACACGGCCCCCTACCGCCTGGAGGCCTGGGCGGCCCGCCTGATGTACGGCTGGGCCCACGTGTTCGCCATCTGGGACATCCTCCGCAAGAACCGCATGGGCTGGCAGCCCACCGGCTCCTCCGGCGCCAAGAAGAACAAGACGCGGCGCTTCTGGATCGGCATGTGGGTGTGGAGCGGCGGCACCGCGCTGATCTGGGTCGTGGGGGCGGTCTACCGCTCGTTCACCATGGACGCCCCGGACTTCGCCCTGATCCTGTCCTCCGGCCTCTTCTACGCCCTCGTCGTGGGCCGCGTCCTGGTCCAGCCCCGCGAGAAGGCGGTGGCCTGATGCGGCTGTTCGCCCGCACGCGTACGATCCTGGCGGCCGCGCTGCTCAGCGGTGTGCTCGCCCTCAGCGGCTGCTCGGTCCTCGGCGAGGAGCCGGGCGGCTCCTCCCGGAACAGCGAGCAGGGCAAGGCCGGTGCCGACTCGGCGGCGAGCCCCGGGACCGACGTGCCCTACGACGTCGTACCGCTGCTGAAGCCGGACAAGAAGTACTTCGGCGCCGCTGTGGACGGCGCGCCGACCTCCATGAAGAGCGTCGACACGTACACGAAGATGGTCGGCAAGCAGCCGAACCTCATCGAGTACTACGCCGCCTGGGGCGACGGCTTCGACGCCACCGGTGTGCGCAACGCCTGGCGTGAGGGCGCCATGACGCTGATGTCGTGGGAGCCCTTCGACACGCCGGTCGCCGACATCGCGGCCGGCGAGTCGGACGCGTACATCAAGGAGTACGCCACCGCGGTCCGCAAGCTGAACCTGCCCGTCGTGATCTCCTTCGCCGACGAGTTCAACGGCCACTGGGAGAAGTGGGGCACGAAGGACGTGACCCCGAAGGACTACGTGGCCGCCTGGCGGCACATCCACGAGACCTTCATCGACGTCGGCGCCTCGAACGTCATCTGGGCCTGGTCGCCCAACATCGTCAACCCGGTCAAGAGCGTGAAGCTCGAGCCGTACTACCCGGGCGACGCCTACGTCGACTGGGTCGGCCTCATCGGCTACTGGACGATCGAGGAGGACAACGCCTTCGACAGCGTCTTCGGGGCGACCCGGGACCAGGTCCGCACCTTCACCAAGAAGCCGATGATCCTGCTGGAGACCGCCGCGATGGCGGGTGAGCGGCGGCGTGCCGACATCCGCAACCTGTTCGCGGGCGTGACGGCGGACGACGACATGCTCGGTTTCATCTGGTTCAACCACAAAAAGCGTGCCGACTGGCGACTGGAGGCGAGCCCGCTGGCGCTGACGGAGTTCAAGCGCCTGGCCGCCGACGACAGCTTCGGCTTCGACGTACGGAAGCCGTGATGACCTCCCGAAACGATCATTACACGCCTCAGCCCTACGATCCGTACGCCGAGGACGAGTCGGCCTCCGGCTGGTTCAACTCGAACGGGCAGCGCCCCTCTCAGCAGGGCTACGGGTTCGACGCCGGCCAGTACGGGCACCAGCAGGAGCCGTACCAGGAGCCGTACCAGGAGCAGTACATAGAGCCGTACCAGGAGCCGTACCAGGCGCAGATCCCGCAGCAGCCGCACGGGCAGCACGAGGACCAGCCGACGTACGCGCTGCGCACCGTCCGGTACCAGCAGGTGCCGGACGACGAGCCGGGTTACCACATCCCCGCGACGCCGGAGGCCGGCTGGGACATGGCGGGCAGCCGTCGGCGGGCTTGGGTGAGCCGGACCGTGCTGCTGTGCATCCTCCTCATCCAGGCGGCCCTGTCGCTGCGGCTGTCCAACACGGCGTTCCAGGACGAGGCCCTGTACATCGCGGCCGGTCACGCCGAGCTCGACCATCTGCTGAACGGCGCGCCGCTGCCCATCAACTACGCCGCCTACTTCTCCGGTTCGCCGCAGCTGTACCCGGTGCTCGTCGCGCTGGTCGACGGGCAGTTCGGGCTCATGGGGGCACGGTGTCTCAGCCTGCTGTTCATGCTGGCCACCACCGGGCTGCTGTACTCCTTCACCCGGCGGCTGTTCAACGAGCGTGCGGCGCTGGCCGCGGCGGCGCTGTTCGCGGTGCTCCAGTCGACCGTCGTCATGGGGTACTTCGCGACCTACGACGCGATGGCGGTGTTCCTGCTCGCGCTGGCGACCTGGATCGTGGTGCGCACCGACCGCGCGCCGGTGGTCGCCGTCCTGCTCGCCGCGCCCGTGGCGGTGCTCGCGGTCGGCGTGAAGTACGCGTCCGCGCTGTACCTGCCCACCATCTGTGTGCTCGCGCTGCTCACCGCGTGGCCGCACAAGGGTGCAAAATCGTTCCTTCGGATGGTGCTGCTCGGCATCGGCATCGGCGGTCTGATGCTCGTGGGGATGTACACCACGGACCTGCTCGCCGGTGTCCAGCAGACCACCACCGACCGTGACCACGGCTCCGACAGCGCCCAGTTCCTGCTCCAGCGCTCGGCGGAATGGGGCGGGCTGATGTTCCTGACCGCTGTCGGCGGCGCCGTCTCCTACGTACGGCGCAGCCGTATGAACGAGTCGCCGATCGCGCTGAAGCTGGGCAACCCCGGCTGGCGCTGGCGTGCCCTGCTCGGCCTGACGCTGTGCGGCACGGCCCTGCTCGCGCCCGCGTACCAGATCCAACTGGCCACCGTGGTCTCGCTGTTCAAGCACGTCGGCTTCGGTCTGCTGTTCGCCGCGCCGATGGCGGGCGTGGGCGTGACCCGTCTGGTGGGCGCCCACTTCCGCTACCCCCAGCTCGGGATCATGCTCTGGACGGCGGTGCTGTGTCTCGGCATCTCGCAGGCGGACTGGCGCTTCGGCGTCTGGCCCGACTCCTCGAAGATGATCAGGACCATCGACACCCATGTGAACTCCAAGGGCCACTACCTCGCCTCGACACCCGAAGTGCCCGTCTACTACCTGCGGGAAAAGACCACTCATCGTCAGTGGCAGGGCGTGTTCGCGCTGGAGTACACGGACGAGAAGGGCAAGTACCACACGGGCGACGACGCCTACCGCGCGGCGCTGCGCGAGGGCGAGTTCGACCTGATCGTCCTGGACGGGCTCACCAACCCGCGGGTCGACGACGTCATCGCGGCCGCGGTCAAGGGCAACTCGCACTACCGGCTCCTCGGCAAGGTGCCCTTCAGCAACTCCAGCGGCACGGGCACGTACCGCATCTGGATCAAGACCTCCTGAGCTGTCGCCGCTCCACGGCAGAACGCTCCACGCCAAGAAAGGGGCCGTACCCATGCGGCTCACCGTCATCGGCACCGGCTACCTCGGTGCCACCCACGCCGCCTGCATGGCGGAACTCGGCCACGATGTCCTCGGGGTCGACGTCGACCCCGACAAGGTCGCCGCGCTGCAGGCGGGCCGGGTGCCGTTCCACGAGCCCGGGCTGCCGGAACTGATCGCCGAGCACACGGCGAGCGGGCGGCTGCGGTTCACGACCGACTATGGACAGGCCGCGGCCTTCGGCGACGTGCACTTCGTGTGTGTCGGTACGCCGCAGCGCACCGGCTCCGAGGGCGCCGACCTGACGTACGTCGACTCCGCCTTCGCGGCGATCGCCGCGCATGCCGGCCCCGACGCGCTGCTGGTCGGCAAGTCGACCGTGCCGGTGGGGACAGCGGGGCGGCTCGCGGACACGCATGCCGGCGTCGAGGTCGCCTGGAACCCGGAGTTCCTGCGGGAGGGCTTCGCCGTCGAGGACACCCTGCGGCCGGACCGGCTGGTGTTCGGGGTGCGCTCGGAGCGTGCCGAAACGATTCTTCGGAACGTGTACGCGCCCGTCCTGGCCGTCGGGACCCCGCTCGTCACCGCCGACTTTCCGACCGCCGAACTGGTCAAGACGGCCGCCAACGCCTTCCTCGCCACCAAGATCTCCTTCATCAACGCGATGGCGGAGGTCTGCGAGGCCGCGGGCGGCGACGTCGGCGTGCTCGCCGAGGCGATCGGGTACGACGACCGGATCGGCAAGAAGTTCCTGCGGGCCGGCGTCGGCTTCGGCGGGGGCTGTCTGCCCAAGGACATCCGCGCCTTCGCGTACCGCGCCGACGAGCTGGGCGTCTCGCTGGCGTTCCTGCGCGAGGTGGACGCGATCAACATGCGGCGCCGCGACAAGGTTGTCGAACTGGCACGGGAGATGTGCGGGGGAGGGGTTCTGGGGGCCCGTATCGCCGTACTCGGGGCGGCATTCAAGCCCGACTCCGACGACATCCGTGACTCGCCGGCGCTCAACGTCGCCGCGCGGCTGCGGCTCGACGGCGCCGACGTCACGGTCTACGACCCCGAGGCGATGGACAGCGCCCGCAAGGCGTTCCCGCTCCTCGGATACGCGCTGTCGGCCGAGGAGGCGCTGCGCGGTGCCGATCTCGTGCTGCATCTGACCGAGTGGCCGCAGTTCCGGGAGATCGACCCGGATCGGGCCCGGTCGCTGGTTTCCCGTCCGCGGATCGTGGACGGGCGGGGGGTGCTCGACGCGGACCGCTGGACCGCGGCGGGCTGGCGGTTCCGGGCGCTGGGAAGGCCCGCGCCCGTTGGGGAGGGGCCCCGGTAGGGGCTCCTAGGGGAGGGAAAGAGAAAGCCATGACGGGTCGTGACAACCACGACAGACATCCGGGCGTACCGGTCACCGTGGTCATGCCCACGTACAACGAGGCCGCGAACGTGGCGCGGATGGCCGAGCTGGTGCTCGGGCTGCCGATCGACGGGCTGCACCTGAAGATCGTCGACGACTCCAGCCCGGACGGCACCGGGCGGATCGCCGAGGAACTCGCCGAGAAGTACAACTGGGACGGCCGGCGCCGGATGAGCGTGCTGCACCGCACCGAGAAGGACGGTCTGGGGCGGGCGTACGTCGCGGGTATGAGCGCCGCGCTTCACGAGGGTGCCGCGTACGTCGTCCAGATGGACGCCGACGGCAGCCACCCGGCGGAGGCGGTGCCGCGCATGCTGGGCACGGCGGTGGCCTCCGGGGTGGGCCTGGTCGTCGGCAGCCGGTACGTCGAGGGCGGTTCGCTGGACGAGGACTGGGGCGTGCACCGGGTGCTGCTGTCCCGGTTCGCCAACCGCTACGCCCGCGCCGTGCTCGGCACGAAGATCCGGGACATCACGGCCGGCTTCAACCTGTGGTCGGCCGCGACGCTGCGGGACATCGACCTGGCCACCCTGGACAGCGCGGGCTACAGCTTCCAGGTCGAGCTGAAGTACAAGGCCGTACGGGCCGGGCACAGCGCCGTCGAGATCCCGATCCGCTTCGAGGAGCGGACGGAAGGTGTGTCGAAGATGACGCTTCGGACGCAGCTGGAGTCGGCGGTCGTACCGATCCGGCTGCGCCTGAAGCACAGGTGAGGCCCTGGGCGGCGGTCGACCGTGCGTCGGCCGCCGCTCGCCGCTACTCGCCCGCCGCCGCCGAAGCCTGGGCCTCGCCGCGCCGGCGGATCTGGCGGAACGTGAACTCCTCCAGGTTGTCGCCGGTCTGGAAGCCCGCCGTGTCCTTGTCCGTCATGTCCTTGCCGTTGGTGAAGCCGGTGATGGTGAAGTAGGCGTAACGGCCGTAGGAGTTGGACTTGGAGTAGCAGACGGCGGAGGCGCAGAAGTCCTTGATGCCCTTGCCGGACAGCGGCCGGACGATGTCCTTCTTGGTGTTCACCTGGCCCTTGACCTTCGTGGCCTTCGCCTCTGTGTCGAAGACGGCCACGCCCACCGTCACCGCGATGCCGTCCTTCACGTAGGAGACGCGCATGAAGCGGGTGCAGCCGTTGGCGGTGAGGATCTTCGGGAGCCCGCCCTCGGTGACCGCGGAGCAGTTCTTCGTGTCGTCCGTCGCGCCCTTCTTGTAGACCGTCTCACCCATGGTCAGCTGCGTGCCGGGGAAGAGGATCTGCGCGCCGAGCGGAGCGGTGTCCTTGGCCTTGCTGGAGATGAAGTCCTTCGGATCCAGCGGCGGCGGGGCGCTCGTCGACTCGAACGACGGGGCGGTGGACTGGTTCGGCAGGTCCGCGGTCGCCGGAAGCTCGGAAGACGGCTTGTTGGAGGCCGAGTTGCCGTCGTTCGACGACACCACGGCCACGGCGACGGCAGCGCCGATCGCGACGGTGGCCAGTGCTCCGCCGCCGACGAACAGCAGCCGACGCCGTTTGTTGCGGGTCTCGGACGCCTCGGCGAGTGCGGCCCAGTCCGGGGTCTGGTCGTCGGCGCCGCTGTTCCACGGCTGCTGGGATTGCGGTGTCCAGGGATCCCACTGGGACTGGGGTCCCCCCTGCTGCCCGTAGCTCATGGGGCGCATCTTAGACGGACCGAAGGCGTGCCGGTCCGCCCCAAGCGGCGCACAGGCCCCTAGCGTTCAGCCGGTGAGCGTGCACAAAAGCGACATCTCCGGGTGGTTGGTACGACGGGCGACGTGGCATCTGTGGGCGGTGCTCGGGGTCCTGCTGGGGGCCCTCGTGGTGCGTACGGCGCGGGTGACCTCGGACGGAGGGATGGACAACGCGATCGTCGTGCGGGCGGCGCGGGTCTGGCTGGGTGGGGGTTCGCCGTATGACGACCCCCACTTTCTCTATTTGCCGAGTGCGGTGCTGGCGGCGGCTCCTCAGGCGCTGATTCCGCGGGGTGTGCTGGGTGTGCTCGTGCCGGTGGTCGTGACCGGATGTCTGGTGGGGGGCTGGGTCTGTGCGCTGCGGGTGCACGGGGTGCCGCTGCGCAGCCGGTTCGCCGCCCTCGGACTGACCGGGCTCGCGGTCGGGTTCGCGCCGTTCGCGCACCTTGTTCAGCTGGGGAACTGGACCGCTACGGCTGTGCTCGCGCTGCCGCTGGGGTTGTTGCTGGCGGTGCGGGGGCGGTGGGTGGCGGCGGGGGCGGTGATCGGGGCGGCGATCGCGCTGAAGCCGTTGCTGGCGCCGGTGGGGTTGCTGTTCGTCTTCGCGCGGCGGTGGCGGGGGCTGGGGGTGATGGCCGGGGTGCCGGTGGTCGCGTCCGTGGGGGCGGCGTTGCTGCTGCCGGATCCTGCGGGGTTCTTCACCCGGACTCTGCCGTTCCTCCTGGGCGGGGACGACGGCTTTGTACGGCTGTATGAGGCGTCGCCGGCTGCTGTGCTGCCGAGGGTGGGGGTGCCGGAGGTGTGGGCCGGCGGGATCGGGGTGGTTGCGGCGGGTGTGGGGGTGGGGTGTGCGTATCGGCGGTGGCGGGGTGGCGACGAGGGGGCGCGGCGGCTGGTGGAGACCGCGGCGGGGCTGATGCTCTCGGCGTTCCTCGTGTCCCGGCCGTCGTACGACCACTATCTGCTGGTCGTCGTGCCGCTGCTGGTGGCCGGGGTGCTGGGGGAGGGAGCGGTTGCTCGGGGGGTGTGGTTCTGGGTGTCGCTCGTGCCGCAGATTCCCGGGGTGACCTGGCCTTATCTGGAGGCGGTGCAGCGGCGGGCCTTTCGGGACGCGGTGACGCTGTGTGGTCTGGCGGTGACCGTGGCGGTCCGCGGTGTTCGGTCCGGGCGGGGTGTCTCGCCCCCGCCGCCCCTGCCCGTCCCGTCCTCCAGGGGTTCCGCCCCTTCGACCCCGCCAGGAGCTCCGTCGCTGGATCCCACCGGGCCCGCGGCTTCGCCCGTCGAGGGGCGGACCCGGTGGGGGGAGGAGTGAGCCTCGGCGTGCCAGGGGCGGGGGGCGTGGCGTGGCGTGAGCCCTGGGGGCTCTGGGCGCTGGGCGTGGGCGTCCGGCTTAGGTGTCCGGCGGTTGGGGGTCGGGGATTTCGTGGCCGGGAGGTCGCTGGGGTGGGGCTGTGGGCCCGGTGTTTGGGGGGTGAGGGCCGGGCATGGGCGGCACAGCAGGGCCTGGTGCTCGCTTACGCTGGTCAATGGACAGCAGGGTGCAGTCGCCGGCCACCCGTTTTGACCCGGCCGTGGCGCCGCAGGTATCCTGCGTGTTCGTTGTGTATTGGCTCGCTCATTCTCACGGGAGTGGCCTCTACCTAGGTTCCCTGGAGCAGTTACCAGTGGGCGGCATACGGGCAGCGTCCCCGGCATTGTCGTCCCCAGCTGCACGATCGCTTCAGTGATGCCATGTGTCAGCACCCATCCACTGAAGAAGAAGGCTGCGAAGTGCGTACGTACAGCCCCAAGCCCGGCGATGTGACTCGCCAGTGGCACGTCATTGACGCTCAGGACGTCGTCCTGGGCCGTCTCGCCACCACCGCCGCGTCCCTTCTCCGCGGCAAGCACAAGCCGATCTACGCGCCCCACGTCGACACCGGTGACTTCGTCATCATCATCAACGCCGACAAGGTGCACCTGTCCGGTAACAAGCGGACCCAGAAGATGGCGTACCGCCACTCCGGCTACCCGGGTGGTCTGCGCTCCGTCCGTTACGACGAGCTCCTCGACAAGAACCCCGAGAAGGCCATCGAGAAGGCCGTCAAGGGCATGCTCCCCAAGAACACTCTGGGCCGTCAGATGCTCTCGAAGCTGAAGGTCTACAAGGGTGACCAGCACCCGCACGGCGCGCAGCAGCCGCAGCCGTACGAGATCACCCAGGTCGCGCAGTAAGTCCGGCCACCCCCTAAGACTGAAGAGAATCTGAGGAGAATCGTGGCCGAGACCACCCCTGAGCAGCCGGTCGAAGAGACTGAGCTCGTCGACATCGACAGCTACACCACCGAGTCCGAGGTCCCCGTCGAGGGCGAGTACACCTCGGAGTCGCTGGCGTCCCGCTTCGGTGAGCCCCAGCCGGCCGCCGGCCTGGGTCGCCGCAAGAACGCCATCGCCCGCGTCCGGATCGTTCCGGGCACCGGCAAGTGGAAGATCAACGGTCGCACCCTTGAGGACTACTTCCCCAACAAGGTGCACCAGCAGGAAGTCAACGAGCCCTTCAAGGTGCTCGAGCTCGAGGGCCGTTACGACGTCATCGCCCGCATCGCCGGTGGCGGTGTCTCCGGCCAGGCCGGTGCGCTGCGTCTCGGTGTCGCCCGCGCCCTGAACGAGGCCGACGTCGACAACAACCGAGGCCCGCTGAAGAAGGCCGGCTTCCTCAAGCGCGACGACCGTGCGGTCGAGCGCAAGAAGGCCGGTCTGAAGAAGGCCCGCAAGGCCCCGCAGTACAGCAAGCGCTAAGCGCAAGCTGCCTCTGCTCGTACTCCGGTACTCCGAACGCCCCGGCGGCACGCCACAGTGCCGCCGGGGCGTTCGTCTTATCACCGGGCTCGGGCGTATAACGGCACAAGACGTTCAAAGGCTTGTGTGATCCGATGCACCGGGCATGGAATGCCTGGGAGCGGCAGCCCCCGGTGGCCCGGTGGCCCATCGAGCGCGGGCTCCGCTTTCGGAACTGAAGTTTCCTCAGGAGGACAAGTGGGACGACTCTTCGGCACGGACGGCGTGCGTGGTGTCGCCAACGCGGATCTGACGGCCGAGATGGCGCTCGGTCTGTCCGTGGCGGCAGCGCACGTACTCGCCGAGGCGGGCACCTTCGAGGGCCACCGGCCGACAGCGGTGGTCGGGCGGGATCCGCGCGCGTCCGGGGAGTTCCTGGAGGCCGCCGTCGTCGCGGGCCTCGCGAGCGCGGGTGTCGACGTGATGCGGGTCGGCGTGCTGCCCACGCCCGCGGTCGCGCACCTCACCGGCTCGCTCGGCGCCGACCTCGGTGTCATGCTCTCCGCCAGCCACAACGCCATGCCGGACAACGGCATCAAGTTCTTCGCCCGCGGCGGCCACAAGCTCGCCGACGAGCTGGAGGACCGTATCGAGTCCGTCTACGACGAGCACCGGCACGGTGAGCCGTGGCAGCGGCCGACGGGTGCGTCGGTCGGGCGGGTGCGGTCGTACGACCAGGGGTTCGACGAGTACGTCGCCCACCTCCTGGGCGTCCTGCCCAACCGGCTGGACGGGCTGAAGATCGTCCTCGACGAGGCGCACGGCGCCGCGGCGGGCGTCTCTCCGGAGGCGTTCCGGCAGGCCGGGGCCGACGTCGTCACCATCGGTGCCGAGCCGGACGGGCTCAACATCAACGACGGCTGCGGGTCCACGCATCTGGACAAGCTGAAGGCCGCCGTTCTCGGTCACGGGGCCGCGCTGGGAATCGCGCACGACGGGGACGCCGACCGGTGCCTCGCCGTGGACCACACCGGCGAGGAGGTGGACGGCGACCAGATCCTCGCCGTGCTCGCGCTGGCGATGCGGGAGCGGTCCGAGCTGCGGTCCGACACGGTTGTGGCGACTGTGATGTCGAACCTCGGCTTCAAGCTGGCGCTGGAGCGCGAGGGGCTGAAGCTGGTGCAGACCGCCGTCGGTGACCGGTATGTGCTGGAGGAGATGAAGGAGCACGGCTACGCCCTCGGTGGCGAGCAGTCCGGGCACGTCATCATCCTCGACCACGCCACGACCGGTGACGGCACGCTGACCGGGCTGCTGCTGGCGGCTCGGATCGCCCAGACCGGGCGTACGCTGCGTGATCTCGCCGGCGTGATGGAGCGGCTGCCGCAGGTGCTGATCAACGTCCCGGACGTGGACCGGACCCGGGTCGGGAGCTCGGCCGAGCTGGCTGCCGCCGTCACCGAGGCGGAGCGGGAACTCGGTTCCACGGGACGGGTGTTGCTGCGGCCGTCCGGTACCGAGCCGTTGGTGCGGGTGATGGTCGAGGCGGCGGACATCGAGCAGGCTCGGTCGGTGGCGGGGCGGCTGGCTGATGTCGTGAAGTCCGCGCTGGGGTAGTGGTTCGTTCCGGGTAGGGGCGGGGGATTCTGCTTTGTTCGCGGGCTGCTGATTCGTTGTGGCTTGTCGCGCAGTTCCCCGCGCCCCTTACGGGGCGCTGTCCCGGACGGCGTTCTTGGGCTGACGCTGCTTGGACCAGAGCCACTTCTGGGCGGCGAGGGTGAGCGTGCCCGCCACGACGATGCCCAGCAGGTTCAGCAGGAGCTGTTCCGTTGAGCCCCAGGCCTGCTTGTACTCGTCGTAGCTGAAGGCCACGGCGGCGTTCGCGGCGGCTGGGACCGTCGTCACCGAGATGGCGACGCCCACCAGCGCGCCCGACTTGGCCGAGGTCAGGGACAGCGTGCCCGCGCAGCCGGCGAGGACGGCCACGACGAACGAGAACCAGTCGGGCCGGTAGATGAAGTTGGTGTTGGGGCGTTCGGCCTCCAGCTGTGCGTGGCTGAACAGGTTCACGGCGTCCATGAAGTAGCTGAAGCCCACCGTGACCGCCATGGCCGCTGCGAAGCCCACCAGCAGGGCGATCAGGGAACGCAGCGCCAGGCGCGGATGGCGCTGGACGATCGCCGTGCAGACGCCCGCCAGCGGGCCGAACTCCGGGCCGACCGCCATCGCGCCGACGATCAGGATCGCGTTGTCGAGGACCACACCGCAGGCCGCGATCATCGTGGCGAGCGTGATGAAGGCGATGTAGGTGACGGAGAGCGTCGACTCCTCGTGCGTGGCGTCCGTGAGGTGCTCCCACAGCACCGCGTCCGCTCCCTCGCCCGGCGCCTCCTTCTCGGCCTTGTCGGCGCGCTTGGACAGCGACAGGTCGATGTTCTCGACGGCGATGGATCCCGACTCCTCGATGCCCAACTGCTGCAGATCGGTGAGGAGTTCGTCGCCCGCCTCGCGCGCCACGTCACACATGACCAGGTCCCCTGCGGGGTTGCGGGCGGCGCCCGGCAGGACGGCGAGGTGGGTCGTCCCCACCGTCCTCTCGATCAGGCGGACCACGTCGTCGGTCCGGTCGGCCGGTGTGATCAGGCGCAGATGCAGCATGACGCCTTTTTAACAGGCCCGTGTGACAGCCTCACAGCTTGCGCAGGCTCAGCCGCTGCACCTTGTGGTCCGGGCCCTTGCGGACGACCAGGGTGGCCCGGCCGCGCGTGGGGGCGATGTTCTCGACGAGGTTGGGCTTGTTGATGGTGCGCCACATCGTGCCCGCGTAGTCGAGGGCCTCCTCCTCGGACACCTGGGTGTACTTGCGGAAGTACGAGGACGGGTTCTGGAAGGCGGTCTCGCGCAGCCGCTTGAAGCGGTTGAGGTACCAGCGCTCGATGTCCTCGGTGCGGGCGTCGACGTACACGCTGAAGTCGAAGTAGTCGGCGAGGCCGACCCGGGTGCGGCCGTCCTTGCCGGGGAGGGCGGGCTGCAGGACGTTCAGGCCCTCGACGATCAGGATGTCGGGGCGGCGGACCGTGAGCTTCTGGTCCTGGACGATGTCGTAGATCAGGTGGGAGTAGACGGGTGCCGTGACCTCGTCCTTGCCCGCCTTGATGTCGGCGACGAAGCGGGTGAGGGCGCGGCGGTCGAAGGACTCGGGGAATCCTTTCCGCGACATCAGGCCGCGGGCCTGGAGCTCCTTGGTGGGCAGCAGGAAGCCGTCCGTGGTGACCAGCTCCACGCGCGGGTGCTCGGGCCAGCGGGAGAGCAGGGCCTGCAGCAGACGGGCGACCGTGGACTTGCCCACGGCGACCGAGCCGGCGACCCCTATGACGAATGGGGTGCCGGACTGGGAGCCCTGTTCGCCCAGGAAGGTGTTCAGTGCCCCTCTGAGACCGTCCGTGGCGCCGACGTAGAGGTTGAGGAGGCGGGAGAGCGGGAGGTAGATGTCGCGGACCTCGTCGAGGTCGATGACATCGCCCAGACCGCGCAGCTTCTCGACCTCCTCCGCCGTGAGCGGCAGCGGGGTCTTGTCGCGCAGCGCGCTCCACTCCGAGCGGGTGAGGTCGACGTAGGGAGTCGCCTCCGGCCTGGGCCGGTGGGCGCTCCGGGGCATCGAGGAGACCGGAGAGATCACAGTCCATTGTTACGGGAGTACGAACGGACGGTGAGGTGGGATCCGTCACGCCGCCGCGTTCTCGGGATATAACGGCTGCCTTGGGCAGGTACCCGGGCAAAGTGGGGAATGTCAGTGGCGTGCGTCACAGTTGTGGGAGAGGTGGGCCCAGCCCGGAGTCCACCGACCCCGAGGGGGTGACCCATGACGTATGCGATCGAGGCGGAAGGCCTGGTCAAGCGGTTCAAGGACACCGAGGCACTGGCCGGGGTCGACCTGGGGGCCCGGCGAGGCACGGTGCTCGGACTGCTGGGTCCCAACGGCGCGGGGAAGACCACCGCTGTGCGAATCTTCGCGACGCTGCTCCGGCCGGACGCCGGCCGGGCGCAGGTGGCCGGGCACGACGTGGTCCGGGAGGCCGGGGTCGTACGCGCCATGGTCGGGCTGACCGGGCAGTACGCGGCGGTGGACGAGAACCTGACCGGCACGGAGAACCTGCTGATGATCGGCAGGCTGCTCGGCCTGCCACGCCGGGCGGCGAAGGCGCGCGCGGCCGAGCTGCTGGAGCGCTTTCAGCTGTCGGACGCGGCCGGGCGGGCCACGAAGACCTACTCCGGCGGCATGCGCAGGCGTCTGGATCTGGCGGCCAGTCTCGTCGGGCGGCCCAGCATCCTCTTTCTCGACGAGCCGACGACCGGCCTCGACCCGCACAGCCGCGGTGAGCTGTGGGACCTGCTGCGGGGCCTGGTCGCGGACGGGGCGACGGCCCTGCTGACCACGCAGTATCTGAACGAGGCCGATGTGCTCGCCGACGACATCGTGGTGATCGACAAGGGCCGGGTGATCGCCGAGGGCACGCCCGATCAGCTGAAGTCACAGGTCGGGGGCCAGGTTCTGCAGCTGCGGCCGGTGGCGCCGGAGCATCTCGTACGGGCCCACCTGCTGGTCGCCGAGGCGGCCGGCCCGCAGACGCAGATCGAGGGCGAGACGATCACCGCCCCGGTGAACGATCCCGAGCTGATGCCCGCCGTCGTGCGCACGCTGGACCGTGAGGGGATCGCGGTGGGCGAGCTGGCACTGCGGCGCTCGTCGCTGGACGAGGTGTTCCTGGCGCTGACCGGACACCGTGCCGAGCCGGGCGAGCCGGAGGGCAACGGCGGGGCGGCCGTACGGGACGACGACGAGAGCGAGCTGGAGAAGGCGGTGAGCCGGTCATGAGCGCCGCCACCACGACCATCACGGCCCCGATCACCAAGTCGGGCCGGGTGCGACCGCTCGACGGGATGCGGCAGACCTTCACGATGGCCTGGCGGAGCCTGGTCGCCGTGAAGCACAACCCCCTCGAACTGGTCGACTACAGCATCACGCCGATCATGTTCGTGTTCCTCTTCACGTATGTGCTGGGCGGGCAGATGGCCGGGTCGCCCGAGGCGTATCTGAAGTACGCGCTGCCGGGGATCATCGTCCAGAACACCCTGTTCATGACCATGTACACGGCCATGGCGCTCAACACCGACCTCACCAAGGGCGTCTTCGACCGGCTGCGCAGCCTGCCGATCGCGCGCTCGGCACCGCTCATCGGCCGCATCACCGCCGACCTCGCCAAGCATGTCTGGGCGCTGCTGCTGATGATCGGGCTCGGTCTGCTGCTCGGCTTCCGGATCACCGGGGGAGTGGGCGGGTTCCTGCTCGGGACGCTGCTGGTGGTCGTGTTCGCGGCGGCGGTGTCGTGGAGCGCGGTGCTGATCGGGATGCTGGCGGGGGACGCCGAGAAGGTGCAGGCCTTCGCGTTCACGATCATTTTCCCGATCACGTTCACGAGCAGCGCGTTCGTCATGGTGGACACCATGCCGGGATGGCTGCAGGCGTGGAGCGACGTGAATCCGGTGACGCATCTGTCGGACGCGTTCCGGGGGCTGCTGCTGGGTGGGCCGGTGGCGGAGCCGGTGCTGTGGTCGCTGGTGTGGGCGGCCGGGATCGCGCTCGTGTTCTATCCGTTGGCCATGCGGTCCTATCGGGCGAAGACCTGACGGAGGTCTGCGATACGCGGCGGAGGCGGCCTGCGGTTCCGGCTTCGTACCCCCGTGGGAATTTCCGAATTCGGGCAGGCGGCGCGGAGTTCGGGGGCGATTTTCGTGACGATCGGACCGTAGGCTGCCGCGCATGTGCGGAATCGTGGGATACGTGGGGTCGCAGTCGGCGCTCGAGATCGTGATGGCCGGACTGAAGCGGCTGGAGTACCGGGGGTACGACTCGGCCGGGGTCGCGGTGCCGGCGGACGGAGGGCTCGCCGGGGCCAAGAAGGCCGGGAAGCTGGGGAATCTGGAGAAGGAGCTGGCCGAGCGGCCGTTGCCGACCGGGACCACCGGGCTCGGGCACACGCGGTGGGCCACGCACGGTGGGCCCACGGACGCGAACGCGCATCCGCATCTCGACAACGCGGGGCGCGTCGCCGTCGTGCACAACGGGATCATCGAGAACTTCGCCGGGCTGCGGGCCGAGTTGGAGGAGCGGGGGCACGAGCTGGCCTCCGAGACCGACACCGAGGTGGTCGCGCATCTGCTCGCCGAGGAGTTCTCGGTCTGCGCCGATCTCGCCGAGGCCATGCGGCTGGTGTGCCGGCGGTTGGAGGGGGCGTTCACGCTGGTCGCCGTGCATGCCGACGAGCCCGATGTGGTGGTCGGTGCGCGGCGGAACTCGCCGCTGGTGGTGGGCGTTGGGGAGGGTGAGGCCTTTCT
The DNA here is from genome assembly GCF_053608645.1 of Streptomyces sp. NPDC055013. Lineage (NCBI taxonomy): Bacteria > Bacillati > Actinomycetota > Actinomycetes > Kitasatosporales > Streptomycetaceae > Streptomyces > Streptomyces sp. NPDC055013. The sequence continues at coordinate 18,994 of NZ_JBSGVW010000056.1, forward strand.
CGCCTCGGATGTCGCCGCGTTCATCGCCTACACCCGGTCGGCGATCGAGCTGGGTCAGGACCAGGTGGTGGAGCTGCGGCGGGACGGGGTGACCGTCACCGGGTTCGACGGCCGGCCGGCCGAGGTGCGGTCGTATCACGTCGACTGGGACGCCTCAGCCGCGGAAAAGGGGGGCTATGACTACTTCATGCTCAAGGAGATCGCCGAGCAGCCCAAGGCGGTCGCCGACACGTTGCTGGGGCGCATCGACGCATCCGGTTCGCTGACGCTGGACGAGGTGCGCATCAGCGCCTCCGAGCTGCGGGAGATCGACAAGGTCGTCATCGTCGCCTGCGGTACGGCGTTTCACGCCGGGATGATCGCCAAGTACGCCATCGAGCACTGGACGCGGGTGCCGTGCGAGGTCGAACTGGCCAGTGAGTTCCGGTACCGGGATCCGATCCTCGATCAGCAGACCCTCGTCATCGCCATCTCGCAGTCCGGCGAGACCATGGACACCCTCATGGCGCTGCGGCATGCCCGTGAGCAGGGGGCCAGGGTGCTGGCGATCTGCAACACCAACGGGTCGACGATTCCGCGTGAGTCGGACGCGGTGCTGTACACGCATGCCGGGCCCGAGGTCGCGGTCGCTTCGACGAAGGCGTTCCTGACCCAGCTGGTGGCGTGTTATCTCGTCGCGCTGTATCTGGGGCAGGTGCGGGGCACCAAGTGGGGTGACGAGATCGGCGCGGTCATCCGGGATCTCTCCCACATCTCCGGTGAGGTCGAGCGGGTGCTGGAGACCATGGAGCCGGTGCGGGAGCTGGCGCGGTCGCTGGCCGCGAAGAAGACGGTGCTGTTCCTGGGGCGGCATGTCGGGTATCCCGTGGCGCTGGAGGGGGCGCTGAAGCTGAAGGAACTCGCCTATATGCACGCCGAAGGCTTTGCGGCGGGGGAGTTGAAGCATGGGCCGATCGCTCTGATCGAGGACGACCTGCCGGTGGTCGTGGTCGTGCCTTCGCCCCGGGGGCGGTCGGTTCTGCACGACAAGATCGTGTCCAACATCCAGGAGATCCGGGCCCGGGGTGCGCGGACGATCGTCATCGCGGAGGAAGGGGACGAGGCGGTGGTGCCGTACGCGGACCACCTGATCTGGATTCCGGCCACGCCGACCTTGCTTCAGCCGCTGGTGGCGACGGTTCCCTTGCAGGTGTTCGCCTGTGAGCTGGCGACGGCTCGGGGCAACGAGGTGGATCAGCCTCGGAATCTGGCGAAGTCGGTGACCGTGGAGTGAGGGGGCTTCGGGCCGGGCCGTTCAGCGTTCCGGCCCGTCGTCCCATCCGTCCGCCCGCCACGCCGCGGCCTGCGGCATGAACCTGTTCTCGGCCGCGTGTGCCGCCATACGTGTGTTTCTCTCCTTGGCCTCCGGCCCGTCCGGCAGGTGGAAGTCCCTGCCTGCCCGGGTCGAGCGGGCCTGTGTGCCGGTGGCGGTCGGGAGGCGGCGGGCGGCGTAGCGGGCGAGTGCGGAGGGGACTTCGGCGGGCGTCACGTCAGTGAGGGCGTCGCCCAGTGCGGCCGCGTCCAGGATCGCCTGGGCCGCACCCTGCGCCTGGAACGGGACCATCGCGTGGGCGCTGTCGCCGAGGAGGGTCACCCGGCCGACGTTCCAGCGGGTGAGCGGGGTGCGGGTGTAGATGCCGTAGCGCAGCACTCGGCCCGCGCGTTCGAGGATGCTCAGGACCCGGGAGTCCCAGCCCGCGAACTCGCGTAACTGCTCTCCTGGTTCTGCCTGAGCGGTCCAGGACTCCTGCGCCGCCGCCTCCGTGGCGAACACGGCCACGATGTTCAGAAGGTTCCCGCGGCGCACCCAGTAGTGGACGAAGTGGCGGTCCGGGCCGAGCCAGACCCCGAGCGGAGGGAGGCCCAGGTCGGCCACCTCGGCACAGGGGAGCAGGGCCCGGTAGGCGGCGGTTCCCGAGAACACCGCCTCGTCCTTGCCGAAGAGCCACTGGCGGGCGGCGGAGCGGATGCCGTCCGCGGCCACCACCAGGTCCGCGCCCAGACGCTCACCGGCCGCCGTCGTGACGTGGGCGGAGTTGTCGTCCTGGGCGATGCCCACGACGGTCGTGTCCAGGCGCACCGACTCCGGGGGCAGCGCGGCCACCAGGGCCTGGTGCAGATCGGCGCGGTGAACCAGCAGATAGGGCGCCCCGAACTCGTCCTCGGCCGCACGGCCCATCGCGTAACGGCAGATCTCCGACCCGTCGGACCAGGTGCGGAAGCTCAGGTGGGAGGGGCGGGAGGCCGGTGCGGCGACCGCGTCGAGGACCTCCAGCCGGCGCAGCACCCGCGTGGCGTTGGGCGCGAGCTGGATTCCGGCCCCGACCTCGGTGAAGCGGGTTGCCTGCTCGACGAGCGTGACGTCCCAACCGGCCCGGCGCAGGCTCAGAGTCGCGACCAGTCCCCCGATGCCCGCCCCGACGACGATCGCCCTCATGCGACGGCTCCGCCGGGACGGCGGCACCCCGACGCCGGGCGCCGCCGCCCTGAAGCGTGCCCCTCAACTCCGTACGTCCCGCCAGGCATCCGGAATCCCCTCAGCCACGTCATGCGCCCCGACCGGCGCCCCGTCCGCCGCGAATCTCGCCGACAGGCCGTGGAGATACGCCGCCGCGCTCGCAGCGTCCAACGCCGGGAGTCCCGTCGCCAGCAGCGATCCCGCCAAACCGGACAGCACATCCCCGCTGCCGGCCGTGGCCAGCCATGGCGTACCCGTCGGATTCACCCGGACCGGGCCGGTGCCCCCGGCGTCCGCCACCAGCGTCGTCGACCCCTTCAACAGCACCGTCGCCGCATACCGTGCCGCCAACTCCCGTACCGAAGCCAGCCGAGCCCCCTCGACCTCCTCGCGGGAGACACCCAGCAGCGCCGCCGCCTCCCCGGCGTGCGGGGTCATCAGGGTCGGTGCCGCACGCCCCCGTACCGCATCCGCGTCCGCCAGCCGCAGCCCGTCCGCGTCGAGGAGCACCGGCACGTCCGTCGCCAGGACCTCCGCGACCGCCGCCGCGTCGTCCCCGGCCCCGGGGCCGACGACCCAGGACTGCACGCGCCCGGCCTTCTTCGGTCCCCGGTCCGACACCAGCGTCTCGGGGAACCGGGCGATCACCGCGTCCCCGGCCGGACCGACGTACCGCACGGCCCCGGCCCCGCCCCGCAACGCCCCCGCCACCGCCAGGACGGCCGCACCCGGATAGCGCGCCGAGCCGGCCGCGATGCCCACGACACCTCGCCGGTACTTGTCCGTCTCCGCCGCGGGCGACGGCAACAGCAGGTCCACGTCCGCGTGTTGCAGCGCCTCCAGCTCCACCGCGTCGTTCGGCAGCGCCAGGCCGATGTCGACCAGGCGCACCACACCGGCGTAGTCCCGCGCCGGATCGATCAGCAGGCCCGGCTTGTGCGTGCCGAAGGTGACGGTGAGGTCGGCCCGCAGCGCAGCGCCGCGTACCTCGCCCGTGTCCACGTCCACGCCGCTCGGCAGGTCCACGGCGACCACCGCGGCCCGGGAACGCCGGGCGGCGGCGGCCAGCGGGGCCGCGTCCGGGCGCAGCCCGCCCTTGCCGCCGATCCCGACGATGCCGTCCACGACGAGATCCGCGTGCTCGATCAACTCCTCGGCGCCCTCGACCCCGGTCGCCCGGCCGCCGGCCCGCCGCAGCGCCGCGAGGCCCTCGGCGTGCGCCCGCTCGGGATTCAGCAGCACCGCGGCAACTCCCGCCCCGCGCCTGGCCAGTCGGGCCCCGGCATACAGGGCATCGCCGCCGTTGTCGCCGCTGCCGACCAGCAGCACGACCCGGCTGCCGTACACCCGGCCCAGCAGATCCGCGCAGGCCACGGCGAGTCCGGCCGCCGCCCGCTGCATCAGCGCACCGTCCGGAAGCCGTGCCATCAGCTCCCGTTCGGCCGCCCTTACCGTCTCCACGCTGTACGCAGTCCGCATACGACCGAGTCTTCCGTACGCGGCCCGGCTCGTCGCATCCACGGACGCAATGGCGTGCCTCCGGCCGGCCGGGCGCGAGGGCCGGCGGGCTCAGCCCTCCGCCACCACCACCGCCGACGCCACCCCGGCGTCATGGCTCAGCGACACGTGCCAGGACCGCACGCCCAGTTCGGCCGCCCGTGCCGCGACCGTCCCCGCCACCCGCAGCCGGGGCCGGCCGCTGTCCTCGACGTAGACCTCGGCGTCCGTCCAGAGCAGGCCCGCCGGTGCGCCCAGTGCCTTCGCGAGGGCCTCCTTCGCCGCGAAACGGGCCGCGAGCGAGGCGGTTCCCCGGCGTTCGCCGCTCGGCAGCAGCAACTCGCTCTGCAGAAAGAGTCGTTCGGCCAGGCCGGGTGTGCGTTCCAGTGCCGCGGCGAACCTGTCGATCTCGGCCACGTCGATGCCGACCCCGATGATGCTCATGCCGTGCACCCTACGTTCGGTCGCCCGTTCCCCGGTCCGGTCTCCCGCGCCTCGTTAGGGTGACCCCGCCGCGCGGCGCCTCCCGCCGGGCAGGCCCTCACGCTTCTCTGTGCGCATGATCAGCGGACGTATCGCAAGCCGGAGCATCGCTGTGTTGCTCGCAGGCGCCACCCTGCTGCCCGTCGGCAGCGCCTCGGCCGACCCCGTACCCCCGGCTTCCGGGCCGGAGGCCGAACTCGTGCCCGGCGTACCCGACCTGCTCCAGCTCCGGCCGACCGACACGCCCGACCAGGCGCTGCCCCCGGAGGTGTACAAGCCCAGCCCGGAGGAGGACGCCGTCGAGCCGAAGGACGCGCCGGACGAGTCGAACGACCTCGTGGAGTACATCCCTCCGATGGACGCCCTCGAGGGCGTGAAGTGCAGCCAGGAGACGGGACCGCATCAGCGGCAGGTCGAGCGGTGGCTGAAGCGGCGCGTGGACGGGGAGCAGTCCCCCGCCGACTGCCGGGCCATCCGCGCCTTCCAGATCAAGCACAAGATCAAGCCCGCCATCGGCTTCGCCGGACCTGTGACTTGGGCCACCATGCAGCTGGTCGCCGCCCGCAAGAACCCCAATGCCGCCAAGAAGTGCCCGGTACGGACGTACCGGATCGCCTGTGTCGACCTCGACCGGCAGCTGACCTGGGTGCAGAAGGGCAAGAAGGTGGTGTTCGGGCCCGTGTCCGTCAGGAGCGGGCGCAAGGGGTACGAGACACGGGTCGGGAAGCACCGCATCTACTGGCGGCACAAGAACCACGTGTCGAGCCTCTACAACAGCCCCATGCCCTACTCCCAGTTCTTCAGCGGCGGCCAGGCGTTCCACGGCGTCTACGGCAACATCTTCACCGCCGTCGGCTCCATGGGCTGCGTCAATCTGCGCCTGGACGAGGCCAAGAAGCTGTGGCGCGTGCTGAAGAACAACGACCAGGTGTACGTGTGGGGGCGCCGGCCGGAGGCGTAATCCGCGGGCGCGGGACCGGTGGCCGGGGCACGGGTCCCGGCTCGGCGGCGTTGTCGTACCCCTCTGAGACACTGGGGGCGCCATGACAGAAACAGCTGCCCTGCGGACCGCCCCCCTGCGCGCCCGCGCCGAGATCGATCTGGCCGCCCTGCGGGCCAATGTGCGCGCCTTGCGTGCCCACGCGCCGGGCGCGGCCCTGATGGCCGTCGTGAAGTCGGACGCGTACGGCCACGGGGCCGTCCGGTGCGCCCGCGAGGCCATAGAGGCGGGCGCCGCCTGGCTGGGTACGGCCACGCCCGAGGAGGCCCTCGTGCTGCGGGCGGCCGGGGTGGACGGCGTACGGATCATGTGCTGGCTGTGGACACCGGGCGGGCCCTGGCGCGAGGCCATCGAGGCCGACCTGGACGTCTCCGTCAGCGGGATGTGGGCCCTGCGCGAGGTCACCGCGGCCGCCCGGCAGGCCGGCGCTCCCGCGCGCGTGCAGCTCAAGGCCGACACCGGGCTCGGCCGGGGCGGCTGCCAGCCCGGTGACGACTGGACCGAGCTGGTGCGCGAGGCCCTGCGGGCCGAGGCCGACGGGCTGATCCGGATCACCGGGCTCTGGTCGCACTTCGCCTGCGCCGACGAGCCCGGGCATCCGTCCATCGCCGCCCAGCTCTCCCTCTTCCGCGAGATGGTGGCCTACGCCGAGGCGCGGGGCGCCCGGCCCGAGGTGCGGCACATCGCCAACTCGCCCGCCACGCTCACCCTCCCCGACAGCCACTTCGACCTGGTGCGCACCGGGATCGCCACCTACGGCATCTCGCCCAGCCCCGAGCTGGGCAGCCCCGCCGACTTCGGGCTGCGGCCCGTGATGACGCTCTCGGCGTCCCTCGCCCTGGTGAAACACGTCCCGGGCGGTCACGGCGTCAGCTACGGCCATCACTACGTCACCCCGGGCGAGACCACCCTCGGCCTCGTCCCCCTCGGCTACGCCGACGGCATCCCGCGGCACGCCTCCGGCGCCGGGCCCGTCCTGGTCGGCGGCAAGTGGCGGACGGTCGCGGGGCGGATCGCGATGGACCAGTTCGTCGTCGACCTGGGCGGGGACGAGCCGGCGGCGGGCGCGGAGGCCGTGCTGTTCGGGCCCGGTGACCGCGGTGAGCCCACCGCCGAGGACTGGGCGCAGGCCGCGGGGACCATCGCGTACGAAATCGTCACGCGGATCGGAACGCGCGTTCCACGCGTCTATAGGAATGCGTCCATGTGATGCGTCTTCGTGATGCGGCTATGTGACGCGGGCAATGTGATGCGTCCATACGAATGCGGTTATGTGAATGGGGAACGAGGCGGGTAACCCGTAGCGGGACGCCCGCACCACTCGGCACCCACGTCACACCGAGACACCGGGCACGACCCGGCGAAGAGGAGCGGTACGTGAGCGAGAGCAGCGCGGAGGTCGTCGCGGCCGTCGCCTCCGCCACGGGGGCGGCCGCGAACTGGCGCAGGGCGACCGGGTTCGCCGGCGCCGCGATAGGTGTGATCGCGGCCGGCGCGGCCGCCGGTGTCGCCATAGAGCGGATGACCGTGGGCCGCGGCATGCGGCAGAAGGCCCGGCTCGCCCTCGACTCGGCGGGACCGTACGGGTCGCTGCGCGGCATGCCCGGCAAGGCGTACGCCGACGACGGCACCGAGCTGTACTACGAGGTCGACGACGTCGACCCCGAGGCCGCACCCGCCCTCACCCCGCGCCGGCGACGGCTCTTCGGGCGCAAGGCACCCGCCCCCGTCACCGTCGTCTTCAGCCATGGCTACTGCCTCAGCCAGGACTCCTGGCACTTCCAGCGGGCCGCGCTCAGGGGCGTCGTGCGCACCGTGCACTGGGACCAGCGCAGCCACGGCCGGTCCGGGCGCGGCGTCGCCCAGACGGAGGAGGGCAAGCACGTCGACATCGAGCAGCTGGGGCGCGATCTGAAGGCCGTCATCGACGCGGCCGCGCCCGAGGGGCCGCTCGTGCTGGTCGGACACTCCATGGGCGGGATGACGATCATGGCGCTGGCCGACCAGTTCCCGGAGCTGATCCGGGACCGGGTCGTGGCCACCGCCTTCGTCGGTACCTCGTCCGGGCGGCTCGGCGAGGTCAACTTCGGGCTGCCCGTCGCCGGAGTGAACGCGGTCCGCCGGATCCTGCCGGGCGTGCTCAAGGCGCTGGGGCAGCGGGCCGAGCTGGTGGAGAAGGGGCGCCGGGCCACCGCCGACCTGTTCGCCGGGATCATCAAGCGGTACTCGTTCTCGTCCCGGGACGTCGACCCGGCCGTCGCCCGGTTCGCCGAGCGGATGATCGAGGGGACGCCGATCGACGTGGTCGCGGAGTTCTACCCGGCCTTCGCCGACCACGACAAGACCGAGGCGCTCGGGCTCTTCACGGAGATGCCGGTGCTCGTCCTGGCCGGTGTGGGCGACCTCGTCACGCCCAGCGAGCACAGCGAGGCGATCGCCGACCTGCTGCCGGACGCCGAGCTGGTCCTGGTGCCGGACGCCGGGCACCTGGTGATGCTGGAGCACCCGGAAGTCGTCACCGACCGTATGGCCGACCTGCTCACCCGCGCGGGTGCCGTGCCGGCAGGAGCTACCGTAAGTGGCTATGGAAGCACCAGCAGCACCGCACAACGCGGGTGACCTCGACCTGACCGTCACTTCTCCCGAGCAGATGCGGGAGCTGGGCCGGCGGCTCGCCAAACTGCTGCGCGCCGGTGATCTCGTGATGCTCAGCGGCGAGCTCGGCGCGGGCAAGACGACGCTGACCCGGGGGCTCGGCGAGGGGCTGGGGGTCAGGGGCGCGGTCACGTCACCGACCTTCGTGATCGCCCGTGTGCACCCCTCCCTCGGTGACGGTCCGCCGCTCGTCCACGTCGACGCCTACCGGCTGTCCGGCGGCCTGGACGACATGGAGGACCTCGACCTCGACGTCTCGCTGCCCGAGTCGGTGATCGTCGTGGAGTGGGGCGAGGGCAAGGTCGAGGAGCTGACCGAGGAACGGCTTCAGCTCGTGATCCACCGGGCCGTGGGCGACACGACGGACGAGGTTCGGCACGTCACGGTGACGGGGCTGGGCGAGCGCTGGGCCGCGGTGGATCTGAGCGTGCTGTCGGCGTGAGCGTGCCGTGGTCCTTCGGGCACCGCCGGCCTGAGCCGGACCGGGGCCGGTCGGGCCTGATGAACATTCCGACAAGACGTCGGCAAGATATTGCGTTTGCGGTCTTGTGCGTGGTCACATGGTATCCAGTCCGTGGTTAGGTCTACCTAACTACGTCCGCCCCCGGCCCCAGGAGGCGTCCATGTCGGCATCCGAGAACAAGGCGCAGAGCGAGGCGCGGCCACGGCCGTACGCGCCGGTCGCCGGGGTGTCCATGCGCGATCTGCTGGCGGCCGGCGCCGCTGCGAACGTGATCTCCACCCCGCCGCGTCTCCCCGACCCGGAGACGACCCGCGAACCCGCCGATCACGGGCACCGCAACGCCGCTTAGCGGATCACGGCGACGGGCAGGGCTAGCGGATCACGACAACCGTTCGGCCGATCGTCGCGAAGTCCCACATCGCGTTGCCGTCGGCACGGGATTCGCGGATGCCCCCCGTCTTCACGGTCGGGGCGGGCTGGGCTGCCGGGCCGTCCACGGCCGTGCTGAAGCCGATCGTGACGTTGTCCACGCTGGTGAAGCGGACGACGTGCTCCACGGCGAGGCCGTCGGTGCCGGTGACCGCGTTGGAGCGGGAGCTGACGGTGTAGGCGCCCGGAGGCGGGTCGACCGATCCGGGGGCCACCCGGAACGTGCGCTTGACCTTCTCGCCCGCGTCGACCAGCCACACCCGGTCGTCGTCCACCGAGTAGACGACCCGTTTCCCCGCGCCGGACCCGGTGGGCAGCGCGTCGGGGTCGTTCCCGTCGCGGGGCACCTTGGAGGTGCTCACCCGGGGAACGCTGTCGGCGACCGGCCTGCCCAGGTCGGCGGGGATGTTCGAGTAGGCCTGGAAGGCGAGGAAGCCGACGGTCGCAAGGGCGGCCGCGGTCAGCCCCGCCACGATTCCGGAGCTGCTGCCTGCCACTGGCCACCTCAGCGTTCGCGTCGTACCTGGTGATCGATCCCGACCGTAGCAGTCGTCAAGCGGGCGACCGGGACGGCGCTTCCCGGGGCGCGGGCGCCGTAGGCTGTTTGCGTGCTCTTGCTCGCTCTGGATACCGCCACCCCCGCCGTCACCGTCGCGCTGCACGACGGTACGGACGTCATCGCCTCGTCGAGCCAGGTGGACGCGCGCCGGCACGGCGAGCTGCTGCTGCCGGCCGTCGACCGGGTCCTCGTCGAGGCCGGTGTGAAGCTCGACGCCGTCACCGGCGTCGTCGTAGGCATCGGACCCGGCCCGTACACCGGGCTGCGCGTCGGCCTGATGACCGCCGACACCTTCGGGCTCGTCCTCGGTGTCCCCGTGCACGGCGTGTGCACGCTGGACGGCCTCGCGTACGCCGCCGACATCGAGAAGGGGCCCTTCGTCGTCGCGACGGATGCCCGGCGCAAGGAGGTCTACTGGGCGCGGTACGCCGACTCCCGCACGCGGCTGACCGACCCGGCCGTGGACCGGCCCGCCGACATCGCCGACCAGGTCGCCGGGCTGCCGGCCGTCGGCGCGGGCGCGCTGCTGTACCCCGACACCTTCCCCAGCGCCCACGAGCCCGAGCACGTGTCGGCGGCGGCCCTCGCGGCGCTGGCCGCCGAGCGGCTGGCGGCGGGCGAGGAACTTCCCGCGCCCCGGCCGCTGTACCTGCGCCGGCCCGACGCCCAGGTCCCCAAGAACTACAAGGTGGTCACCCCCAAGTGACCGAACCCGTGACGCCGACTCCCGCCGCTGCCACCGGATCCGTGCTGCGCGAGATGCGCTGGTGGGACATCGACGCCGTACTCGGCCTGGAGAAGGAACTCTTCCCCGAGGACGCCTGGTCCCGGGGCATGTTCTGGTCCGAGCTGGCCCACTCGCGCGGGCCCGGGGCGACCCGGCGGTACGTCGTCGCCGAGAACGGCGGACGGCTCGTCGGATACGCCGGCCTCGCCTCCGCCGGAGAACTGGCCGACGTCCAGACCATCGCGGTCGCCCGCGACCACTGGGGGACGGGGCTCGGTGGCCGTCTCCTCACCGAACTGCTGCGGGCCGCCACCGACTTCGAGTGCGCCGAAGTGATGCTGGAGTGCCGCGTGGACAACGTCCGGGCGCAGAAGCTCTACGAGCGCTACGGCTTCGAGGCCATCGGCTTCCGGCGCGGCTACTACCAGCCGGGGAACGTGGACGCCCTGGTGATGAGACTGACCGACCCTGCAAACTCCGTACAAGGAACCGAGATCAATGGCTGACTCGCGGGACGAACCCCTAGTACTCGGCATCGAGACCTCCTGCGACGAGACCGGCGTCGGCATCGTCCGCGGCACCACCCTGCTCGCCGACGCCGTCGCCTCCAGCGTCGACGAGCACGCCCGCTTCGGCGGGGTCGTGCCGGAGGTCGCCTCCCGGGCGCACCTGGAGGCCATGGTCCCGACCATCGACCGCGCGCTGAAGGAGGCGGGCGTGAGCGCCCGCGACCTGGACGGCATCGCGGTGACGGCCGGCCCGGGCCTGGCGGGCGCGCTGCTGGTCGGCGTATCGGCGGCCAAGGCGTACGCCTACGCGCTGGGCAAGCCGCTCTACGGCGTCAACCACCTCGCCTCGCACATCTGCGTGGACCAGCTGGAGCACGGGGCGCTGCCGGAGCCGACGATGGCACTGCTGGTGAGCGGCGGCCACTCGTCGCTTCTGCTGTCGTCGGACATCACCTCCGACGTCCGCCCGATGGGCGCCACGATCGACGACGCGGCGGGCGAGGCCTTCGACAAGATCGCCCGGGTGCTGAACCTGGGCTTCCCGGGCGGTCCGGTCATCGACCGGTACGCGCGCGAGGGCGACCCCGGGGCGATCGCGTTCCCGCGCGGACTGACCGGGCCGCGCGATCCGGCGTACGACTTCTCCTTCTCCGGCCTCAAGACGGCGGTGGCCCGCTGGATCGAGGCCAAGCGGGCGGCGGGTGAGGAGGTGCCGGTGCGCGATGTCGCGGCGTCCTTCCAGGAGGCGGTCGTCGACGTGCTGACCCGCAAGGCCGTCCGCGCCTGCAAGGACGAGGGCGTCGACCACCTGATGATCGGCGGTGGTGTCGCGGCGAACTCCCGCCTGCGGGCCCTCGCCCAGGAACGCTGCGAGCGGGCCGGCCTCCGGCTGCGGGTACCCCGGCCGAAGCTGTGCACGGACAACGGGGCGATGGTGGCGGCCCTCGGCGCTGAGATGGTGGCCCGGAACCGGCCGGCGTCCAGCTGGGACCTGTCGGCGGACTCCTCGCTGCCGGTGACGGACCCTCATGTGCCGGGCACGCCGCAGGATCACGGCCACGACCATGTGCACGAGGTCAGCAAGGAGAACCTCTACTCGTGACGGTCGCGCTGATGTGGGAGGCGCGGGCGGTCCCCGGCCGGGGCGAAGCCTTGCTCGCCTGGGCCCGGTCACAGGAGTTGGCCGCACGGCCCCTGCGCCGGGAGACCCTCCGCGCACCGCAGGACCGGGTGCTCGTCATCACGTGGTGGGATGCGGCGTACGACGCGGAGCTGCCCGAACTGCCCGAGCCGGACGGGGAGTTGGTGACTCGTGCCGTGCATCGGTGGCGGTTCGAGTCGGTGGACGCCGGGCCGGGCCTGGGGTGAGCCCGTCGGGGCTCCGGCGCGGCGCGCCCGGGTCACCCCGGCCCCGACACCTCCGCCTCGCACCGAAGCCGCCGACCCGCCCCCACCTCCCGTACGGGGCCGGTGAGGTGCAGCCGTGCCGTATGCCGTACGTCCGAGCTCGACGCCGCCAACCGCAGTTCCAGAACCCCCGGTTCGACGATCCGGCGCCCCGAGCGGTCGGTGAAGGACGACAGGTCCGCGTGGAAGCGGAAGGTCACCCGGCGCGCTTCACCCACCCCCAGGCCGACCCGCTGGTAACCGATCAGCCGCACATCCGGCCGCGTCACCGACGCCACCGGATCGTGCAGGTACAGCTGGACCACCTCCGCGCCCGCCCGGTCGCCGGCGTTGCGGACCGTCACCGACACCTCGTGGGAACCGTCCGTGCCGATCTCCGCCGGGTTGTCCCCACCCGTGAAGCCGCCCCATGAGAAGGACGTGTACGACCTGCCGTGCCCGAACGCGTACAGCGGCGTCGGGTCGAGATTGCTCACCTCTCCCGCCAGCCCCAACGGCGGCTGGAGGTACGTCCACGGCTGCCCGCCCGGCTCCCGCGGCACGCTCACCGGCAGCCGTCCCGACGGGTTGACCCGGCCCGACAGCGCTCCCGCCACCGCCGGTCCGCCCTCCTCCCCGGGGAAGAACGCCTGGACGACCGCCGCGAGCCGCCCCTGCCAGGGGCCCAGGGCGTACGGCCGACCGGTCAGCAGCACCAGCACCACCGGGACGCCGGTCGCGATCAGCGCGTCCAGCAAGTCACCCTGAGCACCCGGCAGCCGCAGGTCCGTCACATCGCAGCCCTCGCCCGACGTGCCCCGCCCGAACAGGCCGGCCCTGTCGCCCAGCACCGCCAGGCACACGTCCGCCTCCGACGCCCGTGCCACCGCCTCCTCGAAGCCTGCCGTGTCCGGGTCCGAGACCCCGCAGCCCTCGGCGAACGTCACCTTGGCGTCGGGGAGTTCGGCGCGCAACGCCTCCAGGAGCGTCGGGATCTCGATGCCCATCGGCACCTCGGGGTGGTGCGTAAGGACATGGGACGGGAAGGAGTAGCAGCCCAGCATCGCCAACGCGTCCGCCGCACGCGGGCCCACGACCGCGATACGGGCGTCGGGGGAGAGGGGCAGGACGCCGTCCGGGTTGTCCAGGAGCACCACCGACTCCTCGGCCACGCGCCGGGCCAGGGCGCGGTTCGCAGCCGAATCCAGGTCGAGGTCCGCTGCCTTCGGCTCCGGCGTCCAGTCCTCGTCCAGAAGACCCAACTCGCACTTCTGGAGCAGGACCCGGCGGGCCGCACGGTCCACCAGTTCCTCCGCGACCTCGCCCGACCGGACGGCCTCCAGAAGGGGTTTCCCGTAGCACTTCAGGGTGGGGAGTTCCACGTCGATGCCGGCCGCCAGCGCCGCGTGTGCCGCCTCCCCCGCACTGCCCGCCACTCGGTGCAGCGTCTCCAGGAAGCCGATGCCGAAGTAGTCGGCGACCACCGTGCCCGTGAAACCCCATTCCGCCCGGAGGAGTTCGGTCAGCAGCGAAGGGTCCGCCGACGCCGGCACTCCGTCCGTCTCGTTGTACGCCGCCATCACCGACCGGGCCCCGCCCTCGCGCAGCGCCATCTCGAAGGGCGGGAGTGTCACGTCCGCGAACTCGCGGATGCCCGCCCGTACGGGTGCGAGGTTGCGGGCGCCCACCGAGGACGCGTATCCGGCGAAGTGCTTGAGCGTGGCGATCACGCCGGCCGACTCCAGACCCCGGACGTAGGCAGTACCGATCGTGCCGGTCAGGTACGGGTCCTCGCCGATGGTCTCCTCGACGCGGCCCCAGCGCGGATCGCGTACGACGTCCAGGACGGGGGCGAGACCCTGGTGGACGCCGACCGCGCGCAGGTCCTGGCCGATGCGGGCGGCCATCTCCTCGATGAGCGGGGGGTCGAAGGTGGCTCCCCAGGCGAGCGGTACCGGGTAGGCCGTGGCCTGCCAGGCCGTGAAGCCCGCCAGGCACTCCTCGTGGGCCACCGCCGGGATGCCGAAGCGGCCCGCCCCGGCGATACGGCGCTGGGCGCGGGCCAGTGCCCGCGCGGCCGACGCCGGGGCGACGGGAGCGGTGCCGAAGGAGCGGGTGAGCTGGCCGAGGCCGTGGGTGATCAGCTCGGCCCAGTCGTAGTCGGCGGTCATGTCGTGCTGGTGCGGGGCGACTCCCTCGGCCCGTGCCTCGCCGTCCGTGGCGGCGCCCACCCACACGCCGTACAGCTGGGCGGTCTTCTCCTGCAGGGTCATCCGGGAGAGGAGGTCGTCGACGCGGGCGGCGGCGGGCAGGGCGGGGTCGCGCCAGGGGGCGGTGGTCATGAAACTCCTGTCCGGACGGTGGTCATGAAACTCCTGGCCGGGCGGCGGCTGGGAGGCCCTCACATCAGCCTCTCGCGAATGTTTCGCTATTCACCTCGAATGTTCCGGGAACCTAGGCGCGGTGAGAAGGGTTCGTCAAGAGGTCGCGCAGGGATACGATCGCCGCCATGACACCCTCGGAGCCCGCCGAAAGCCGGACCACAACGCGTGAAACCCGGACGACACCACCGTCGACCGGCCGGTCCACCCAGACCGCGACGCTCGCCGAGATCGCCCGCGAGGCCGGCGTGTCCGCGCCGACAGTTTCGAAGGTCCTCAACGGACGCGCCGACGTCGCCCCGGCCACCCGCACCCGCGTCGAGGAACTGCTGCGCGCCCACGGCTACCGCCGACGGCGGGCCGAGGCGAGCCGCTCACCCCTGATCGACCTGGTCTTCCACGAGTTGGAGAGCGCGTGGGCGATGGAGGTCATCCGGGGCGTGGAGAACGTCGCCCGCGACGCGGGGCTGAGTGTCGTGCTGAGCGAGAGCGCCGGGCGGCTGACCCCGGGCCGGACGTGGGCCGACCAGGTCGCCGCACGGCGCCCGCACGGCGTGATCCTCGTGCTGTCCGGGCTCGACGAGTCCCAGCATGCCCTGCTGACCAGCCGTTCGATCCCGTTCGTGGTGATGGACCCGGCGGGCGACCCGGGCGCCGACGTGCCGTCCATCGGGGCCACCAACTGGCAGGGCGGACTCGCCGCCACCCGGCATCTGGTGGAGCTCGGGCACCGCAGGATCGGCGCGATCACCGGGCCGTCCCGCATGATGTGCAGCCGCGCGCGCATCGACGGCTACCGCGCCGCCCTGGAGACGGCCGGGCTCCCGGTCGAGCCGGACCTCGTCCGGCCCGGCGACTTCCACCACGAGACCGGCTACCGGCAGGGCCTGGAACTGCTGCGCCGCCCGGACCGGCCGACCGCCGTCTTCGCCGGCAACGACCTTCAGGCGCTTGGGCTGTACGAGGCCGCACGCGAGCTGGGGCTGCGCATTCCGGAGGACCTGAGCGTGGTCGGCTTCGACGATCTGCCGATCGCACGCTGGGTGGGGCCGCCGCTCACGACCGTACGGCAGCCGCTGACGGAGATGGCCGAGGCGGCGGCGAAGCTGGTCCTCGACCTCGCGCGGGAGGAGGGTGCGCCGGTGGCGACGCGGGTGGAGCTGGCGACGAGCCTGGTGGTGCGCAGCAGTACGGGGGAGCCGCCGGCGGCTTGGCCCCATGTGGCGTCGAAGCCAGTCGGTTGATCGACCGAAACTTTCGGATGCGCCTCGATGGAGCCTCCTGGAAGTCTGAGAATTTCCGAAGAAAAGGCGCTCTGCCGCTCCTGCCCGTAATAATTCGGACGTACGTTCCTGCCTGTGACGGGACTTGGGGCGAACGGGCGTGCAGCGGACGGGGACTTGGGCGGACGGGCGAGTCGGCGGCCGGCGGCGCTGAGGGCGGCCGGACTCGTCTTCGCGGGCGCCCTGGTGCTGGGCGCGGCTGCCGTGAGCTGGGCCTACTGGCACCTGAACCACAACATCAAGAGCGTCGACATCGACAGCGCCCTCGGCGACGACCGCCCCCTGAGCGGCCGGACGACACCGGTCCCGTCGGCTTCCGCCTCCGCGCTGCCCACCGGCTCCCTGAACATCCTCGTCCTGGGCTCGGACTCGCGCACCGGCGAGGAGAACCGGAAGCTGGGCGGTGGCAGCAGCACCGGCGCCCGCTCGGACACGGCGATGGTGGTGCACATCGACGCCGGCCGCACCGGGGCGACCGTCGTCAGCATCCCGCGCGACACCCTGGTCACCCGCCCGTCCTGCCCGCTGCCGTCGGGCGGTTCGACGGAGGTGGCGTACGGCACGATGTTCAACAGCGCGTACGCGCTCGGCGGCCCCGTCTGCGCGGTCAAGACGGTCGAGTCGCTCACGAACGTCCGTATGGACCACTACATCGAGATCGACTTCTCGGGCTTCGCGAAGCTGGTGGACGCGCTGGGCGGCGTCACCGTCACGACGGACGAGGACATCGACGACGAGGACAGCCACCTGACCCTCGAGGCGGGCACGCATCACCTGGACGGCACCCGGGCGCTGGCCCTCGCGCGCACCCGGCACGGCATAGGCGACGGCAGCGACCTCGGCCGTATAGGCCTGCAACAGCGGCTGGTCACGGCCCTGCTGGACCAGATCTCCGCCACCGACCTCCTCACCGACCCGGCCCGCCTCTACCGTGTCGCCGACGCGGTGACGGGCAGCCTGACGACCGACACGGGTCTGGACTCACTCGGCGAGCTGACGGGCCTGGGGCAGAGCCTGCAGGGGCTCTCCTCGGACACCGTGCGGACGGTGACGATGCCGGTGGCGCCGGCGCCGTCGGACCGCAACCGGGTGGTGGCTCAGGAGCCGGAGGCGGGGAAGCTGTGGGAGTCGCTGCGGTGACAGCAGAAGATCTTCGAAAAAAACCGGGGGAGTGTGTCGATCCGGCGGCGTCCCGTTCGACGCAGGGGTGAGAGCCGGGAAAGGCCCGGTCATCGCCCCTGAGGAGTCACCATGCCGCGCTACCTGTCGCTCGTCCGGATCGACGAGTCCACCGCTCCCGCCGAGGGCCCGAGCCCCGAGATGATGCAGCGTATGGGGGAGCTGCTGGAGGAGATCACCAAGGCCGGCGTCATGCTCGACACCGCCGGTCTCACCCCGACCGCGCAGGGCACCCGCGTGCACTGGGACGGCGCGAACGTCTCCGTCACCGACGGGCCCTTCACCGAGTCCAAGGAGGTCATCGGCGGCTACGCGATCACGCAGTGCAAGGACAAGGCCGAGGCGCTGGAGTGGGCCTCGCGGTTCGTGAAGGTCCACGGGGAGGGCTGGCAGGTCACCTGCGAGGTGCGGGAGATCGCCGAGGGCTGATCCGCCCTCCTTGGATACCCGGCCGTACGGGTGTTGCATGGTGGGCTGTGACTCCGCAGCCCACCGCAGACCCGCACGGCGCCATCGAGACCGTCTTCCGCATCGAGTCTCCTCGCGTGATCGCCGCCGTCGCCCGGGTGGTCCGCGACGTCGGGATCGCCGAGGAACTCGCGCAGGACGCGCTGGTCGCCGCGCTGGAGCAGTGGCCCCGCGACGGCGTCCCCGGCAACCCCGGCGCCTGGCTCATGGCCGCCGCCAGGCACCGTGCCGTGGACCTGATCCGGCGCCGGGAGAACTACGCCCGCAAGCTCGCGCAGATCGGCCGCGACCTGGAGACGACGGCACCGCCCGAGGAGCCGCCCGCCCTCCACGACCCCGACGACATCGACGACGACCTGCTCCGGCTGGTCTTCACCACATGCCATCCGGTGCTGTCGCCGCAAGCCCGCATCGCCCTCACCCTGCGTCTCCTCGGCGGGCTGACGACGCCGGAGATCGCCCGGGCGTTCCTGGTACCGGAGGCCACGGTCGCCCAGCGGATCGTCCGCGCCAAGCGCACCCTGGCGACCAGGAACGTCGCCTTCGAGGTGCCGTACGGCCCCGACCGCGCGGCCCGCCTCGGCTCGGTCCTGGACGTCATCTACCTGATCTTCAACGAGGGGTACGCCGCCACGGCCGGCGACGACTGGCTGCCCGTCGCTGTGCGAGGACGCGCTGCGGCTGGCCCGCGTGCTGTCGGGACTGATGCCCAAGGAGCCCGAGGTGCACGGCCTGACCTCCCTTCTCGAGTTCCAGGCGTCCCGCACCACGGCCCGCACCGGCCCGTCCGGCGAGCCGATCCTCCTCGAGAAGCAGAACCGAGGCCGCTGGAACCGCATGCTCGTCGCCCGCGGCATCGCAGCGCTGGACCGCGCGGGCGCCACCGCCACGGGAGCGCCGGGGCCGTACGCCCTCCAGGCCGCGATCGCCGCCTGCCACGCGCACGCGTACTCCTACGAGGAGACCGACTGGAAGACCATCGCCACCCTGTACGGCCTGCTGTCCGCCCGCTCCCCGTCCCCCGTGGTCGAGTTGAACCGCGCGGTCGCCGTGTCGATGGCGCAGGGGCCGGAGCCCGCGCTGGAGATCGTCGACGCGATCGCCTCCGAACCGGCACTGCGGGACTATCACCTGCTGCCGAGCGTGCGCGGCGATCTGCTGCTGCGTCTCGGCCGTACGGATGAGGCGCGGGCGGAGTTCGAGCGGGCGGCGCGGCTGACGCGCAACGAGCGGGAGCGGGAGATGCTGCTGAAGCGAGCGGCCGGCGACGAGGGCTGACTACGCGGGCCGCCCGACCAGCATCGTCGGCGCGCCAGCCACCCGGGTCAGGAACACGGTCGCCGCGTTGGGCCCCTGAGGCTTGACCTTCTTGCGCAACTCCTCCGGCTCGACCGCCGACCCGCGCTTCTTCACGGTCAGGACGCCGACCTCGCGCTCCCGCAGCAGTGCCTTCAACTTCTTCACGTTGAAGGGGAGTTGATCGGTGATCTCGTACGCCGCGGCGTAGGGCGTCGGGCGCAGCTCGTCCGCCGTGACGTACGCGATGGTCGCGTCGATCAGGCCGCCGTCCAGTTGCTGCGCGACCTCGGCGACCAGGTGGGCGCGGATGGCGGCGCCGTCCGGCTCGTACAAGTACCGTCCGATCGGCCGGACTTCGGGGTCGGGGAGACCTCGGGAGAGCAGGGAGCGCGGTCCCGGCAGCAGGGTGGCCCGAACGGCCCCGGGGCCGGTCCCGAACCACAGCACCGCTTCCTTCACGTCCCCGCCGTCCGAGATCCACTCGGCCTCGGCCTCCGCCGGGATCGCCTCGTGCGGGATGCCGGGCGCGATCTTCAGCGCGGCACGGGGTGCCTTGCGGGCCGTCTCGACGGCCCAGGACAGCGGCGGCGAGTACGCCTCGGGATCGAAGATCCTGCCGCGGCCGCCCCGTCGGGCGGGGTCGACGAACACGGCGTCGTAGCCGGAGACGTCCACCTCGGTGACGTCCGCCTCCCGCACCTCGATCAGGCGGGTCAGACCGAGGACCTCCGCGTTCGCCCGCGCCACGGCCGCCGTCACCGGATCGCGGTCCACCGCCAGCACCCGTATCCCGGCCCGCGCCAACGCGATCGCGTCGCCCCCGATCCCGCAGCACAGGTCGGCGACCGAGCCCACCCCCAGCTCCTTCATCCGGCCGGCCCGGTACGCCGCGACGCTCGCCCGCGTCGACTGCTCGACGCCGTTCGGCGTGAAGTACATCCGCCCCGCGTCCACCGCCCCGAACTTCGCCACCGCCCGCTGCCGCAGCCGCGCCTGCCCGAGCGCCGCCGACACCAGCTCGGCGGGGTGCTCGCGGCGCAGCCGGGTGGCGACGGCGAGTTCGTCGGCGGGGTCGGTTTCGCGTACGGCGTCGAGGAGGGTGCGGCCCTCGGGGGTGCGGAGGGAGAAGAAGGCGGCGAGGTCGTTCACCGGGTCATTGTCCGCCAGCCGGTGGACCGGCCGCTCACTGTGGGCCAGTCGGTGGATGGTGCGTCTCGCCACGGCGGTGTCGGCCCGGCTTCGGGTCGGGCGCCTGCCAAGATCCCGCACCATGCGACTAGTAGTACAAAATGACAAAAGTAGCCCCAATGGGGCACCCGTAGGGCGGCGCGGCCGGGCGGCGGCAGGTTCACGGGCCCGCGGAGCGGTCGCCGTGCTCGCCGTCGCCGCAATCGCCGCGGGCTGCGCACCGGCGGGCACAGGCGCGTCCGGGCCCGCACACCCCACCCCGAGCCGGCAGCCCCTCAAGGCGCCGCCCCCGGCCACCAGCGCGGGCCCGCAGGCCGGGAACACCCCCGGCGCCCACCCGAAGAAGTTCAAGTCGGCGCAGTCCGTCGCCGCCCGGGCCGCCGCCGCAAAACGCTGGGGCCTGCCGAGAATCCCGCTCACGCCCCCGCCCCCACCCGCCACCAAGCCGAAGATCACCACGCGCGAGGGCTTCGAGGTCGACGGGCACGAGGAACTCGGTCTCCCGCCGGTGTTCACGACCATCCCCACCAAGCAGCGGGTCGTCTTCCTCACCATCGACGACGGCGCCGAGAAGGATCCCGTCTTCCTGCGGATGATGGACGACCTGCAGGTGCCGTACACCGCCTTCCTCAGCGACTACGTGATCAAGGACGACTACGGCTACTTCAAGCGGATGCAGCGCAGCGGCGTGGCCCTGAACAACCACACCCTCCACCACCCCTACCTCCCGGCCCTCTCCTACCGCCGCCAGCAGTACGAGATCTGCGGCATGCAGGAGGTCATCGAGGAGCGCTTCGGCAAGCCCGCGCTGCTCTTCCGCCCGCCCTTCGGGAACTACGACAAGGACAGCCTGCGCGCCGCGAAGTCGTGCGGCATCGAGTACGTCCCGCTGTGGAACGAGGAGGTCTTCGTCGACCACTGGGAGTACCGCGAGTGGGACCAGAAGATCCGATCGGGTGACATCGTCCTCACGCACTTCCGGGGCAGGGGGGACTGGAAGGGCACAATGCCCGACATGATCCGCCGGTTCCTGAACAAGGTGACGGCCGAGGGGTTCGCGGTGGCCCGGCTCGAGGACTACCTGTGAGGCGGACGCCCGGTCTGTGGGCCGTGGCGCTCGCGGTGCCGGCTTCCCTGCTTCTCGCCGGGTGCGCGCAGCCGGCCGGCCCGGTCGGCCCCGGCGGGGCGAAGCCGGGTGACAGGGCGGCCCACAGCACACGGTCGGCGGACAGCCCGACGCACCCGACACAGCCGTACCGCCGCTGGGGCCTGACCACCCCACTCGCCCCGCCCCCGCCCGGCCGTCGGCTGCGGCTCGGGCCGCCCGGCGGCCACCCACTGCCCGTCGTGCACCGCGCGCCCACCCGCGACAAGGTCGTCTTCCTCACCTACGACGACGGCGCCGAGAAGGACCCCCGCTTCGTCGACATGGTCCGTGAACTACGGCTGCCCGTCAGCATGTTCCTCACGGACAGCGTGGTGGGCCCGGGCTACGGCCACTTCGCGCGCCTGCGCTCGGTGGGCGCGTCGATCCAGAACCACACCCTCGACCACGCCGCCCTGCGCGGCCTGCCGTACGCCGGCCAGCGCGCCGAGATCTGCGGCCAGCAGAACAAGCTCCGCGCCCGCTTCGGCATCCGCCCCCGCCTCTTCCGCCCGCCCTACGGCACGTACGACACGACCACGCTCCGTGCCGCGGCCCACTGCGGGGTGACGGCGGTCGTGCTGTGGCGGGCGGCCATGGAGGGCGACGGCGAACTGACGTACGCGCACGGCCCCGGACGCCTGCGAGCCGGGGACATCGTGTCGGTCCCGTCGGCCGAGCCGGCGGGACTGAGTCTGAGGGAGCGGACGACGAAGCTGCTGCGGGAGATCCAGGAGCGGGACCTGACGGTGGGCCGGTTGGAGGACTACATCTGAGGGCCAGGCGTCTGAGGGATCTTTTTGGCGCCGGTCCAGGCAAATTCAGCCCGTCCGGCGTTTGAGGACGAGCCGTCCAGGCCGATGGCGGGGGTCTGGGGGCG
>NZ_JBSGVW010000057.1:0-40328 GCF_053608645.1 Streptomyces sp. NPDC055013
TGTTTGGCACCCCTGCACTAAGCACCCCAGTAGGACGGGGCGGCCCGAACCTTGCGCTCCAGTCTCCCCCCCCGCCCCAGCGCCCCCCTTTCCGCGCCCTCCCCCACCCCGCCCCCGGCCGCGACGTTAAGTCCGGCCGAGTCCCAACCGGCCACCAGGACACCGTCGTTCGAGCAGCAGGTCCTCTTCAAGGCGTCCCAGGATCCCGGGTACGCCTGCTTCCGCATTCCGGCGATCGTGAAGTCCAAGGACGGCACGCTGCTGGCGTTCGCCGAAGGGCGCGTGCTCAACTGCGGCGACGCCGCCGACATCGACATCGTGCTCAAGCGGTCGACGGACGGCGGCCGCACCTGGGGGCCGCTCCAGGTCGTCAACGAGGGCGCCGGCGACACGCACGGCAACCCGGCACCGATCGTGGACCGTGAAACCGGCCGCATCCTGCTGGCGGAAACGTACAACACGGGCCGCACGGACAGCGGCAGCTGCACCGTGCCGTGTGATCGCACCCCTCATCTGCAGTACAGCGACGACGACGGCGCGACCTGGTCGGCGCCGCGCGATCTGAGCGACCAGATACTGCCCAAGGAGTGGAACTCCTGGTATGCCACCGGCCCGGTGCACGGCATCCAGCTCACCAAGGGCAAGCACGCCGGCCGTCTCGTCTTCGGCGTCAACACCGAGACCTGGGACGGCAGTCGGGTCAGCGCCAACCACGCCGCGCTCATCGTCAGCGACGACGGCGGCACCACCTGGAAGGTCGGCGCCACCGACTCCTGGCCCATCTCCGCGGCCGACGGCACCTACCGGCAGAAGCCGTCCGAGGTGACCCTCACCGAGCGCGCGGACGGCACGATCCTGATCAGCGGCAGGGAACAGGACGGCACCGATCTCGGCCATCGCAGCCAGACGTACAGCCAGGACGGCGGCACCACCTTCACCGGCCCGTTCCGCGACCTTCCGGACCTCTACACGCCCCAGGTCCAGGGCGCCACGCTCCGCCTGGGCAACCGGCTGCTGCTGTCCGCCCCCGGCGACCCGGACCGCCGGCGGACCATGATGGTCAGGTCCTCGTACGACGGCGGCGCCACCTGGGACAGCGCGGACCGCGGCAAGGTCGTCACCAAGGACTGGTCGGGCTACTCCGACATGGTGGACGTGGACGCGTCCACGGTGGGCCTGATGTACGAGGGCGGGGCCGTCGACGCGCGCGACGAGATCCGCTTCGCCCGCTTCAACGAGGACTGGCTGGGACCGCGGCGCGGCGCCGATCCGACCACCGTGGACCTCGCCCCCGGCGCACCCCGCGCGAGCGTCCTCGGCGGCCCCGAGGTGACGGACGGTGTGCTGGGCAACGCCTTCGAGTTCGACGGCGACAACGACGCCGTACGGCTGCCGTACCGGTCCCGACTCCCGCTCGGCACCGGCGAGTTCACGGTCTCGCTGTTCTTCCGCTACTCCGCGGCCTCCGGCGAACAGCCGTTCCTGTGGATGGGCGGGATCGGCAGCACCCAGCCCCAGATCTGGCTGCGTGGCGAGCCGGACAGCGACCGGGTGCGCGGCCTGATCACCACCCGGGAGGGCTTCGGGACGGTCCGCACGGCGTCCGTGTGGGCCGGGGACGCCCACAACGACGGCCAGTGGCACCACCTCGCGCTGCGGCGGGGCGGCGGCCGGCTGACGTTGTTCGTCGACGGCAGGGCCATCAGCACCACGGACGTGGCCGGT
Source organism: Streptomyces sp. NPDC055013 (assembly GCF_053608645.1). Lineage (NCBI taxonomy): Bacteria > Bacillati > Actinomycetota > Actinomycetes > Kitasatosporales > Streptomycetaceae > Streptomyces > Streptomyces sp. NPDC055013. The sequence continues at coordinate 1,726 of NZ_JBSGVW010000057.1, forward strand.
TCGGTCAGCCGCAACTCGCCGTTCGGCGTGCATGTCGGCCAGCGCATGGACAGCAGGGCGTTCCTCACCGGCGCCATCGACGACGTCCACGTGTGGAACCGGGCGCTCGGCGACTCGGAGCTGACCGCCGCGGCACGGGCCCGCACGACCGGCAGGACTTCGGCCACTTCCGACACCGTCCTGTGGCTGCCCATGGACCAAGTGCGCTGAGGCCACTAACGTCCCGGGCGTGCCCGACGACACACGAGCACGGCAGCGCACGGGAACCGGCCTCGGCATACTGCTGGCCCTGGTTCTCGCGGCCGTGCTGCTCACCGCCCTCCCGGACGACGGCGAACGGGAGGGCGGTGGCGCGTGCGCCCCGCACTCGGTCGCGGCCTGGTCCGCCGACGACGGGCTCACCGGCGAGTTCGCCCGGTACGGCGACAACCCGTCCCGCACCGACGACTGGACCGGCGGCGACGGCACGCACTCGGTACGGCTGCCGGACGGCCGCCTGCTGTGGCTGTTCTCGGACACCTACCTCGGCCAGGTGTACTCGCCGCCCAACCCGTTCGGCGAGTCCCACACCTGGCGGGAGGCGACCGCTCCCCTGGTGCGCAACTCGGCGGTCGTCATGCGCGACGGGCGCCTGGAGCGCACGCTGGCCACGCCGCTCTTCCCCGACCCCGCGCCGAACCAGTGGCGCTGGCCGGTCGCGGCCCGCGTCGAGCCCCGCTCCCCCGGCTCGTCGGAGCGGGTGCTGCGGGTGCTGCTGTGGGTGCGCGCGGCCGGGCAGCCGCCCTGGATCTTCGGCGTGCCCACCGCCACCGAGGTCGCCACGCTCACGCTGCCCGATCTGCGGGTCGAGTCGGTGGTGGAGGTCCTCGACCAGCAGTTGGTGCCGGATCCCTCCCGGCGTGTCCTGTTCGGGACGACGCTGGTCGAGGAGGACGGCTGGACGTACGTCTTCGGCGGCGACGACGGACAGGCCGCGTCCCGGCCGGCCTCGAACGCCTACGTGGCGCGCGTGCCCGAAGGCAGGCTCGCCGAGCCGGGTGCCTGGCGGTACTGGAACGGATCCGAGTGGGCCGCGTCGGGTGCCCGGCCGCGTGAGGTGCTCGGGGACGGGCAGCGCACGGGGGTGGGGAGTGCCTTCTCGGTGGTGCGGGTGCGGGGCACGTACGTCCTGTTCACGATGGCCGCGGGCACGAAAGGGCTGACGACCGTCACGTCGTACTGGGCGTGCTCCCCCGCCGGCCCCTGGCACGGGCCGACGAAGGACTTCAGCCCGGCGCTGCCGCAGGGCGGCCAGGTCGCCGCCTACAACCCGCAGACGCACCCCGAGTTGAGCGACGACGGACGCCTCGTTCTGAGCTACGACGTGAACTGGCTGGAGACGGGCGGCGCGGCGGCGCAGCTCAGCCGGAACGTGTCCCTGTACCGACCGAGGTTCGTGACGCTGCGGGTGGCGCAGACGCGGTGACCGGCTCGGGGGCGGCGCCCTCGGCCTCGCGGGCCTCGGCGTCGCGGGCCCGGCGCTTGGCGATGACCGCGCACACCATCAGCTGCATCTGGTGGAACAGCATCAGCGGAAGGACGGCCAGCGAGGCGTGCGCGCCGAACAGCACGCTCGCCATGGGCAGCCCTGCGGCGAGGGACTTCTTCGAGCCGGCGAACTGGATCGCGATGCGGTCCTCGCGGTCGAAGCGCAGCGCCTTGGCGCCGTACCAGGTCAGCAGCAGCATCACGGCCAGCAGCACCGCCTCGACGGCGAGCAGCCCGCCCAGCCGTATCGGGCTCACCTGGTGCCAGATGCCCTGGACCATGCCCGCGCTGAACGCGGTGTAGACGACCAGCAGGATCGAGCCGCGGTCGACGAGCCCGAGGACCTTCTTGTGCCGGGTGACGAAGCCGCCGATCCAGCGGCGCAGCAACTGCCCGGCGAGGAACGGCACCAGCAGCTGCAGCACGATCTTGACCACCGAGTCGGCGGAGAAGCCGCCCCCGCTGCCGCCGAGCACGGCCGCCGCGAGGAGCGGGGTGATGACGATGCCCACCAGCGAGGAGAAGGAGCCCGCGCAGATCGCCGCGGGCACGTTGCCGCGGGCCATCGAGGTGAAGGCGATCGACGACTGGATGGTCGACGGGACGAGCGTGAGGAAGAGCAGGCCCTGGTAGAGGGGGTGCGTCAGCAACACCGGGACAAGTCCGCGCGCCGCCAGCCCCAGCAGCGGGAAGACGACGAAGGTGCAGGCCAGGACGGTGACATGGAGCCGCCAGTGCTTCAGGCCGTCCATCGCCTCACGTGTGGACAGGCGGGCGCCGTAGAGGAAGAACAGGAAGGCGATCGCGGCCGTGGAGGCACCGGACGCCACATCGGAGGCCGTCCCCCGCGCCGGGAACAGGGCCGCGAGGCCCACGGTCCCGAGCAGCAGCAGGATGTACGGGTCGATCGGCATCCAACGCGGCCATTGCAGGCGTTTCACTGTGCTCCACTACTTCGCTGTCGTACTGGCTGTCGCTTCGCTGAACTTCGGGTTCCCGGCACGGACGTGCCCTCTCCATCGTCCTCCGGCGATCAGCGATCGGGAATCCGGCATACCACTCTGACTGTCATCACGTTCCGCGATAACCCGCGCTAGGCTCGGGTCATGTACGACCCGTCCCAGCTGCGCACGTTCCTCGCGGTGGCGCAGACCCTGAGCTTCACTCAGGCCGCCCGCCGCCTCGGGCTGCGCCAGTCCACCGTCAGCCAGCACGTGCGCCGCCTGGAGGACGTCACCGGGCGGCCGCTGTTCACCCGGGACACGCACTCCGTGGAGCTGACCGAGGACGGCGAGGCGATGCTCGGCTTCGCCCGGCGGATCCTGGAGGTGCACGAGCAGGCGACGGCGTTCTTCACCGGCACCCGGCTGCGCGGCAGGCTCCGCTTCGGCGCGTCCGAGGACTTCGTGCTGACCCGGCTGCCGGAGATCCTGGAGGGCTTCCGCCACGACCACCCCGAGGTCGACCTGGAACTGACGGTCGAACTCTCCGGCACCCTGCACGAGCAACTGGAAGCCGGGAAGCTGGACCTGGTGCTCGCCAAGCGGCGGCCCGAGGACCGACGGGGCGACCTGGTCTGGCACGACCGGCTGGTGTGGATCGGCGCGGAGCGGCTGCGCCTGGAGCCGGACCGTCCGGTGCCGCTGATCGTCTATCCGCCACCGGGCATCACCCGGGCGCTCGCGCTGGAGGCGCTGGAGCGGCAGGGGCGTGACTGGCGGATCGTGTGCACGAGCGGCAGCCTCAACGGACTGATCGCGGCGGCACGGGCCGGGCTCGGTGTGATGGCGCACTCCCGGGGCCTGATTCCGCCGGGCCTGGTACGGGTGCCCGACCGGTCCGGGCTGCCCGAATTGGGACGGGTCGACTTCGTGCTGGTGCACGGCCGGCGCCGGACGGCGGCGCAGGGGGCCGCGGACGCGCTGGCGGGGGCGCTTCTGGCGGGCGGGGACCGGTTGCACCGCCGTTAGGGCGCGGGACGATTCAGCGCGGCGGGCGCTGATACGTCAGCTGCTTCACACGCCGCAGGAACACCGACGACTCCACGTGCTGTACGCCTTCCAGCCGCCCGAGCGGCCCGCTCAGATACGCGTACAGGTCCGCCGTGTTCCGCACCACCGCCGTGGCCACGATGCTGCACGGCCCCGCCGTCGCCGCCGCGTGGGCGATCTCGTCGTGGGTGGCGAGCGCGTCGCCCACCGCGGTCAGGGCCGCCGGAGTGGTGGTGATCCACAGGACGGCGCCGACCGGAAAGCCGATGGTCTCGGAGTTGTACTCCACGTCGACGTACACCGCCCCGGACGCCAGCAGCGCGGTGAGGCGGCGCTTGACCGCGGACTCCGAACGGCCCGTGGCGCGCTGGAGTTCGGGGTGGCCGGCACGTCCGTCGCGCTCCAGCACGGCGACGAGAGGCTCGTCCTCCGGGTCGATGCGGGCCGGTCCGGCGGCGACGGGGCCGTTGCGCAACGCGGCCTTCTGGTCGTCGGTGAGCATCCTGAACTTGCTGAGCCAGCCCGTCGGCCCGCCGTAGAAGCGGTGCAGGAGCTGGTGGGCCCGGATCTCCAGGACGCGCGGCGTGCGCGGCAGCTTGCCGAGCAGGAGGTCGTCCCGGTCGCCCGGGCTGCGCGGACGGGTGCCGAAAATGACCTCGGTGCCGCCGGAGGCGATGCCGATCCAGCTGGTGTCGGGCCGCTTGGCGAGGGCGTCCGCGATGGCCTGGGCGCTGTCCGGGACACAGCGCAGCCGGAGCGTCCACTGGTCCTGGCCGAGGCGCACGGCGTCACGCACGGCGACGACCCGGAGGCCGCCCTCGGCGCACAGGCGGCGGTAGCGGCGGGCGACGGTCTGGTCGGAGACGCCGAGCACCTCCCCAAGGCGGGCGAACGACGCCCGCGCGTTCACCTCCAGCGCGTCGAGCAGTTGCAGATCGAGCTCGTCGAAGATGTCGGATTCCATCTTCACGGCAGCATCTCCTGTCGGGTTCCGGCGCCTGGGCACCTCACAGGGCGGTGATCGGCCGCTCGCCTCTCATCGTACGGAGGCATACGCAATGCACGCAGAAGGGGATGAGGACATGCGTACTTGGGGGCCGCTCACGGCAGTGTGCCTGGGCACGTTCATGTTGTTGCTGGACGTGACGATCGCGATCGTCGCGCTGCCGGACATGGCGCGGGCGCTGGATGCGTCGCTGAGCGATCTGCAATGGGTCATGGACGGATACGCGCTGGCCCTGGCCGCGCTGCTGCTGGGCGTGGGGGCCGCGGCCGACGTGCTGGGACGGCGGCGCGTGCATGTCGCGGGTGTCGTCGTCTTCGCGACGGCGTCACTGCTGTGCGGCCTCGCGACCGGTCCGGGGATGCTGGTCGCCGCCCGGGGACTGCAGGGCATCGGCGCCGCGGCCATGTTCGCCACGACGCTGCCGCTGCTCGGCAGTGTGTACCAGGGCAGGCGGCGGTCGGTCGCGCTCGGCGTCTGGGGCGCGGTCAGTGGGGCGGCTGCCGCGGTGGGGCCGATCGCCGGCGGGCTGCTCACCGACGGGCCGGGCTGGCGGTGGATCTTCTACGTCAATCTGCCGGTGAGCGTGGCCGCGGTGTGGCTGACGCTGCGGGTGGTGCCGGAGTCGCGGGGTACCCGCGGTCGTCGTATCGACTGGGCGGGCACGGTGACGTTCGTGGCGTTCGCCGGGGCCCTGACGTACGGGGCCGTGCGGGCCGGAAGTCATGGGTGGGGCGAGCCGGGGACGCTGGTGTGGTTCGCCGGGGCTGGGTCGGCGCTGGTCTGCTTTCTCGTGGTGGAGCGGCGGGTCGCCGATCCGCTGCTGGATCCGCGGCTGTTCCTGCGGCCGGCGTTCTCGGGGGTGATGGCGGGCGCGCTCGCCTTCAACGCGGCGGCGTTCGGTGCCATGGCGTACACCTCGATCTGGTTGCAGACCCTGCTCGGGATGAGCGCGGTGCGCGGCGGGGCCGTCTTCCTGTGGCTGTCGCTGGCGTCGTTCGTGGTCGCGGCGGCAGGCGGTCGGCTGCTGCACGGGGTGCCGGCGCGGCTCACCATCGGCGGCGGGCTGCTGCTCATCGGCGCGGGCCAGTACTGCATGGCGGTGCTGGACGCGGGGTCGACGGCGAGCGCCCTGATACCGGGGCTGGTGCTGGTGGGTGCCGGTACGGGGCTGGTGTCGCCGGGTATCGCAGGTGCCGCGCTGGCCGCCGTACCGCCGGAGCGGGCCGGTATGGCGGGCGGTGCGATGAACACCTTCCGGCAGCTGGGGTATGCGCTGGGCATCGCCCTGTTCGGCACGGTGCTGACGTCGCGGATGCAGGACACGCTGCCCGCGGACGCGGCCCACGCCCTCGCGGGCGGCGGTGCCGGTGCGCTGCGGGACGTCTTCGGGGAGGGCGTGCTGCGCGCCGCGTTCGCAGGCGGGCTCGACGCGGTCGCGGTGGTGGCGGGATCGACGGCGGCCGTGGCCGGAGTGCTGGTACTCGCGCTGGTCAGGAGGCCGCCCGTGACGAAGACCACGGTGACACCTGCGGCCCCTCGCGCGCTGACACAGGCAGGGACGGAGGAGACGACGGCACGCACGGGATGACATGATCAACAGGGCCCGTACCGGGTAATCGGGTCGTACAGATTCGGTGGAGATTACGGGTCCGAAACTTACTCAACCGTCAGTTTTCTGTCCGACCCTTCCCCATGTGAGCGCATTTTCCGACGCTGACCAGTGCATACCCGAGCGCCCGGCGATTTCCGGCCCCCTCCCGTCCGAAACGCGGGTGGGGTAGCTTTCACGGCGCTGCGCGGAGCGTCAGCCGAGGCCATTCGGAGCGGGGAGCGGGGTTTGCGCGAGTTCACCAACCCTCCGTTGGCGTTGGCACCGCCGGTGGGCGGCCTGGCCGACGTCGTCTTCCAGCATGCCCAGGAGGACCCGCTCCATGTCGCCCTCGGGCGCAAGGACGACCACGAGAACTGGCGGGACGTCACCGCCGCCGAGTTCCGGGACGAAGTGCTCGCCCTCGCCAAGGGCCTTCTCGCCCGCGGCATCCGGTTCGGCGACCGGGTCGCGATCATGTCCCGTACCCGGTACGAGTGGACGCTCTTCGACTTCGCCCTGTGGACGATCGGCGCCCAGGTGGTTCCGATCTACCCGACCTCCTCGGCCGAGCAGTGCTTCTGGACGCTGTACGACGCCGAGGTGTCGGCGGCGATCGTGGAGCACGAGGACCATGCGATGACGATCGCCACGGTCATCGACCGGCTGCCGCGGCTGCACCAGCTGTGGCAGCTGGACTCGGGCGCCGTGCAGGAGCTGTACGACGCCGGCGCCCACCTCGACGACGAGGTGGTCCACCGCCACCGGCAGGCCGTCACGCCGGACTCGATCGCGACGATCATCTACACCTCGGGCACCACGGGCCGCCCCAAGGGCTGTGTGATCTCGCACGGCAACTTCATGTACGAGACGGACACGGTCATCGAGCGCTGGGAGCCGGTCTTCCACTCCAAGAAGGGCGACGAGGCGGCGACCTTGCTGTTCCTGCCGCTCGCGCACGTCTTCGGGCGGATGGTGCAGGTCGCCGCGATCCGCGGCAAGGTCCGCTTCGGCCACCAGCCGCAGATGAACGCGGCCGCCCTGCTGCCGGACCTCGCCGCCTTCAAGCCGACGTTCTTCCTCGCCGTGCCGTACATCTTCGAGAAGGTCTTCAACGCCTCCCGGCGCAAGGCCGAGAAGGAAGGCAAGTCGGGCCCCTTCGAGAAGGCCGTCGAGGTGGCCGTGAAGTACGCGGACGCCGTGGAGGCCAAGGCGTGGGGCATCGGCCCCGGCCCGTCGGCCGGTCTGCGCATGCAGCACCAGCTCTTCGACAAGCTCGTCTACTCCAAGATGCGGGCCGCGATGGGCGGCCGGATCAAGCAGGCGATGACCGGCGGCTCGGCGATGGACCGACGGCTCGGCCTGTTCTTCGCGGGCGCCGGCGTCCACGTCTACGAGGGGTACGGCCTCACCGAGTCCACGGCGGCCGCGACCGCCAACCCGCCCTATCGCACCCGCTACGGCACCGTCGGGCAGCCCATCCCGGGCACGACCGTGCACATCGCGGACGACGGCGAGGTCTGGCTGCACGGCGGCAACGTCTTCCAGGGCTACCTCAACAACCAGAAGGCGACCGACGAGGCCCTGCACGACGGCTGGCTGGCCACCGGTGACCTGGGGTCCCTCGACGAGGACGGCTACCTCACCATCACCGGCCGCAAGAAGGAGATCCTGGTCACGTCCGGCGGCAAGAGTGTCTCGCCGGGTGTGCTGGAGGAGCGCGTCCGCGACCACCCGCTGGTCTCCCAGTGCATCGTCGTCGGCAACGACCGCCCGTACATCGCGGCCCTGGTCACCCTCGACCAGGAGGCCGTCGAGCACTGGCTGATGATGCGCGACAAACCCCAGATGACCCCGGCCCAACTGGTCCGCGACGCCGACCTGGAGACCGAGGTGCGGCGCGCGGTCGTCGCCGCCAACACCCTTGTCTCGCAGGCCGAGTCGATCCGCACGTTCCGGATCCTCGCCCAGCCGTTCACCGAGGAGCACGGACTGCTCACGCCGTCGCTGAAGTTGAAGCGCAAGGCGATCGAGAACGCGTACTCGGGCGAGGTCGACGCGTTGTACCAGGCGTGAGTCCCGCCTTTTTCTCCGGTCCGGAATGCATGGGCGCCCGTGATCGTTGACGATGGTGAGTACCACCTGACGACAACCGTAAGGATCAAGAGCTCGTGAGCAGCAAGGTCCCCCCGATCATCCTCAATAACGGCGTCGAGATGCCCCAGCTGGGCTTCGGCGTCTGGCAGGTGCCGGACGACGAGGCCGAGCAGGCGGTCGCGACGGCGCTGGAGGCCGGGTACCGCAGCATCGACACAGCGGCGATCTACGGCAATGAGGAGGGCACCGGCAAGGCCATCGCCGCCTCCGGCGTCCCCCGCGAGGACATCTTCGTCACCACCAAGCTCTGGAACGGCGACCAGGGTTACGACGCCACGCTGCGCGCCTTCGACGTGTCACTGGAGAAGCTCGGCCTGGACCACGTCGACCTGTACCTCATCCACTGGCCGCTGCCGGCCCGGGACACCTACGTCGACACCTACAAGGCGTTCGAGAAGCTCCACGCCGACGGTCGCGTCCGCGCGATCGGTGTCTCCAACTTCCTTCCGGAGCACCTTCGGCGGCTGATCGACGAGACGTCGGTCGTCCCCGCGGTCAACCAGATCGAGCTGCACCCGCATCTGCAGCAGCACGCCTCCCGCGAGTTCCACGCCGAGCAGGGCATCGCCACCGAGGCCTGGTCGCCGCTCGGCCAGGGCAAGGGTCTGCTGGAGGTTCCGGCGATCGTCGCCATCGCGCAGAAGCACGACCGCACCCCGGCGCAGGTCGTGCTGCGCTGGCACCTGCAGCTCGGCAACGTCGTGATCCCGAAGTCCGTGACGCCGTCGCGGATCAAGGAGAACATCGGGGTCTTCGACTTCAGCCTGGACGACGAGGACCTCGCGGCGATCAGCGCGCTGAACGAGGACCGGCGCATCGGCCCGGACCCGGCGACGTTCGACGCCTGACGTCCGTTTCCGTACGGCACTCCGCCCGCCGCTCAGCTGTATGAGCGGCGGGCGGACGCGTACGTGTCACCCCGGTCACCGACTTCAGTCACCGCGCACGTCGGTGTGGACCACCTCGAACTCCTCCAGCCCGATCACGGACGCATGCGCCTTGGCCGCGCCCTCGTGCCGGGCCCCCGCCTGACCGGCTCGGGACGCCGCCAGGGACGTCTGGTCGACGAAGATCGCTCCGGCGATCCCGCGCCCGCGCTCCCGGTCGACCATCAGGGACGCCCTGGCGAGCCCGGGGAGCGTCTCCAGCTTGGACACCACCGTCGCCCGGAACGTGTCGGCGAGCAGGTCCGTGTCCATCGGGTCGAACTCCAGCCTGGTGAGCCGCAGTCCGCCGCCCGCCTGTGGCTGCCGGACCTGATGGAAGACCAGCGCCTCGTAGTTCTCGACCGCCAGGGTCCCCGCGAACGGCTCCAGCATCGCCGACCGCCGCTCGCGCAGCACCTCGTCGCTGTTGGCACGGGCCTGCTCCGACTCCCACCAGCTCGCTGCGAGCAGTTTCCCGAGGACCCGGTCCACGAAGACACTCGCTCCCCGGTAGCCCGGACGGTCCTCCAGCAGATCGCGCCCCTCTGTGTTCATCGCTCTGATGGCCATGTCGATCTTCGCGGGATCACCGGTCGTGTAGACAGCGCGTACGAACATGACACCTCCCGGACATCCGGGCATATGCGAACTTTTCGCTAGGTCCAGTCTTCTACTGGGGGCATGGCGTCGCAATCAGCCATCAGTAAGGAAACTCTCCCGACGGAAGGGCCCCCTCCACCGTGCGCACCCGAAGACTGACCCTCGCAGCGGCCGCCGGAGCCGCGCTGCTGGCCACCGCGGCGCTCCCCGCGGACGCCCGGCCGGCGGACCCCGAGGAAGCCGCCGTGAGCGCGGCCGACCTGCTCGCGAAGGTGACGTCCTGCTCGCAGATCTCCAACGGCAGGTACCGCACCGACCAGGCGACCGCGGCCTCCATCCCCGTCTGCGGCACGAAGGGTGCCGTGTTCTGGACGGCCGACATGGACATCGACTGCGACGGCCAGCGCACCGACAACTGCAACGAGACCACCGACCCCTGGTTCCTCCCGGACACGGCGTTCCACCAGTCCGACGGCAAGCCCCTGCGGTCCGACACACTGCCGTACGTCGTCGTCCCGAGTCCCAGCGTCACCTGGGACTACCGCGCCGCCGGCATCAAGGGCGGCGGCGTGGCGGCGGTCGTCCACGACGACCAGGTCCTGTACGCCGTGGTCGGCGACACCGGCCCGCAGCAGATCATCGGCGAGGCCTCCTACGCCGCCGCCGAGGCCCTCGGCATCGACCCCGACCCGGCCGCCGGCGGGGCCGCCTCCGGCGTGACGTACATCCTCTTCAGGAACTCGCAGGTCTCGCCCATCGAGAACCACAGCGCGGCGGCCACGCTGGGCGAGAAGCTGGCGAAGGAGTTCGTCGGGGGCAGCTGATTCCGGGTGACCGATCCGGGGATCAGGTCAGTTGGGCTGTCCGAGCGGCCGTACGACGACGGTGTTGACGTCCACACCGTCGGGCTGCCGGACGGCCCACACCACCGAGTCGGCGATCTGGTCGGCGGTCAGCAGATGCCCGGGCGGCAGACTGCCGTGGGCGTCCCAGAAGGGTGTCTCCACCCGGCCCGGGGCGATGTGGGTCACGCCGATGCCCCAGTCGGTGACCTGCCGCCGGGTGTTCTCGGCGAGCCCGGTCACCGCCCACTTCGTCGCCCCGTAGATGTTCCCCGGCCCGGGCACGAACCCGGCGACGCTGCCGACGAGGACGATCCGGCCGCGGGTCTCCTTGAGGGCGTCGACGGACGCGCGGATCAGCAGGGCCGGGCCGAGGACGTTGGTCAGCACCATCTCGGTCCAGCCGGCCGGGTCACCCTCGGCGACCGAGTCATGGGTCGCGAAACCGGCGTTGGCGACGACGGTGTCCAGTCGGCCGAACGCCTTGAGCGTGGTCTCGACGGCCGCCTGGACGACGCCGTAGTCGGCCGCGTTCCCGACGACCGTCAGCAAACCGTCCGGATCCCCGAGCCCCTCCGCGAAGCCACGGAGCCGCGCCTCGCCCCGGCCGGTGACGGTGACCCGGTACCCGGCCGCCAGGAGCTGCCGTGCGACCGCGGCGCCGATACCGCTGCCGCCGCCGGTGATGAGCGCGACGGGTGAGTCCGTCATGGTGATCCCCCTGTGTGTCGTTCCGTGTGTCGCTCTGTGTGTCGCTCTGTGTGTCGTTCTGTGTCTCGTACGGACGAAGGGGAGTCCATCACTTGGAGAGCTCTCGAAGTCAAGGCACCGCGGAGGGGAGCGAGCGGCAGGCGCCGGCCGACGTCACTTCGTCCGTACGGCCGTGTAGACCGTCTGCGCCGCCAGCAGGAACAGGTCCGGTCGGTGATACACGCTCGCCTTGTCGTCCGGGTCGAGGAGCCGGTCGAGGGTCGCGCGGTCGTCGGCGTCGAGGTGGTCGCCGATGCCGTCGCGGGTGCGGGTCAGGGTGGCGACGACGTAGGCGCGGGCGCGGTCCGTGGTCGGGGCGGGCAGGTCGAGGAGGAAGGTGCGGGTGCCGCTGGGCCGGAGGCCGGCCGCGGCGAGCAGGGCGGGCCAGTCCTCGGTCTCCACGACCGTGCCGGGCAGGTCCGCGCGCATCGCGGCGAACCACTCCTCCTCCAGCACGTCGAGGCGCGCCTGCAGCCCGGGGCGCCCGAAGCCGACGTCGCGCGGCAGGAACCGGGCCGACAGGCCGCCCTCCTGCAGCGCCAGCGTGCCGCCGAGGGTGAGGCGGGCGGCGAACGCGGCGAGGGCGGCGCGCTGGTCGCCGAGATGATGCAGGGTGCGGCCGACCCACAGCAGATCGGCGGGATAGTCCAAGTCGTCCAGCACGTCCGGGAGTTCGCCGGCGAGGGTGCCGAAACGGTCGGCGACACCGAGCCTCCCGGCCCGCGCGCCGGCGCGCTCCAGGAGCGGCTCGGAAGCGTCGACGGCGACGACCCGGGCGCCGGGGAAGGTGTCGGCGAGCAGACAGGCGATGACGCCGGGGCCACTGCCGGCGTCGACGATCAGCCCCGGTTCGGTCTGCCGCTTGGCCAGCCAGGCCATGGTGTGCTCGTAGAGGGGCGTGAACAGCTCCGCCTGCGCCTCCAGCTCCGGGCCCATCTCGGCCCAGTCGACGTCGGTGTGGTCGTGGTGGTGGTGATCGGCGTGCCGGTCTGCGTGGTGGTTGTGCGCCATGTTCGTCAGCCTCTCCCTCGGATGAGGCCAGCGTGCGCCGACGCACCGCCGCGGGGCCACTGTCGTTGCCGGAACGGCAACAACAGCGCGCAAAAATAGGATGCGGCCCGCATGGCGGGTCGCCCACGATGGCCGGATGGACGACGAGATGGTGGAGCGCTTCCTCGAGGACGGGTTCGTGAGGATCGCAGGCGCCTTCCCGCCGCGCGTCGCCGAGCACTGTGAGCGGCTGCTGTGGCGGGAGACGGGGTACGACCCTCAGGACCCGACCACCTGGAAGGACCCCGTGCACTGGGTGTACGACATGGCGCAGGGCCCGTTCGCGGCCGCCGTCAACACCCCCGCCCTGCACGAGGCCTTCGACGTGCTGGTGGGTGAGGATCGCTGGCAGTCGCGCTACTCGCTGGGCAGCTTCCCGCTGCGGTTCCCGCACGCGGAGGAACCGGACGACGCGGGCTGGCACATCGAGGGCAGCTACGTGCCCGACGGCGCCGAGCACCCGCATACGAACGTGCACTCGAAGGGCCGTGCGCTGCTCCTGCTGTTCCTGTTCAGCGAGGTCACCGAGGACAACGCCCCGACCCGGATCCGGGTCGGCTCGCATCTCGACGTACCTCCGGTGCTGGCGCCGTACGGCGAGGCCGGCGCGTCCTTCCTGGAACTCGGCCCGAAGGTCGCCGAAGCCTCCGCGCACCGCCCGCTCGCCCACGCCACCGGCCGCCCCGGCGACGTCTACCTCTGCCACCCCTTCCTGGTCCACGCCGCCCAGCCGAACCACGGCACGCGCCCACGCTTCATGGCGCAGCCACCCCTGCATCCGGCGGTGCCGCTGGACCTGGACCGGGCCGACGGGAACTACTCGGCGGTGGAGTTCGCGATCCGCCGGGGCCTGGCCCAGGAGACCTGACCGGCCCCCGGCGACCACCGCGCCCCGTCAGGGGCGCGGGGCTGCACATATGCGGCTCCGCCGCGCGGGCGCGACCAGCCACCGCGGACGCGCAGCCGCATTCATCGCACTACGACAACGGCGGGTAGGCGTTCCGCATCAGCTGCTGGAACTGCGCCGAGAACCAGTGCCCCGACAGCGGAGCGTCCGGCAGGGCGCCGGACAGGTTGTTGCCGTTACGCGGGTTGCCCGTGTACGTCGGGTCGCACATCCGGTCGAACCCCTTGCCCTCGTCGTTCGGGATCTCCCGGCTGGCACCGTCGGACTCCCCCGGCGGCTTGATCCAGACGTACGCGTCGATCCCGGCCGCGGGATTGGCCTGCGGGCGCTCGCCGAGTCCGGCGCCGGACTGGTTGCACCAGTTGCCGACGTGGATGCGGCGGTCGTAGCGGCCGCCGTTGACGTACGTGTCGACGTCGGTCGTCGCGCCCGGGCCGGCGGGCCGTGCGCTGCCGCCCCAGCCGTTCCTGGACGTGTCGATCAGCATGCCGATGCCGGAGTTGAAGCCGGTCGTGACGAGCTGGTTGCGGAAGCCCTGCGCGAAGGACAGCTCGTCGGTGTACCGGTTCCAGTCGACCCACTTGGACTCGCGTACGGACTTGCCGCCGACGGTGTCGTTGATGGTGAAGTTGTTCTCCTTCAGGGCGCTGTAGTTGGCCGTGTTGGCGATGAAGCCGTGCACGTCGTCGACGGTGGCGCCCTCGGTTGTGGCCGCCTCCTTCATCACGGCCGCGCTGGCGGCGAAGTTGTCGTCCCAGCCGATCCAGCCGTGGTGCCCGGCGTCGATGTAGTTGTAGACGTTGGGCGCGTCACCGAGCTTGCCCAGCGCGTAGCCGACGCCCTTCTGGTAGTTGCCGTTGGCCTTCATCACGTCGCACTGCGGGGTGGCCGTGGGCCGGCTTCCGGTGTTGGTGACCAGGTTGGGCAGTGAGTCGATCTCGATGGTCGTCACGATCCGCAGCGAGGCGTACTTCGGGTCGGCGAGGATCGCGGCGATCGGGTCGATGTACTCGGTCTTGTACCGGCCGAGCTCCGTCGGGCCGAGCTCACCGTTGGAGGCGAGGGCCGCGCAGTCGCGTCCGGGGAGGTTGTAGATCACCAGCTGGACGACGAGTTCGCCGGAGCCCTTCTGGGTCAGGGCCTCGTCGAGGTGGTCGCGCAGACCCATGCCGCCGTTGACACCGTTGATGGCGGCGATGCGGTCGAGCCAGACGCCGGTCGGCTGGTTCGCGATCCGGCTGCCGCCCGGCTCGGCGGCGGCCTTCGCGGACCACTCCGGGTTCACATACACCTTGGCACCGGAGTACGGGTTGTCGACCTTCGGGCCGGTCGGGTCGGGATCCGTCGGGTCGGTGGGGCCCGAGCCGTCCTCGACGTTGCAGGCCACACCGTCCAGGGTGAAGGTGGCCGGGATCGCGTTGGTGCCGCTGTAGGAGCCCTGGAAGCCGAAGCTGACGGATCCGCCCGTCGACAGGGTCCCGTTGTAGGTCTCGTTGGTGGCGGTCACAGCGGCACCGCTCTGGCTGATCCTGGCGTTCCAGCCGCTGGTGACCTTCTGGTTTCCGGCGTACGACCACTTCACCGACCAATTCGACTTGGCGGCGCCCTGGTTGGTGACCGTCACGGCGGCGGTGAAGCCGGTGTCCCACTGGTTCTGCACCTTGTAGTCGACCGTGCAGGGGACGGCGGCCGTGCCGATTCCGCCGGGGTCCGCGGCGAGCGCGGTCCCCGAGGCCCCGGCGACCAGTGCCAGGGCGGCGAGCATCGCAGTTCTGGTACGAGTCATGAGTGCGGGTTCCTTCTTGGTTGCGGGTGCTGACGGTCCGTCCGTGCAGGGCGCGCAAGAGCAAGGAGGAGGTGCCGACGACGGCTGAAAGTACTGAAACGCGGGGGGTGTCGCATGAGCGACTCCTCACAGCTCAGGCACGTCATGACGGACGCGTCGAGTGATGGAATCGCTCCCACTGGTGTCCATGAAGCTAGCGCCAAGTGACGGTGATGGACAGGGGAGTTGCTGACTTTCGCTCAACTGAACGCGTCGAATCTTTTCGACTCTTCAAGCACCTTGACCCCTCGCACCCCCGTCTCCACTATGGGAGCGCTCCCACTGGTTCAGGCCTTGACTTCTCCGAGCCGCAAGGAGGAACCAGCACGTGCATCCCCCACGCAGACGCAGAGCCATACGACGGTTCTGGACGGCCGTCACGGCGGCCCTTGCGCTCCCCCTGACCATGCTGAGCACGGGCTCAACTCCCGCTCAGGCAGCGGCCGTTCAGTGCAGTGTCGACTACCGGACCCATGACTGGGGCTCCGGCTTCACCGCGGACCTGACGCTCACCAACCGCGGCACCGACGTCATCGACGGCTGGACCCTGACGTACGGCTACGCGGGCAACCAGAGGCTCAGCAACGGCTGGAACGGCACCTGGTCCCAGTCTGGCCAGTCGGTCACGGTGAAGAACGCCGGCCACAACGGGCGGATCGCCGCCGGAGCCGCGGTCACCACCGGCGCGCAGTTCGGGTACAGCGGCGCCAACGCCGCCCCCACGAACTTCGCGATCAACGGCACGAGCTGCACCGGCGCCCACCAGCCCCCCATCACCGTGCTGACCAGCCCGGCCGCGGGCGCCGTCTATTCGCAGGGCGACGCCGTCCCGCTCGCGGCCACCGCCGCTGCCGCGGACGGCGCGACGATCAGCAAGGTCGAGTTCTACGACAACACGACACTGCTGGGCACGGACACGACGGCGCCGTACTCGCTCTCGGCCTCAAGCTTGACCGTGGGCAGTCATTCGCTTCTCGCGAAGGGGTACGACAGCCTCGGCGCGTCCGCGGAGTCCACGCCGGTCGGCATCACGGTCGCCTCGGGTCCCGCCGTGGTGGCCACCCCGGCCCAACTCCCGGTCCAGCAGGGCAGGACGGCGACATTCGAGCTGAAGCTGTCGACCCAGCCGGCGGCCGCAGTCACCGTCACAACCGCCCGCACGAGCGGCAACTCGGGCCTGTCGGTGACCGGCGGCGCCTCGCTCACCTTCACGCCCTCGAACTGGAACACCGCACAGCGGGTCACCATCACCGCCGACAACTCCGGTACCGGCGCGGCGACTTTCGAGTCGACGGCCAACGGGCACGCGAAAGCGTCGGTCACGGCGACCCAGATCGCGGCGACGAAGGCGTACGACGCCCGCTTCCTGGAGCTGTACGGCAAGATCACCGACCCGGCGAACGGCTACTTCTCGCCGGAGGGCATCCCCTACCACTCCATCGAGACGCTGATCGTCGAGGCGCCGGACCACGGCCACGAGACCACGTCCGAGGCCTACAGCTACCTTCTCTGGCTGCAGGCGATGTACGGCAAGGTCACGGGCGACTGGTCCAAGTTCAACGGCGCCTGGGAGATCATGGAGAAGTACATGATCCCGACCCACGCCGACCAGCCGACCAACTCCTTCTACAACGCCTCGAAGCCGGCGACGTACGCACCCGAGCTCGACACCCCGAACGAGTACCCGGCGAAGCTCGACGCGTCGGTCCCGGTCGGCTCGGACCCGATCGCCGGTGAACTGAAGAGCGCGTACGGCACGGACGACGTCTACGCCATGCACTGGCTGCAGGACGTCGACAACACCTACGGCTACGGCAACTCGCCGGGTAAGTGCGAGGCGGGGCCGGGCGACACGGGGCCGTCGTACATCAACACCTTCCAGCGCGGTGCGCAGGAGTCGGTGTGGGAGACGGTGCCTCAGCCGACCTGTGATCAGTTCAAGTACGGTGGAAAGAACGGCTACTTGGACCTCTTCACCGGTGACGCGTCGTATGCCGGGCAGTGGAAGTTCACCAACGCCCCGGACGCCGACGCCCGTGCGGTGCAGGCCGCGTACTGGGCCGACAAGTGGGCCGACGAGCAAGGCAAGGGGGGTGACATCTCCGCGACCGTGGCGAAGGCCGCGAAGATGGGCGACTACCTGCGCTACGCGATGTACGACAAGTACTTCAAGAAGATCGGCAACTGCGTGGGGCCCGCCGGCTGCCCCGCCGGCACCGGCAAGGACGCCTCGCACTACCTGCTCTCCTGGTACTACGCCTGGGGCGGCGCCACCGACACCTCGGCGGGCTGGGCCTGGCGCATCGGCTCCAGCCATGCGCACGGCGGCTACCAGAACCCGATGGCCGCGTATGCGCTCAGCACGTACGCCGATCTGAAGCCCAAGTCGGCGACGGGGCAGGCGGACTGGGCCAAGTCGCTGGAGCGGCAGGTGGAGTTCTATCGCTGGCTGCAGTCCGGCGAGGGCGCGATCGCGGGCGGGGCGACCAACAGCTGGGCGGGCCGGTACGCGACCCCGCCGGCCGGGAAGTCGACCTTCTACGGCATGTACTACGACCAGCAGCCCGTCTACCACGATCCGCCGTCCAACCAGTGGTTCGGCTTCCAGGCCTGGTCGATGGAGCGGGTGGCCGAGTACTACCAGCAGACGGGGAACGCGGCCGCGAAGGGCGTGCTCGACAAGTGGATCGACTGGGCGCTGTCCGAGACGACCGTCAATCCGGACGGTACGTACCGGATCCCGTCCACGCTCCGGTGGTCGGGGCAACCCGACACCTGGAACCCGTCAAGTCCGGGCGCGAACAACGGACTTCACGTCACCGTCGTCGACTACACCAACGACGTCGGCGTGGCGGCCGCGTACGCCAAGACCCTGACGTACTACGCCGACCGCTCGGGTGACACTGCGGCCGCGACGACGGCGAAGGCGCTGCTCGACGGCATGTGGGACAACCACCAGGACGACCTCGGCATCGCCGTCCCGGAGACCCGCGCCGACTACAACCGCTTCGACGACGCGATCTACGTCCCGAGCGGGTGGAGCGGCACCATGCCGAACGGTGACGCGATCGACGCGTCGTCGACCTTCGACTCGATCCGGTCGTTCTACGAGGACGATCCGGCCTGGTCGAAGATCGAGGCGTATCTCGCGGGCGGGGCAGTGCCGTCGTTCACGTATCACCGGTTCTGGGCTCAGGCGGACATTGCGTTGGCCATGGGCTCGTATGCGGAGCTGCTTGAGTGAGGGGGCAGTCCGAGGGCGCGTGCCGTCGCAGGCGCGCGCCCTCCGTGCACTCCTACAGCTTCCACTCCCCGATCTGCTCAGCGAAGCCCGAGTCCATCCCGAAGGTGACGGTGGCCGTCTTCGACGCCTTCGGCACCTCGAACACGACCCAACCCAGAGTCTTCGCACCTGTCTTCAACCGGACGTCGGACGACATCGAGGGGCCGGCGGTGATGTCGGCGAGGACGGGCCCGAACTGCTGGCCCTGATCGTCCACGATCTTCGCCCCGTTCATCGGAGCATCCGAGTAGACCTTGGAACCGGTGTTGACGAGTTGGAACTGCACGCCGATCCACCGATTGCCGGACTCGGGGGCGAAGAACTCGTCACCGGACTTGGCGTTGTCGACGACCTTGACGACGGTGGCGTCGAGTCCGCTGCCGCTCTCCATTCCCTTCAGGGCGATCGTGTCGCCGACCTTGGCGACTTCGGCTTCGGGCGCGGCGCTGCTCTTCTCGGCGGCGGGCTCCTTCTCGTTGCCGCTGCCGGCCTTGGCAGAGGCGTTCGCCTTCGGCTTGTCGACGACCTCGTCGCCGGAGCCGCTGCCACAGGCGGACAGACCGAGCGCGGCGACGGCGACCGCCGCGGTGGCGGCGAGACGGATGCGGGTGTGGTGGACCATGTTCTCCCCAGGTTTCGGCAGTACGCATGTGAAGGACCCGTAAAGAACACGAATGGTTGTACGACTCATCCGTCGCGACCCGACGACGGAAGTTCACGTTTCCCTCACATGTGCTCTACGGTATTCCGCCTGTACTGGCACCACTCCGGGGGAATCAATGCGAACCCGCATCATCACCGCGACTCTGCTCTGTACCGCCCTGGTCGGCGTCGTAGCCTGCCAACCGTCCGATGACGGCGAGTCGTCCGGCGCCGGCGCCACCCCGACGACGTCGGCGACCGTGACGAGCCGCCCGGCTTCGAGCGACGACAAACCGGCCGAGACCGAGAGGGCGACCGTCCCGAACTTCGTGGCCATGGGCCTGCAGTCCGCGCAGGACAAGGCACAGGAGCTCGGCTTCTACGCACTCACCTCGCACGACGCGCTCGGCCGGGACCGCATGCAGGCCTTCGACAGGAACTGGCAGGTCTGCAGCCAGAACGTCAAGGCCGGCACATCGGTGCCGACGGACACGGAACTGGACTTCGGGGCCGTGAAGTTGGAGGAGAAGTGCCCGGCGAAGGAGGAAAAGGCGCCGTCGGCGGCGGGCGGCAAAATGCCGGACTTCAAGGGCAAGTCGGTCAAGGCCGCTCGGGCAGCTCTGGAGTCCGGCACCTCGATCACCGTCGATGACGCGAGCGGCGACGACCGTTGGGTACTGGTCGAATCGAACTGGCAGGTGTGCACGCAGTCACCGGACGCCGGCTCCGCACTGAACGGGCGGCCGGTAACGTTCACCGCAGTCAAGTTCGACGAATCCTGCCCGTAGGCGATACCGGTCCGCGTCACCCGCAGTTCTCGGAGTCGCGGATCGTACGGGCATGACGAGGCACCCCCAGCCAAGCGGGCTGGGGGCACCCTCGCGTCACCCCCCCCCACCCCCAGCGGTGTCCAGCTAGCCGAGGCTGGCGGTGAGTTCACCGTTCTCCGCCTCCTTGGCGGACAGTTGGAGTGTGCCGCGGTGCGAGACTTCGATTTTGTAGAACTTTTCCCCCTTCGGCACGTCGGGCACGGCAATGTCGAAGAGACAGGCGTAGTCGGCGTAGGTGGAGTCGCCCAGCTCGCCGGTAGCGATGACATCGCCCTTCGCCCCGTACACGGTGACGCTGGTTCCTTCGGCAATGTCGTCGTAGCCGGAGTCGTAGCTGGCCGAGCAGTCGTCGTCGCCGGTGGAGATGGCATCCTCGGTGAGGGTGAAGGTGCCCTTCAGCGTGAACGTGGGCGGCCTGTCGGGCCCGCTGTTGGCAACGATGGCCCAGATGCCGCCGACGATACCGGCGCCCAAGGCGAGCCCGGTGAGGCCGGCGACCAGCGGGCCGGGCTTCTTCCGCGGCGCCTCGGTTGCAGATGCGGCCGGCGGCTCAGCGGGCGGTGGCGGGGTATCGGGCAGCGGCGGAGTGGTGGGCTGCTCGGGAAGGTCGTTCGTCATGGTCCCCCCAGGGATGCGCGGAATCGGATGCTATCCCCGGATGATGTTGAAAGATCCCGGCCGGTTGAAGGTTCACCGATTTGAGATCGGCAAGCCGCCGTCCCTGCTTGTTCGTATTCTCCCCGGCACGTCTCGACCATGATGCCGACGGCCGTCGCGGAGGGTCGGACGGCCGCCGGTTCATGTTCCAGTCAGGCCAAATCGCCCAAGCTCAGGGTGTGTAGACCGTCGGCCTGGGCGCCGCAGCCATTCCGTTGCCGATGAAGAAGCTCGGGTGCGGGGGCTGGTTGTAGGCGGTGTTCTGCCAGGCGAGCGCTGTGCGGTACATCGGGTCGTGGAGCAATGTCGTGATCTTCGTGGTCGTCTCGTGCGGCGTCGAGTAGATCCTCAGCGCCGTGTTGCCGCTCGTGCGCCAGATGACCTCCTCGCGCCAGTCGCCGAGGATGTCGCCGGACAGGACAGGTGTGGCCTTCGTGCCGTTGTTGGCGGAGACTCCGGAGCCGGTGAGCAGGCGGGTGTCGGAGGACGTGCCGTACTTGTCGATGCGGGTGCCGTCGAGGAGTTCGCGGACGGGGTCGCCGTCCCACCAGGACAGGAAGTTGACCGAGGACGGCTCGCGGCCCTTGGTGGCGCCGGCCTCGTCGCGGACGGAGGTGTCGGAGGCGGACCACATCTCGGCGCCGTCGTTGCCCGCCCAGATGTCCCCGGCGACTCCCCGGCCGTTGTCGCAGCAGGCGGCGAGCTTCCAGTTCACGGTGCCGTCGGCGGGGTTGATGTACAGCTCGGCCGGCTGGCCGGTCGACTCCGAGACCTTGAAGTACTCCAGGCCCGCATGCGCGGGGTCGAGGTCGGCCAAGTGCTGTGCGTCGCCGTGGCCCGTCCTCGTGGTCCACAGGCCGTTGCCGTTGTCGTCGACGGCCATCGAGCCGTAGACGATCTCGTCCTTGCCGTCCCCGTCGACGTCCCCGACGGACAGGCTGTGCGAGCCCTGTCCGTCGAATCCCTTGCCGCTGTTGGTGGAGGAGTTGCTGTCGAAGGTCCAGCGGCGTGTGAGGCCGCCGTTGCGCCAGTCCCAGGCGGCGATGACCGTACGGGTGTAGTAGCCGCGGGCCATGATGAGGGAGGGACGGGAGCCGTCCAGGTACGCGGTACCGGCGAGGAACCGGTCGACCCGGTTGCCGTACGAGTCACCCCAGGACGAGACCGTGCCGCGAGCCGGGACATAGTCGACCGTTCCCATCGCCTTGCCGGTCCCGCCGTTGAACATGGTCAGGTACTCAGGGCCGGAGAGTACATAGCCGGACGAGTTCCGGTGGTCCGCCGACAAGCTGCCGATCACCGCGCCCGTGCCGTCCCGCGTGCCGTCGGCCGTCTTCATGGCGACCTCGGCCTTGCCGTCGCCGTCGTAGTCGTACACCTGGAACTGCGTGTAGTGCGCGCCCGAGCGGATGTTGCGGCCCAGGTCGACGCGCCACAGCCGGGTGCCGTCGAGCTTGATGCCGTCGACGATGGTGTTGCCGGTGTAGCCGGACTGGGAGTTGTCCTTGGCGTTGGTGGGCTGCCACTTGAGGACGAGGTCGAGGGCGCCGTCGCCGTCGAGGTCACCTACGGAGGCGTCGTTGGCCTCGTAGGTGTACGCCACTTGGTCGGGCGTCGTACCGCCGGCCGGCGGGCTGATCGGGACGTCCTTGTAGCCCGGGCGGAACTGGACGGCGTGCACCGAGTCGCCCTGCTCGACGCCGCCCACGATCGCGCGGACGGTGTAGTCGGCCTGCTCGGGGGCGCCGGAGTGGAAGTAGTTCGTGGAGCCGGTGATCGGGGTCGAGTTGACCTTCGTGCCGGCGCGGTAGACGTTGAAGGACACGTCGTTCGGGTCGGTGCCGAGCCAGCGCCAGCTGACCAGATTGCCGTCGGCGGTGTGGACGCTGACCACCCCGCGGTCCAGCTTCTCGACCTGGAGGGCGGTGGCGGCCTCGGCTGTTCCGGCGCCGTTCACGGTGGTGAGCCCGGCGGCGGTCAGGGCTGCGGTGGTGAGGGTCGCGGCGAACGCGGCCCGGCGTCTGCGGTGCTTGCGCGGGTGCTGCACGTGACGTGCCTCCTCGGGAGGACGGACGGGTTCCGCTCCCTCAGTCGCCACCGTGCGTGCCGAAGTTGCCGTATCTCTCGGCCAGTTCGGCCACCGTCCGGGCGATCCTCTCACGCAGTTCGGGTGGCTGGAGCACCTCGATGCCGGTGCCGAGACGCAGGAAGTCGGCGTGAGCGTGGTCGACGGACTCGATGGGGACGGTGACCCGTGTCCAGCCGTCCTCCTCCGTGCGCGCATCACCCCTCACCGGCCCCGCGAGCTCCACGCCGGGCGCAAGCCGGACCACCGCCTCGTCCCGGCGCAGGCGGTCGCGGAAGTCGTGCTGGTACGCCGTCCAGTACGCGGGCAGGTCGAAGTCGGCGGGGCGGGCGAACTCGGCCTCGCTAGTCGCGAGTTGGAGGATCTGATCGACGCGGTACGTGCGCGGTCCGGGGCCCGCGACGACGTACCAGCGGCCCGCCTTGAGGACGAGCCCGTACGGCTCCAGGCGCCGCTCCACGTCCGTGGGCTCACGCCAGCGGCGGTACAGGACGTGCAGGACACGGCTGTTCCAGACCGCGTCGGCCACGGCCGGGAGGTACGGCGTCTCCTCCGCGTCGGCGTACCAGCCGGGTGCGTCGAGATGGAAGCGGCCGCTGATCCGGTCGGCGTGGGTGCGCAGTTCCGCGGGCAGCGCGGCACGCACCTTGAGCTGGGCCGCGGCCAGGACGGGGCCGAGGCCGAGTTGGGCGGCGGGGCCCGGGGCGCCCGCGAGGAAGAGGGCCTCGGCCTCGTCGGCGGTGAGCCCGGTGAGACGGGTGCGGTAGCCGTCGAGCAGGCGGTAGCCGCCGGCGTGCCCCGCGTCGCCGTAGAGCGGAACTCCGGCCGCACTCAGCGCCTCCACGTCCCGGTAGACGGTGCGGACGGACACCTCCAGCTCCTCGGCGAGTTGGGCGGCGGTCATCCGCCCGCGGGTCTGGAGGAGGAGCAGGATGGATACCAGTCGGCTGGACTTCACTGACACAGGATGTCAGTGAAGCGGTCATAGCGTCCTGCCATGGCCCTTACGGAGACCCCCGCCTTCACCGAGAAACTGCTGACCGTACCGCCGCCGATCGAGGTGGCCGGGCGGCACATCAAGCGCTACCACGTCACCGCCGACCCGGCGGGCATCGCGCCCCAGGTCGAGAAGGCGGCGTACGCGATCCTGCCGGAGCTGCTGCCGGAGCCGGACGGCACTCCCCCGGCGACGTTCGTGGTCCTGCACCGGGGCGGCGACGACGGCGCCTATCTGAACGCCTACAGCTGGGTGTGGGACAACGTCCTGCACTTCAAGGGCGCGTCGGCGGGACAGCCGGCGCTCGGTTGCCCCGACAGCGACCCGACGCACTTCATCACGCCCGACCTGCCGTGGATCGGCTGCGTCTGGGAGCTCCCGCCGATCCTGCACGAACGGGACGCCTGGGTGCGGCACCTGCTCGCGCCCGAAGTCCCCGATCTGACGGCCTACTTGGCCGATTCCCTGCCCGACGGCACCACTGGAGACCGCACATGAGCAGCCCGCACGACTTCGACTTCTTCCACGGCGACTGGGACGTCGTCAACCGCCGCCGCACGGACTTCCTCGACCGGGACAGCGACTGGGAGGAGTTCCCGGCGACCAGCCGCTGCCGGCCGCTGTTCGACGGCGCCGCCAACATCGACGAGGTCGACATGGCGCACCTGGGCTCGAAGGGGCTGACGCTGCGGCTCTTCGACCGGGCGACCGAGCAGTGGTCACTGAACTGGTCCTCCAGCCGCACCGGCAAGCTGTTCCCGCCGGTGCTCGGGCGCTTCGAGGGCGAGCGCGGCGAGTTCTACGGTGACGACGTCCACGACGGCAAGGACGTACAGGTGCGGTTCGTCTGGTCGGGCGTCTCGGCCGCCTCGGCACGCTGGGAGCAGGCGTTCTCCATGGACGGCGGGGAGACCTGGCTGACCAACTGGACCATGGACTTCACTCGGCCTTCCGGAACGCCCGGAGCGTGAACACCGGGTCCGGCCGGGGCCGGTCCTGGTCCGGGAGCCTCGCCAGGCGGGCGACGAAGCCCTCGGCGAGCGTGCCGCCGGGCGGCACGGTGACGAACCAGCCCCGGCGCAGGTCGGCCACCGTACGGCGGGGGCTGCGGCCCTGGCCGTGACCGGTGAAGCCGGCCCCGCCGGCCGGCACCAGGCCGTGGCCGAGGGCGTACGACTCGACGAGGTCCGCCGCGTCCCGGGCCGGGCGGGACGGGCGGGAGGCCATGACGGCGTCGATGTCGCTGCCCACGTTGTGCGCGGCGCCCTTGTCGACCGTGGTGACGTAGACCCCGCCGGGCCGCAGCACACGGGCGCACTCGCCGACGATGGTCCGTACGTCCTGGTCGGACTGCGCGAGGTGCAGCAACCACACGCTGGTGACGGCGTCGAAGCGGTTGCCCGGGAACGGCAGCCGGCGGCTGTCGGCGAGCACGACGGCGCCGGGCAGGCGGGTGGCGGCCTGCCGGGCCATGGCGGGCGCGAGATCGACGCCGGTGACAGACAGGCCGTTCCGTCCGGCGGCGAGCCGCCGCGTCACGATGCCGGTGCCGCAGGCGACATCGAGCAGCCGCCGGGTCCCGTCCGGCAGCAGACCCAGCACCGCCTGGGCCGCGGCGGCCGCCCGGGGCTCGCCGCCGCGTGAGGCGTCGTACCGCTCGGCTTCCTTGTCGTAGTCGAGCACGCCCGTCACTGTGCCCCGTGGCCGGGGGCGAGCTCCTCGATCCTGCGGGCGAGTGCGAAGTCCCGCTCGGTCACGCCGCCCACGGTGTGGGTGTTCACGGTGAGGGACACCGTGTTGTAGCCGAGGATGAGGTCGGAGTGGTGGTCGAGCTCCTCCTGGACCTGGGCGATGTGCACGACCATCGCCGTGGCCGCGAAGTGCGAGGCCAGCCGGTAGGAGCGGGCGATGCGGTCGCCGTCCGACGTCCAGCCCGGCAGCTCCGCGAGCCGGTCCTCGATCTCCTTCTGCGACAGCGGTTCGAGGGGCATGGCCTCGCTCCTTCCTGCACGGGAGGGTTCGTCTTCAGCCTGCCACAGCCTGCGCGCGGCGGCCCTGGTCAGACGGGTTCCCCAAGGCTCAGCGCCGCACGCCTTCGGCCGCCAGGTCGTCGGCCAGCGCGGCGATCTGCGCCCGGCCCTCGACGCGCTCCACCCACTCGTGCGGCAGGCCGAGGTCGCCGTACCGGGCGCCCAGCAGGTTTCCGCAGATGGAGCCGGTGGAGTCGCTGTCGCCCGAGTGGTTGACGGAGAGCAGCAGAGCGTCGCGCACGGTGGGTGTGACGAGCGCGCAGTAGACCCCGATGGCGAGCGCCTGCTCGGCGACCCAGCCCTCCCCCAGGGTCTCGACCTTCTCCGCGGTGGGTGCGCCGTGCCCGGCCAGGTCGACGGCCTCGGTGAGCGCGGCCGACGTCTCCTCGTGGCCGGGGTGGCGCGCCAGCAGCCGTAGCGTGCGCAGGACCGCGCCCTCCAGGGAGTCGCCCGCCACGAGGTGCGCCACGATCGCGGCCAGGGCCCCGGCCGCGTAGTAGCCGGTGGGGTGACCGTGGGTGATCTGGGCGGCACGGGCGGCCATGGCGAAGGCGCCGTCGGCGGAGTTCACCAGGCCGAAGGGTGCCGAGCGCATCACCGCGCCGCAGCCCTTGGAGTCGGGGTTGACCTCACCGGGCTGGCCGTCGAGCGCGAGCCCGGGGTCGGGTGCGTACAGCTGGGCGACCCCGGACACGCACGCGTTGCCGGGAGCCCGTCGGGCGTACAGCCACGCCTGGGTGATCAGACCGCCCTCGGGCGCGCCGCTCTGCGGCGGTGCGGCCTGCTCGGGGCCGGGGTGACGCTGGGTCTCCAGCCAGCGCTCGTACGCCCAGCGCACCAGCAGGGCCCATGCGCCGCCGATGCCCTTGAGCCGCTCCCGTCGGTGGGCCTGGATCAGCGCCTCGGCGGTGAAGAGCGTCATCTGTGTGTCGTCGCTGATGCGGGCCACGTCGCTGTCCCCGGGGAACAGGGGTCCCGTCACTCCGCGCTCTCCGTTGGCGGCGCGGATCCGCTCCAGCGAGCTGAACTCGACCGGATAGCCGAGCGCGTCCCCGAGGGCCCCGCCGAGCAGACAGCCACGCACCCGGGCGCGGTACACGGCCTCGCCCGCCAGGGACGACATCCACGGCTCGTTCATTCGGCTCGCTCCTCGACTACGGTCGTACTCATGACCATTGTCCCGTCCGGCAGCCCCGATCCCGCCGGCACCCCCTCCGGTCCCGGCGTCGGCCCGTTGCTGCGGGCCTGGCGCGAGCAAAGGCGGGTCAGCCAGCTGGAGTTGGCGCTGCGCGCCGACTCCTCGGCGCGGCACGTCAGCTTCATCGAGACGGGCCGTTCGCGACCGAGCGAGGAGATGGTGCTGCGGCTTGCCGAGCACCTGGACGTGCCGGTGCGCGAGTGCAACGCGCTGCTGCTGGCCGCAGGCTACGCCCCGCGCTATCCGGAGACCCCGCTGGACGACCCGGCGCTGGACGCGCTGCGCGCGGGCATGGAACAGCTGATCCAGGGCTACGAGCCCTACCCGGCTCTCGTGGTGGACGCGATGTACAACGTCCACGCGGCCAACCGGGGCATCCTCATGATCCTCGACGGCATCCCGGAGCATCTGCTCGAGCCCCCGCTGAACGCGATGCGCCTGACCCTGCACCCGGAGGGCCTCGCACCGCGCATCCGCAACCTGCGCGAGTGGCGCGGCCATCTCCTCGCGCAGATGGAGCGGCAGATCGCGCTGCACCGCTCCGAGCCGCTGCGCAAGCTGTACGAGGAGGTGGCCGCCTACCCGGTTCCGGAGGAGACGCCCGGCGCCGAGCCCACCGAGCCCGTCCCGTACTTCGCGCTGCCGATGCAGATCGAGCACGAGGGCCGCGTGCTGTCCTTCATCTCCTCCATCTCCACCTTCAACACCCCCATGGACGTGACCGTCGCCGAGCTGGCCATCGAGACGCTGCTCCCGGCCGACCCGGCGACGGTCAAGTACCTTCAGTCGCTGCTTCCCTGACGGACCTTCAGGGCCATGTGCTGCAGCACGGCGAACCCGGCGACGGTGAGCGCCTGCAGCACCGTCCACACGCCACCCGCGGTGGACGGCGACAACCACAGCGCGAGGGCGGCCAGACTCAGCACACTCCAGGCGAGGTTGGCCTCGATCACGGCCCGCACCCCGAGCGCGGCGGGGCGGGCACGCATGGCGAGCAGGCCCACGGCGGCGGCATACACGGTGAGGAAGGCACCGAGGGCGAGCAGCAGGGTGCTGTCGACCCCGAGCAGCCGCCCCAGCGGGCCGGACGCGACGAGATAGGCGAGCCCATTGGCGCCGGTCACCAGCGCGTCCAGGGCCAGGAAGCGGCGCAGCACGGTCTGCGGGTCGGAGGTCCGGGCGAGCGCGGTGAGCGAGGTGGCGGACATGACGAATCACCCTCCGTCGAGGTCGGTTTCCGGGCATCTGACCCGGGTTCCGGGCCGGAGTGCGCCGGCCCGGAACCCGGTGCGTCAAGGCTCTCGCGGAGAAGCGGCCCGGTCGATTACCTGCCGGGTAATGGCAACGCCCTCTCAGGGGCGCGGGGAACTGCGCGAGCGACCACGACGGACCGTCAGCCCGCAGTCCACACCGACCGCCCCACGGCCAACCGGAACGTGGCACACTGCCCCCGTACTTTCGGCGCGTAGGGGAGGCGTGGCGTGAGTGAGCGGCGGCCCGCGCCGACCGTGGGTCAAGTGGTGCTCGGCAGACGCCTGCAGGAGCTGCGGGAGGCGGCCGGGCTGGCACGCGACGAGGCCGCCCGCGTGCTGCGTGTGGCCGCGGCGACCGTACGGCGCATGGAGACGGCCGAGGTCGCGCTGAAGATCCCGTACGTACAGGTGCTGCTGGAGACGTACGGCGTGCCGGAGGACGAGGCGGCGGCGTTCGTCTCGCTGGCCGAGGAGGCCAACCAGCCGGGCTGGTGGCAGCGGTTCCACGACGTGCTGCCGGACTGGTTCAGCCTGTACGTGAGCCTGGAGGGCGCCGCCCGCATCGTCCGCTCCTACGAGCCGCACTTCGTGCCCGGCCTGCTGCAGACCGAGGAGTACGCGCGCGCCGTGCTGGAGGCGGGCACGATCGGACAGACGGGGCCGGAGACCATCGAGCGGCATGTGTCGCTGCGCATGGAACGGCAGCGGCTGCTGGAGCGCCCGGACCCGCCGCACATGTGGGTGATCATGGACGAGACGGTGCTGCTGCGGCCGGTGAGCATCCGCGGCGAGGTGATGCGCGACCAGCTGGACAAGCTCCTGGAGTTCGCCGAGCGCGACCGCGTCACGCTGCAGATCGCCGAGTTCGCCTCGGGCCCGCATCCGGGGACGTACGCGCCCTTCACCCTGTTCCGTTTCGCCGAGCCCGAGCTGCCCGACATGGTCTACACCGAGTACCTGACCGGCGCCCTGTATCTGGACTCCCGCAAGGAGGTCGCCGCGCATCTGGAGGTCCTGGACCACATGTCGACGGCCGCCGCGTCGGCCGAGCGCACCAGGAAGATCCTGCGGGAACACCGCGAGGACTGTTGAGGTCAAGGGCCGCGAAGGCCATCGATCCCCGAGGAGAACACATCGCATGACCGGTTCCGAGGCCGCGCACACCCCCCGCGTCGACACCAGCCGGCCGCACCCGGCCCGCGTCTACGACTGGTGGCTCGGCGGCAAGGACAACTACCCGGTGGACGAGGAGCTGGCCCGGAAGATCCTCGCCGTGGACGGCACGGTCCTGCGCGGGGCACGCGCCAACCGCCGGTTCATGCACCGTGCCGTGCGCACCGTCGCCGAGGCCGGGATACGCCAGTTCCTGGACATCGGCACGGGCATCCCCACCGAGCCCAATCTGCACCAGGTGGCGCAGGGCGTCGCCGCCGAGTCCAAGGTCGTGTACGCGGACAACGACCCGATCGTGCTGCGGCACGCGGAGGCGCTGCTGCACGGGTCCGGAGAGGGCAGCACCGACTACGTGCACGCCGACGTCCGGGACGTCGACACGCTGCTGGGCCGGGCCGGGGAGTCCCTGGACTTCGGCCGACCGGTCGCGCTGTCGCTGGTCGCGCTGACCCACTACCTGGGCGACGACCCCGACGGCGACGACGTGTACGGCCTGCTGGAGAAGTACGTCGCCGCGCTCGCCCCGGGCAGCTATCTGATCCTCTCCCAGGTCACCCCGGACCTCAGCCCGGCGGCCATCGAGAAGGCGGCGAACCACTTCCGGCACAGCGGCACCCCGTTCTTCCCCCGGTCGCTGCCCGAGTTCTCCCGCTTCTTCGACGGTCTCGAGCTGCTCGGCCCCGGCGTCATCCCGGTCTACGGCTGGCGGCCGGAGGCGGCGGACGTGGCGGCCCAGGCTGAGGGCATCGTGCCGGTGTACGCGGGGGTCGCGCACAAGCCCTAGCCGTACGGGTGCCCGGCGGCGGTTACCCGTACGGGTGCGGTGAAGGGGTGCGCTCCCGCGCCCCGCCCTAGGTTCGGGACCAGAGCCCCGGCCTCCGGGCAAGCAAGGGAGCGCCTGTGACCGACACGCGGATACCCGCCGTCCCGCCCGCCGAGCCGGGCGCGGCGCTGCTCAAGGCGGGCAGGTGGTTCCGGCCGGGCACGCCCGCGCCCGATCTGCACAGCGTCGCGCTGACGGGCGGGCGCGAGGCGGACGCCTTCTACCGGGACCGGTGGAGCCACGACAAGGTCGTGAACTCCACGCACGGCGTGAACTGCACGGGGTCGTGCCGCTGGCAGGTGTACGTCAAGGACGGCATCATCACCTGGGAGACCCAGCAGACCGACTATCCGAGCGTAGGCCCCGACCGCCCCGAGTACGAGCCCCGCGGCTGTCCCCGGGGCGCCGCCTTCTCCTGGTACACCTACTCCCCCACCCGGGTCCGCCACCCGTACATCAGGGGCGTTCTCCTGGAGATGTACCGGGAGGCGAAGCAACGCCTGCGCGATCCGGTCCTGGCCTGGGCGGACGTCGTGAACGACCGCGAGCGCCGCCGCCGTTACCAGCAGGCGCGCGGCAAGGGCGGTCTGGTGCGGGCGAGTTGGGACGAGGCGGTCGAGATCGTCGCCGCCGCGCACGTCCACACCATCAAGACGTACGGCCCGGACCGCATCGCCGGCTTCTCCCCCATCCCCGCGATGTCGATGGTGTCGCACGCGGCGGGCGCCCGCTTCCACTCCCTCATCGGCGCCCCGATGCTCTCCTTCTACGACTGGTACGCCGATCTGCCGGTCGCCTCCCCGCAGGTCTTCGGCGACCAGACCGACGTACCGGAGTCGGGCGACTGGTGGGACGCCGCGTATCTGATGATGTGGGGCTCGAACGTCCCGGTGACCCGGACGCCCGACGCGCACTGGATGGCGGAGGCCCGCTACCGGGGCCAGAAGGTCGTGGTGGTCGCCCCCGACTACGCCGACAACGCCAAGTTCGCCGACGAGTGGCTCCACCCGCACCCCGGCACGGACGGCGCGCTGGCCCTCGCCATGGGGCACGTCGTCCTCAAGGAGTTCTTCGTCGACCGCGAGACACCGTTCTTCGCGGACTACGTGCGGCAGTTCACCGACCTGCCCTTCCTGGTCACGCTGGAGGAACGGGGCGGCGCCTACGTGCCGGCGAAGTTCCTGCGCGCCTCGGACCTGGGGCAGGAGGGCGCGAGCGCGGAATGGAAGACGGTCGTGCTGGACGCCGCCACGGGTCGCGCGGTCGCCCCGAACGGCTCCCTCGGCTTCCGCTGGTCCGAGTCGGGCATGGGCAAGTGGAATCTCGACCTCGGCGAAATACGACCGCAGTTGAGCTTGTACGGCAGTGAGGTCGCCGCGGGTGTGGAGGTGCTGCTGCCACGCTTCGACACCGAGGGCGGGGCGCACGGGCAGGGGCGCGGGGACGTCATGAGGCGTGGCGTCCCGGCGACGAAGCTCGGCGGCGCGCAGGGGCCGCTGGTGACGACGGTCTTCGATCTGCTGCTGGCGCAGTACGGGGTGGCGCGGGAGGGGCTGCCCGGCCGTTGGCCCGTGTCGTACGACGACCGCGTCGCGCCCGGCACCCCGGCCTGGCAGGAGGCGCACACTTCGGTCCCGGCCGCCAAGTGCGTACGGATCGCCCGGGAGTTCG
Source organism: Streptomyces sp. NPDC055013 (assembly GCF_053608645.1). Lineage (NCBI taxonomy): Bacteria > Bacillati > Actinomycetota > Actinomycetes > Kitasatosporales > Streptomycetaceae > Streptomyces > Streptomyces sp. NPDC055013. The sequence goes on from NZ_JBSGVW010000057.1 coordinate 33,538, forward strand.
CGCGGACCGCCGAGCGGTCGAAGGGCCGCTGCATGATCCTGATGGGCGCCGGCACCAACCACTGGTTCCACTCCGAGACGATCTACCGCGCCTTCCTGGCCCTGCTCCAGCTCACCGGCTGCCAGGGCCGCAACGGCGGCGGCTGGGCGCACTACGTGGGCCAGGAGAAGTGCCGTCCGGTGACCGGCTGGGCGACGCTCGCCTCGGCGTCGGACTGGTCGCGGCCGCCGCGCCAGATGATCGGCACGGCGTACTGGTTCCTCAACACCGACCAGTGGCGCTACGACCGGTTCACCGCCGACGTCCTCGCCTCGCCGCTCGGCACGGGCCGGTTCCGGGGGATGACGGGCGCGGACTGTCTCGCGTTGTCGGCGCGGACGGGGTGGATGCCGTCGTATCCGACCTTCGACCGCAATCCGCTGGAGCTGGGCGAGGTGTTCGGTGATCCGGTGTCGCGGGCGGTGGCCGAACTGCGCGCGGGAACCCTGAAGTTCGCCTGCGAGGACCCGGACGCGCCGGAGAACTGGCCGCGGGTGCTCACGCTGTGGCGGGCCAACCTGCTGGGCTCGTCGGCGAAGGGCGCCGAGTACTTCACGCGGCACCTGCTCGGCACGCACTCGTCCCTGCAGGCGGAGGAAGCCCCCGAGGACGTCCGGCCGCGGGAGGTGACCTGGCACGACGAGGCGCCCGAGGGCAAGCTCGACCTGCTGCTGTCGCTGGACTTCCGGCAGACGTCGTCGACGCTGCTGTCGGACGTGGTCCTGCCCGCCGCGACCTGGTACGAGAAGCACGACCTGTCCAGCACCGACATGCACCCCTTCGTGCACTCCTTCACCCCGGCCGTGGACCCGCCGTGGCAGGCTCGCACCGACTTCGACGCGTTCAAGGCGCTGGCGGAGCGGCTGAGTGAGCTGGCCGTCGGTCATCTGGGGGTGCGCAAGGACCTGGTGGTGACCCCGCTGCAGCACGACACCCCGGGCGAGATGGCCCAGCCCGGCGGGGTCGTCCTGGACTGGAGGCGCGGGGAGTGCGATCCGGTGCCGGGGAAGACGATGCCGAACCTCACCGTGGTGGAGCGGGACTACACGGCGATCGGCGCCAAGTTCGCCGCTCTCGGGCCGCTGGCGGAGCAGCTCGGCCTGCCCGCCAAGGGCATCACGTTGATGCCGGACGAGGAGGTCGAGGACCTCCGGCACCTGAACGGCGTGTCACCCGGCGGCCGGCCCTTGCTCGACACGGCCGTGAAGGCCGCGAACACCATCCTCGCCCTGTCCGGCACCACCAACGGGCGCCTCGCCACGCAGGGCTTCCGCACGCTGGAGGCCCGTACCGGACAGGAGATGGCGCACCTGGCGGCCGAGCACGAGGGCAAGCGGGTCACGTACGCGGACACCCAGGCGGCGCCCGTGCCGGTGATCACCTCACCGGAGTGGTCGGGCAGCGAGTCGGGCGGGCGGCGCTACACCGCCTTCACCCTCAACACCGAGCATCTCAAGCCCTGGCACACCCTCACCGGCCGCCAGCACTTCTTCCTCGACCACGACTGGATCCACGAGCTGGGCGAGGCACTTCCCGTCTACCGGCCGCCGCTGGACATGAACAAGCTGTTCGGCGAACCGCGCCTGGGACCGGACGGGCAGAAGGAGGTGACGGTCCGGTACCTCACTCCGCACAACAAGTGGTCCATCCACTCCGAGTACCAGGACAACCTGTTCATGCTGGCGCTCTCCCGGGGCGGCCAGAACATCTGGATGTCCCCGCAGGACGCGGACGCGATCGGCGTCGTCGACAACGACTGGGTGGAGGCGGCCAACCGCAACGGCGTGGTCGTAGCCCGGGCCGTCGTCTCGCACCGGATGCCGCCCGGCACCGTCTACATGCACCACGCGCAGGAACGCACGGTCGCCGTCCCGAAGACGGAGGCCACCGGCAGGCGCGGCGGTATCCACAACTCACTCACCCGGCTGATCCTCAAGCCGTCCCATCTCGTCGGCGGGTACGCCCAGTTGTCCTGGGCGTTCAACTACCTGGGCCCGACGGGCAATCAGCGCGACGAGGTGACGGTGATCCGCCGCCGCAGCCAGGAGGTCGAGTACTGATGCGTCCGATGGCCCAGATCGCGATGGTGATGAACCTCGACAAGTGCATCGGCTGTCACACCTGCTCGGTCACCTGCAAGCAGGCGTGGACCAACCGGCGGGGCATGGAGTACGTCTGGTTCAACAACGTCGAGACCCGCCCCGGCCAGGGCTACCCCCGCCGCTACGAGGACCAGGAGCGGTGGCGCGGCGGCTGGGAGCTGAACCGGCGCGGGGCCCTGAAGCTGAAGGCGGGCGGCCGCTTCCGCAAGCTCGCCGGGATCTTCTCCAACCCCGAACTCCCGGAGATCAAGGACTACTACGAGCCCTGGACGTACGACTACAAGAACCTCACCGACGCCCCGCTCGGCGACGACTACCCGGTCGCCCGCCCGATCTCGCAGCTCGACGGCAAACCGATGAAGATCGAGTGGTCGTCGAACTGGGACGACAACCTCGCCGGCGCCCCCGCCTACGGCGACTTCGACCCGATGGTGGAGCGGGCGCGCACGCAGGCCTCGGACAAGGTGCGCTTCGAGTTCGAGCAGACCTTCATGTTCTATCTGCCGCGCATCTGCGAGCACTGCCTCAACCCGTCCTGCGTCGCCTCGTGCCCGTCGGGGGCGATGTACAAGCGGGCGGAGGACGGCATCGTCCTCGTCGACCAGGACCGGTGCCGGGGCTGGCGGATGTGCGTGACGGGATGCCCGTACAAGAAGGTGTACTTCAACCACGCCACCGGCAAGGCCGAGAAGTGCACCATGTGCTACCCGCGGATCGAGGTCGGCCTGCCGACGGTCTGCTCGGAGACGTGCGTGGGCCGGCTGCGCTATCTCGGGGTGGTGCTGTACGACGCCGACCGGGTGACCGCCGCGGCGTCGGTGCGCAGCGAACGGGACCTGTACGAGGCGCAGTTGGGTGTCTTCCTCGATCCCGAGGACGCCGGGGTCCGGCACGCGTGCGACGCGGCGGGGATTCCGTACGACTGGGTGGAGGCGGCGCGCCGCTCTCCCGTGCACGCGCTGATCAGCAAGTACCGGGTGGCGCTGCCGCTGCATCCGGAGTACCGGACGATGCCGATGGTCTGGTACATCCCGCCGCTCTCCCCCGTGGTGGACGTGCTGACGGAGACCGGGCACGACGGTGAGGACGCGGGGAACCTGTTCGGCGCGATCGACAGCCTGCGCATTCCGCTGGAGTACCTGGCGGAGATGTTCACGGCCGGCGCCATCGGCCCGGTCCGGTCCTCGCTGGAGAAGCTCGCCGCGATGCGCTCCCACATGCGGGCGATCAACCTCGGTGAGGAGCCGGATCCCTCGGTGTCGGCCGCGGTCGGCATGGAGGCGCACGAGATCGAGGAGATGTACCGGCTGCTGGCGATCGCCAAGTACGAGGACCGGTACGTGATTCCGACGGCCGCCGTCGCGGACGCCCGGCACCTGGAGGAGTCGGCGCTGCCGCAGGGGTGCAGCCTCGACTACGACGGCGGGCCCGGGATGGGCGGGGACGGCCCGTTCGGCCAGGACTCGGGCCGCAAGCTGCTGCCGCTGGTGTCGGTGGAGAACTTCCACGCCCTGCGCAAACGGCAGACGGCGGACCGCGCGGCCGACCTGCCCCCCACAGCCCCCATGGCCCAATCAGCCGACACAGCCGAGACCGAGGAGGCATGATGCCGTCCTTCGAGGTGCTGTACCAGGCGGCCGCACTCTGCCTGACCTACCCCGACGACGACTTCCGCGCCCGCCTGCCGCTGCTGCGCGAGGCGGCCCCGCAGCTGCGGGAGTTCACCGACCACGCGGCCCTCACGCCCCCGCAGGAACTGGCCGCCCACTACGTCCAGGTCTTCGACTTCAAGAACCGTCACAGCCTGTACCTGAGCTGGTGGCGCGACGGCGACACCCGGCGCCGCGGCATGTCGCTGCTGCGATTCAAGGACCTCTACCGCGCCCACGGCCTGGAGTTCACCGGCGAGGAACTGCCCGACTTCCTGCCCGCGGTACTGGAGTTCGCGGCCCGCACCGGCGACACCGACCTGCTGCTGGAACACCGGGATTGCCTGGAGGAGCTCCGCGCCCGGCTCACCGACTTCGGCACACCGTACGCGTCCGTGCTGGACGCCGTGTGCGCCACACTGCCGACCGCACAACCGGGGGCACGCCCATGACCACACTGCTGTGGGGCGTCCTGCCCTACGTCGTCTTCGCCCTGCTCGTCGCCGGCCTGATCTGGCGCCACCGCTACGACCGCTTCGGCTGGACCACGCGCTCGTCCCAGATCTACGAGTCGAAGCTCCTGAACATCGCGTCGCCCGCCTTCCACTACGGCATCCTGTTCGTGCTGGTCGGCCATCTGGTGGGCCTGTTCGTCCCGGAGTCCTGGACGGACGCGCTCGGCGTCAGCGAGCGCACGTACCACCTGTTCTCCCTCTACGGCGGCACGGCGGCGGGGGTGCTGACGGTCGCCGGGATCGTCCTGCTGATCTACCGCCGCCGCACGAAGGCACCCGTGTTCCGGGCGACCACGGCCAACGACAAGGTCATGTACGTCGTGCTGGCGGCGGCGATCGTGATGGGCATGGTCGCCAAGCTGTCCCACTCCTCCGGCGACGGCTACAACTACCGCGAGTCCATCGCCCCGTGGGCCCGCAGTCTCTTCACCCTCCAACCGGACCTCGACCGGATGGCGGGCGTGCCGGTGCTGTACGAGGTGCACGCGGTGATCGGCATGGTGCTCATCGCGCTGGTGCCGTACACCCGGCTGGTCCACATGTTCAGCGCGCCCGTGCAGTACCTGTTCCGGCCGTATGTGGTGTACCGCAGCCGGGACCCCAGGCAGTTGGGGCCCCGGCCGGAGCGGCGGGGCTGGGAGAAGACGGGGTCCTGAGCGCCCCTATGCGGCGCCGCCCTTCTGGTCCTTCTCGTCGTCCACGATCTCCGCGTCCACCACACCGTCGTCGTCCTGCGGTGCGGACTGCTCGGCGCCCGTGCCGGTCGCGCTGTCGCTCGGCGCCTGCTGGGACTGGGCGTACATCGACTGGCCCATCTGCTGGCTGACCGAGGCGAGTTTCTCGATGCCGGTGCGCAGGGCGTTCGTCTCGGCGTTCTGCTCCAGCTGCTGCTTCAGTTCCGTGATCGCCGACTCGACCTCGGCCCTGGTGTCCGCCGGGACCTTGTCCTCGTTGTCGCGGATGAACTTCTCGGTCTGGTAGACGAGCTGTTCGGCCTGGTTGCGGGTCTCGGCGTCGTCGCGGCGCTTGCGGTCCTCCTCGGCGTACTGCTCGGCCTCCCGCATCATGCGGTCGATGTCGTCCTTCGGGAGGGCCGAGCCGCCCGTGACCGTCATCTTCTGCTCACGGCCGGTCGCGAGATCCTTCGCGGAGACGTGCATGATCCCGTTGGCGTCGATGTCGAAGGCGACCTCGATCTGCGGGACGCCGCGCGGGGCCGGCGGCAGGCCGGTGAGGTCGAAGACGCCGAGCTTCTTGTTGTACGCCGCGATCTCACGTTCGCCCTGGTAGACCTGGATGCCGACCGAGGGCTGGTTGTCGGCGGCCGTGGTGAAGATCTCCGAACGCCGGGTGGGGATGGTCGTGTTGCGTTCGATGAGCTTCGTCATGATGCCGCCCTTGGTCTCGATGCCGAGGGACAGTGGGGTGACGTCGAGCAGCAGGACGTCCTTGACGTCGCCGCGGATGACACCGGCCTGGAGGGCGGCGCCGACGGCCACGACCTCGTCGGGGTTGACGCCCTTGTGCGGGTCCTTGCCGGTGAGTTCCTTGACGAGTTCGGTGACGGCGGGCATCCGGGTGGAGCCGCCGACGAGGATGACGTGGTCGACCGCCGAGAGCTTGATGCCGGCGTCCTTGACCGCCTGGTGGAAGGGGGTCTTGCAGCGGTCGAGGAGGTCCGCGGTGAGCTCCTGGAACTGGGCGCGGGTCAGCTTCTCGTCAAGGTGGAGCGGCCCCTCGGCGGAGGCCGTGATGTAGGGCAGGTTGATCGTCGTCTCGGTGGAGCTGGACAGCTCGATCTTGGCCTTCTCGGCGCCCTCGCGCAGCCGCTGCAGCGCCATCTTGTCGTTGCCGAGGTCGATGCCGTACTGCCCCTTGAACTTCTTCACCAGGTACTCGACGACCCGCTGGTCCCAGTCGTCGCCGCCCAGGTGGGTGTCGCCGTTGGTGGCCTTGACCTCGATGACGCCGTCGCCGATCTCCAGCAGCGAGACGTCGAAGGTGCCGCCGCCGAGGTCGAAGACCAGCACGGTCTGCTCCTCGCCCCGGTCGAGGCCGTAGGCGAGGGCGGCGGCCGTGGGCTCGTTGATGATCCTGAGCACCTTCAGGCCGGCGATCTCCCCGGCCTCCTTCGTGGCCTGCCGCTGGGCGTCGTCGAAGTAGGCGGGCACGGTGATCACCGCGTCGGTGACGTCCTCGCCGAGATACGACTCGGCGTCCCGCTTCAGCTTCTGCAGCACCCGGGCCGAAAGTTCCTGGGCCCGGTAGCGGGAGCCGTCGATGTCGCCCTGATCCGGGAAGCGCCAGTTCGCGTCGCCCATGTACCGCTTCATGGAGCGGGCGGTGCGCTCGACGTTCGTCACCGCCTGCCGTTTGGCCACCTCACCGACGAGTACCTCGCCGTTCTTGGCGAAGGCCACGACCGACGGTGTGGTCCTGGCCCCCTCCGCATTGGCGACGACCGTGGGTTCGCCGCCCTCCAGGAC
>NZ_JBSGVW010000058.1:0-38777 GCF_053608645.1 Streptomyces sp. NPDC055013
CCAACCCCAACCGCCGGTCCGAGGACGGACACCCCCCGGCACGGCCCCGACCCACAACGAAACAGCAGGCGCTACGCGAACCCCCACCACACAGCCACAGGCCGCCGCAGGCATAGACGCCCAACCGCCAGAGGCCCCCGCAGGCACCCCCCGCCCAACCACCGGAGGATCAGTCAGTCACGTCAATCGCATACCGATTCGTCTCCACCCCCGCCGCAGTAACCACCTGCACGTCCACCCGCCCAGGCTCAACCTCCACCGGCACAGGCACAGTCAGCACCGCATCCGTCGGATTGCTGAACCCCCCGCTCACCGGCACCAACGGCACATGCACATGCACCGCCCCGACCCGCACCACCATCCGCGACAGCCGTTCCGCCCCCTGCGCCCCCGGCGGCACGAACCCCGCTCCCCGAATCTCGATGTCGTCGCCGGTACGGATAGGCGCGTCCAGATCCCCCGCCTCCCGCGCCCGCACCACGGAAAGGATCACCGGCCGCCCGCCTTCCGCATACTTCCCGGCCAGGTAGGTGGCCGCCGAGATCAGCACCACCACCGCCAGCCCCCACGGCAGATCCGGCAACTGATCCGGCCGCCGCCCCAACCGCACCGCCGCGAACAGCAGCGCAACCCCGCCGATCACGACGTACTGGATGTCGGCGAACGTCCCCCGCCCCGCGTCATCCGTCAGCAGATCCGCAGCCCGGGGCCGATCCGCCCGCAGCTTCTGCAGCCGCTGCCCGAGCACCCGCACCCCGACGACCCGCCGCACGAGCACCGCGATCGCACACACCACGGCGAGCACGGTCACGACACCCGCGCCACGCTCCAGCTCAAGGCCGGCGATCAGCGCGTCGCGCTCCGCGTGGCCGGACGCCACCGCCAGCTGCCCCACCAGCACGAGCACGGCGTACGCGACGAACAGCACCCACGCCCCGGCCACCGCACGCGACGTGGACAGCCGGTTGTCCTCACCGATGACAGGCGCCAGCGCCCCACCCCGCGCCCGGTGGAACCACGACGCCGCGGTCAGCGCCCCGCCCGTCACCAGCGCGGCCAGCAGTCCGGCCGTACGCGCGGCCGTCCACCCCGCGCCGATCGCCGTGAACGCCTGCCCCAGGAGCAACGCCACGACCAGTGCCCAGACCACGCACGCCGTACGCGACCACAGCCGCGCCAGCCACGCCTCCCCCTCGGCCCGCCCCCGCTGGGCGACGAGTTCTGCGGACTGCGTCAACTCCTCGGAGACCCACTGCCGGGAGGCGGAGGCCGAGTGGGCCACGGCCGCCGGCAGTCCCTGCCCGGCCGCGAACTCGTCGCGCTTCAGCAGGAACTCGGCGACCGCACGCCGATGCCCCGCCCGCGCCCCGTGCGGACAGTCCCCACAGGTGCAGCCGCCCCCATGCGCGCCCACCACCGCGCCCCCATGCCCAGCCTCCTGCACCGCCACGCCCGACGCCCGCCTTCCCGACAACCCTCACGAACTCACGAACCCACGAAGTCACGAACTCACGGCCCTCGGGGCACTACGCCCTTCACAGGCCCCCGACAGCCCTCAAGGCCTTATAGCCGCATGGCCCACCGATCGGCAGCCCGATCTCAGATACCGGCCATCACCGTTTTCGGACATCGCTGCCCTCGACCATCGCCGCACCACCGCCGACGACCGACAACTGCCGGAGGGCGACAGCGAATTGTCCCGCACCCGGCCCGCTCCCCACCCGGCAGGTCCGGTCGGTGCGGGTGAAGACAAGGCCACCGAGTTGACCCGGCTGCGAGAATTTCTGCATGGCCGAGATCATCCAGCGCGACGGGACCTGGGCCTTCGACGGCACAACGGTCCGGATCACGCCGGGCCTCCACCGCTCCGTGCCGCTGTTCCGGCAGACGTACGGGGAGATCGCCGTACCCCTGGAAGCCGTCGCAAGCATCGTCTTCGAGCCCGAGCGCAGGCGCGGACGGCTGCGTATGCGGCTGCGTGAGGGCGCCGACCCGCTCCTCCAGGCGACCGGCGGCCGGCTCCCCGACCCCGCCGACCCCTATCGGCTGACGGTGGACATCGACCGTGCCGGGGTCGCCGAGTATGTCGCCGAGGAGATCCGCCGCGCGCTGCTGCTGGACCAGATCCCCAAGGAGCCGACCAAGGCCTACCTCCTTCCCGGCCCGCCGGTCCCGGTCTCCGTCCGTTCCTCCGACGGCACGGTGTCCTTCGACGGCGTCCAGGTGCGGATCGACTGGTCGGACACCTCCGAGCGGGTCAAGCGGGCGACGGGTCCGCGGATCATCAACGTAGGCGACCTGGTCCAGGTCGAATGGCTGCCCAACTCCGGTTACGAGGACGGCTTCCTGCGCTTCGTGACCCGCGAGACGGCGTTCTCCAAGCTGCCGCCCGAGAAGGATCCGTACGCCCTTGACCTGTGGGGCAGCGCCCGCCGCGATCTGCTCACCGCCCTGGTCGCCACCGCGGTCACCGCCCGTCTGCCGCACCCGTCCACTCACCCCGGCGTCACGGACCCCACCGACCGCCCGCAGCTTGCGGTGTCCGTTCCGCCCCAGGCCGACCATCACGACGTACTCCTGCGCAGACTGCGGGAGTTGGGCGAGCTGCACCGGGACGGGGTGCTCACGGACGAGGAGTTCGCGATGACGAAGGCGGTCGTCCTCCGCAGCTTCTGATCGCCGCCCACAGACCACCCCACCGCTGACCGCGGAAGGCCCTCTGCCCTCTGAATCCTCAGCTCAACGGCCCCCTGAAACCCTCAGCTCAGCAGATCCGGCTCGCTCCGGCTGACGTCCTGCCACAGCGGCTGGTAGTTGATCCACGCCACCAGATCCCCGCCCAGCTGCTCCCGCGTGGCCACCGCCTGCCGATGCTCGATGAGGACCGGACGACCCGCCGCCCTGGCCGTCAGCTGCACCTGGCTGGAGCGTTCCATGGACAGGAACCACCAGGCCGCCGCGTCCACCGAGTCTCCGACGGTCAGCAGCCCGTGGTTGCGCAGCACGAGGGCCTTGTGCGTGCCCAGTGCGGCCGCGATGCGTCGACCCTCCAGGGCGTCGACCGCCACGCCCGAGTAGGCGTCGTAGAGGGCGTGGTCCTCGTAGAAGGCGCAGCTCTCCTGTGTGATCGGGTCGAGGAGCTCGCCGAGCGCCGCTAGGGCCCGCCCGTGCACCGAGTGGCAGTGGGCGACCGCGACGACGTCCGGGCGCGCGGCGTGGACCTGGGAGTGCACGGTGAACGCGGCCTGGTTGACGTGGTAGCGGCCATCGATCACCTGCCCCTCGGAGTTGGCGAGGACCAGGTCGCTGACGGTGACGTGCCGGAACGGCATCCCGAACGGGTTGACCCAGAAGCAGTCGCTGAACTCCGGATCGCGCGCGGTGATGTGTCCGGAGACTCCGTCCTCGAACCCGAGCCGCCCGAAGATCCGCAGCGCGCCCGCGAGCCGCTCCTTTCGGTGTCGGCGCTCGTCCTCGACCGAGTCGTGCATGGGCGGCATCGCGAACTGCAGGCGGTCGGTCGGCAGGGGCGAGGGCGGGGTGGACCCGAGGGGCGTCCCGTGCATGTGTCCTCCAGCACTGGGTTGCTTACGGGGCGGAAGTTACCGTCGGTCAGCGCAGGAAAACAGAGTTGTTCTGTAAAGATGACGCACGCAACGCCCGCGCGGGCCGGTTGGACGCATACCCGACAGCAGATGTCGGGTTTCGGCGCCACACTCACCGTATGACAGCGAACTGGGCAACCTTCACCGCGGCCGAGCCGGACCTCGCCCGCATCGCGGAGGAGCGCTTCGGCGCCTTCACGCACCACGTCCTCGCCACCCTCCGCAAGGACGGCTCCCCGCGCACCACCGGCCTGGAGGTCCGCTTCCTGAACGGCGAGCTGTGGCTCGGCATGATGCCGGACTCGCTCAAGGCCCTCGACCTGCGCCGCGACCCGCGCTTCGCGCTCCAGGCGAACCCCGGGGAGGGGCAGTCCATGGGCGGCGGTGACGTACGGATCGCCGGGCGGGCGATCGAGGTCGAGGACCCCGGGACGAAGGCCGCATACGGCGAAGAGGTGGAACCGCCGGAGCCGTTCCACCTCTTCCGTACCGAGCTCACCGAGGTCGTGAGGACCTACATCGAGGACGACAAGTACCTCGTCGTCAAGATCTGGCAGCCCGGCCGGCCCCTGCGCACGATCAAGCGCACCTAGGGCCTGCCCCACTCGGCAACGGGGCCTACTCCCACTCGATGGTGCCCGGCGGCTTCGAGGTCACGTCGAGGACGACGCGGTTGACGTCCCGCACCTCGTTGGTGATCCGCGTCGAGATCTTCGCCAGCACGTCGTACGGCAGCCTCGACCAGTCGGCGGTCATGGCGTCCTCGCTCGACACCGGCCGCAGGACGATCGGGTGGCCGTAGGTCCGGCCGTCACCCTGCACGCCCACGCTGCGGACGTCCGCGAGCAGGACCACCGGGCACTGCCAGATGTCGCGGTCGAGGCCGGCGGCCGTGAGCTCCTCGCGGGCGATGGCGTCGGCCTCGCGCAGCAGGTCCAAGCGCTCCTTGTTGACCTCGCCGACGATGCGGATGCCCAGGCCGGGGCCGGGGAAGGGCTGGCGCTGGACGATCTCCTCGGGCAGGCCCAGCTCCTGGCCGACCATCCGGACCTCGTCCTTGAACAGCTGGCGTAGCGGCTCGACGAGCTCGAACTCGATGTCGTCGGGGAGGCCGCCCACGTTGTGGTGGGACTTGATGTTGGCGGTGCCGGTGCCGCCGCCGGACTCGACGATGTCCGGGTAGAGGGTGCCCTGCACGAGGAAGGCGACCTCGGGACCCTCCTCCTGGAGGATCTCCAGCTGGGCCTGCTCGAAGACCCGGATGAACTCACGGCCGATGATCTTCCGCTTCTCCTCGGGGTCCGAGACCCCGGCGAGCGCCTTGAGGAACCGCTCCTCCGCGTCCACGACCTTCAGCTGTACGCCGGTCGCGGCCACGAAGTCCTTCTCGACCTGCTCGGTCTCGCCCTTGCGCATCAGGCCGTGGTCGACATACACGCAGGTCAGCTGGGAGCCGATGGCCTTCTGGACCAGCGCCGCGGCGACTGCGGAGTCCACGCCGCCGGACAGCCCGCAGATGGCGCGCCGGTCGCCGACCTGCTCGCGGATGGCCGCGACCTGCTCCTCGATGACATTGCCGGTGGTCCAGTCCGGCTTCAGGCCCGCGCCGCGGTACAGGAAGTGCTCCAGCACCTGCTGGCCGTGCGTGGAGTGCATGACCTCGGGGTGGTACTGGACGCCGTACAGCTTCTGCTCGTCGTTCTCGAAGGCGGCGACCGGGACGACGTCCGTGGAGGCCGTCACCGTGAAGCCCTCGGGGGCGGCGGAGCAGGCGTCGCCGTGCGACATCCACACGTGCTGCTCGGCCGGAGTGCCCTCGAAGAGGGTGGAGGACGACTTCGAGACATGGAGATCGGTACGGCCGTACTCGCGCGAGCCGGTGTTGTCGACCGTCCCGCCGAGGCTCTGCGCCATGAGCTGGAAGCCGTAGCACATGCCGAAGACGGGGACGCCGGCCTCGAAGAGTGCGCGGTCGAGGCGGGGGGCGCCCTCCTCGTACACGGACGAGGGGCCGCCGGAGAGGATGATCGCCGCCGGGTTCTTGGCGAGCATCTCGGCGACCGGCGTGGTGCTCGGCACGATCTCGCTGTAGACCCGGGCCTCGCGGACGCGACGGGCGATGAGCTGGGCGTACTGCGCACCGAAGTCGACGACCAGGACGGTGTCGGGGGCGGCTGCGGGGTTCGCTGATGACACGGGTTGCCTTCCGGCGGTGAGCGAGGTGTGTGTGAGGCCGAGTCTACCGGGGTCCGCGGGGCCCCCTTCGGGGCAAGCCCGGTCTCAGGATGCGAACCGCCTTGGACTCCCTCGGGCGGCACGGCATACTGGCCCCATGCTCACGCACCCGACCTTCCTCTTTACCTATGGCAACCGGCCCACCGGCTGCCATGGTCGTGCTGCTTGAGCAACTGACAAGCGACTTCCCAGGCGCCCCGGGCCGACAAGGTCCGGGGCGCCTGGCGTTTGCGGATCCTGCCGCTCCGGGGCGACCGCCCCAGCCTCCACAGGAGCCCCGAATGACTGCCACCGCCGCCGAAAAGACCGGCGCCCGCACCCCCGAGGCCGCCGGCGTGATCACCGGTGCCCGTGAACGCATCGACGCGCTCGACGACCGGATCATCGGTCTGATCCAGGAACGCATGGCCGTCTCAGCGGTGATCCAGGAGGCGCGGATCACCTCGGGCGGCCGGCGCGTGAACCTCTCCCGCGAGATGGAGATCCTCAACCACTACAGCGAGGCGCTGGGCAAGCAGGGCACCTCGCTGGCGATGACCCTTCTGGAGCTGTGCCGCGGCCGGATCTGAATCCACGTTCCGGGGACAGACGTACGCATCCGCTCTCACCCGTCCGGAGCGTGACACCTTCCCGGCCCCTTCGTTGGTACCGGTGTCCGTGCCAGCCAGGGACGGGCCCGAAAGAACCACGCGTGGCTCGCTGGAGCGATGTGGCGTACGGATCGTCCCGTGCGTCGTGGGACCTCGCTCCAGGAAAGTGACCGGACGGCAGGGGACAGCAGCCCGGTCACCCAAGAGAACGGTCGGCTCCGGGGACGCCCGGGGCCGGCCGGCGGAAAGGGCAGGACGGAGTAACGCCGGGATCGAGCGGTTGCGGTGGCCGAGCCCGTCCAGCACGATGCGTAGAAAGCTCCAAGTCCCTCCGTGGACACCCGCAACTCCCTCGGCCCGGCCGTGCGCTGACGCACTGCCAGAGGTCGAGACACACAGGCCAGCGGCGCAACCCCCCGGCGCCGCTCCCCAGGCACCGACGCTGCCCTGACGTCGGTGCTGACGAAAGAAGGGCCCCGCGGCTCCGTCCCGCGGGGCCCTTCTCATGCCCACCGGGTGCCCAGGGCCCCGTCAGGTGCGGGTCACGGTGCCGCACTCCGTCTCGGGTTCGCCCTCCTCCAGCCCCTTGCTGCGGTCGTACGGATCACGGGCCGCTCCGGACGGCGTGGGTCCGTCGTACAGATCGGCCAGGAACATGGGGTGGATCAGCCCATCGCTTCGCTCGCAGTCGTCGTTGGCTATCTCGCCGTCGAGCTCGAACACCCAGATGCGGCCCTCGGTTCCCTGGTACTTGACGGGATCGGATACGTCCACCGTGACGACCCGGCGCACGATCGTGCGGGCCACCTCGTCTTTGCCGCCGGCCCTGACCGCCGCATACACAAAGGTGTAGTCGGCCCGGATGAGCGCCTTACCGGCACCGTCCCCGGGTGCGACCGTCATGCGGCCGCGGAGCCGCACGTCTCCGCCCACGAGCTCGACCTCCTTCGGGTCGAAGCGGGTGAAGGTCCACTTGGGATCGGCGTCGGCCGTGGGACGGCGCAACTCGGACCGCAACTGGGCGAGGTAGTCGTTCTGCAAGGGGTCGATGAGCGCCAGCGCCTTCTTGGGCTCGGCGCCGTTCAGCACCTCGCGATCGAGGTTCGAGGCGACCAGGAACTCCTTCGTCAGTCGCAGCGCCGTCTCGATCCGCGCGGCGGAGACCCCGCCGACGGCCTTGGCCTTCGGCACCTCGATGGCGGCCGCGCCGGCGGCCCACTTCTCGGCCGGGGAGCCCACGAAGGGCCGGGAGCGGGTGGGGGTGCCGGCCGTGCCGGCAGGTGCGGCGCTCGGGGCGGTGGACTCCGCCGGGAGCGGTGTCGTCCGGGCGGTACCGGGTCCGCCCGCGGCCAAGGGGTCGCCCGGCAGCAGCGACGGCCACACTCCCACCGCGACCACGGCGACGGCGACGGCCGCACCGAGGATCTTCCACAGCTTGCTCGGGGCGGTGGCGGGTCTGGGTTCCTCGGACGGGTTGTCGGTCACGGTGGTGTGCTCTTCCTCTCAGCGGGCCGTAGGCCGGCTGAGCGTACGTCAGCTGTGGATCACCGAGCAGAGGCCCCCAGTGTGATGCAGATCACGTGATGCAGGCCACATAAGAAACTTGTTAGTGACAGTGCAACCATTCACAGCCGTCACTGATCAAACCGTGCGTACCAAGGGCCACTCCCGCGCCCCACACGCGGAGGCCTCCCTGTATGCGCGTGCTGCGACATCGCAGCACTCCGGACTTTCGAGGTCTTCATGAAGCTTCGCCGTGCCCTGGCCACTGCGGCCGCGACGGCAGTCATAGCGCCGATCGCACTGCTGTCCGCGCCGGCCGCGTTTGCCACGGACGACACTGCGACGCCGACGGCGTCGGAGAGCACGCCGGCCGCCGAGGAGAGCACGCCCGCGGCCGAGGAGAGCACGCCGGCCGCCGAGGAGTCGACCCCGGCCGCCGAGGAGAGCACGCCCGCGGCGGAGGAGAGCACCCCCGCCGCGGAGGAGAGCACGCCGGCCGCCGAGGAGTCGACCCCGGCCGCCGAGGAGAGCACGCCGGCCCCGGAGGAGAGCACCCCCGAGGACGACCCCTCCTGGAACCCGTACGAGGACTGCGAGACCTTCGACCTCGACGACAACCTCAAGGCCGAGATCTCCGGCCTGCCGAGCAAGATCGTCGCGGGTTCGGGCTGGCACAACTTCGAGTTCGTCGCCACGAACAACTCCGACAAGGACCTGGAGAACGTCTGGATCGAGGCGTTCACCGAGTACGCGGAGGAGAACGTCGACGAGTCGCTGTACCTGGACATGGCCGAGATCCAGGTCAAGCAGGACGGCAAGTGGACCAGCAGCTACCAGGACTTCTACAAGGACGAGGACGGCGAGGTCGTCTTCACCGGCAGCTTCGTCGCCTCCCTGGACAAGCTGGAGGCGAACTCCTCCTCCACGCTCGACCTGCGCGTGCGCGTGAAGTCGTCCGCCCCGGCCGGTTCGTCCTTCGCGCTGAGCCAGGCGATCTACGCGGGCGACGACGCCGCGTGCTACGGCAACGGTGAGTTCTACGAGTTCACCGTGCTCGCCGCGGGCAGCAACCCGGGTGACGTCGACCCGGCCAAGCCGAACGGTGAGAAGCCCTCGGGCGTCGACGGCAAGAAGCCGCAGGGCGAGGTCCAGGAGGTCACCGGCAACCTCGCCGAGACCGGCGCCGACTCCAACCTCCCGGTCATCGGCACCATCGGTGGCATCGCCATCGTCGCCGGTGCGGGCGTCGTGTTCGCCATGAAGCGCCGCAAGGTCGGTGCGGAGGCCTAAGCCTCACCGAAGCTCTACGCAAGACGGAGAAGGACCTGCGCTCGGAGGGGGGCGCAGGTCCTTCTCTTTTGTCGGCTGTCGCGTCGCCGGCCGCTACTTCTTGGGCGGCACCGCCGGTATCCCGAGGAACGGCAGCTTCAGGGCCCCGAAGGCCTCCGCCGGGACCACCGGGGACTGCGGCTCGACGGGCTTGAGGCGTTCGTACGCCGCTCCCTGCGCCGGGCGCTGATCCGCCTCGCCGTTGTTGGGCCAGTACGACATCGCCCGCTCGGCCTGTGCGGTGATCGTCAGGGAGGGGTTGACGCCGAGGTTGGCGGACACCGCCGCTCCGTCGACGACCGAGATGCCGGGGTGGCCGTACAGACGGTGGTACGGGTCGAGTACGCCGGTCTCGGGCGAGTCACCGATCGGGCAGCCGCCGAGGAAGTGGGCGGTGAGAGGGGTGCCCATCAGCTCGCCGACGTTGGAACCGGCGAAGCCGTTGATGTCGGCCGCGATCACCGAGGCGGCCTCCGAGGCGGCCTTGATCTGCTTGGGGTTGGGGGCGCCGTGGCCCTGGCGGGCGGTCAGCAGGCCCTTGCCCACGCCGTCCTGCTTCAGATACGTCGTCAGCGAGTTGTCCAGCGACTGCATCACCAGGCCGATGATGGTCCGCTCCGACCAGCGGCGGTTGGACAGGGAGCGCAGGACGAGGAGGGGATGGCGGACCGCGTTCGCCAGCCAGGCGCCGGCCCGCGAACGGCCGTCCGCGTAGGGCACCTGCAGGATCGACAGGCCGCCCATCGCGTTGGAGCCCCTGCCGTAGCGGACCGGCTCGATGTGGGTGTTCTCGTCGGGGTGGATCGAGGACGTGATGGCGACCCCGCGCGTGAAGTCGACCTTCGGCTGCCCCGTCGCCTTGCGGTAGCGCCGGTTGTCGGTCTGGGCGCCGACCACGGCCTCCGAGTTGGTGCGGGTCAGCTCGCCCAGCTTCGCCGAGAGGTGCGGCAGTTGGCCGCCCGCCTTCATCCGGTGCAGCAGGGTCTGGGTGCCGTAGGTACCGGCGGCGAGGACCACCTTGCGGGCCTTGAACAGCCTGGCCTCGCCCTTCTTCCCGCGGTCGGTCGGCAGGGTCGCCACGGCGAAGCCGCCCTGCGAGTCGTCCGTGACCGAGACGACCGTCGTCAGGGGGTGGACCACCGCGCCCGCCTTCTCGGCCAGGTAGAGGTAGTTCTCGTTGAGGGTGTTCTTCGCGCCGTGCCGGCAGCCGGTCATGCACTCACCGCACTCGGTACACGCCTTGCGCGCCGGTCCCGCCCCGCCGAAGTAGGGGTCCGGCACCTCCTTGCCGGGCTCGGCCCGCAACTCCCCCTCGGCGTCCTTGCCGTCGCCGAAGAACACGCCGACCGGCGCCATGTGGAAGCTGTCGCCGACGCCCATCCGCTCGGCAGCCGCCTTCAGGTGGACGTCCGACGGGGTCATCGTCGGGTTGATCCGTACGCCGAGCATGCGCTGCGCCTGGTCGTAGTACGGCTTCAACTCCTCCTGCCAGTCGGTGATGTCACGCCACTGAGGGTCGTCGAAGAAGGCCTTCGGCGGTACGTAGAGGGTGTTGGCGTAGTTCAGTGAGCCGCCGCCGACGCCCGCTCCCGCCAGCACCATGACGTTGCCCAGCAGGTGGATGCGCTGGATGCCGTACATGCCGAGCTTGGGGGCCCAGAGGTAGTTCTTCAGGTCCCAGGAGTTCTTGGGAAGGGTCTCGCGGGTCCAGCGGCGGCCGGCTTCGAGGACACCGACGCGGTAGCCCTTCTCCGTCAGGCGCAGCGCCGTTACGGACCCTCCGAACCCCGACCCGACGACGATGACGTCATAGTCGTATCCGGAGCCGTCGTCCTGTTTCTGGGCAGAGTTCTCCTGTGACACTTGCTCTCCTCATTGAAAGCGGTGAAGCGGCGGTGCGGTCGAGCGGGATCTAGCGGAAGCGGAACGCCTTCATCAGGCGCAGGCTCCGGCTCATGAACTGCGCGTACTTCTCGTCGTCCATCCCCAGCGACGGTGCCATCGGCAGCAGCCGCTGCTGGGCGACCGTCTGGGCCTCGGTGTACTTGAGGATGCCCTCGGAGCCGTGGCGGCGGCCGAGGCCGGAGTCCTTCATGCCGCCCATGGGCGACTGGACGCTGCCGTATGCGGGGGCGTAGCCCTCGTTGACGTTGACCGTGCCGGTGCGCAGACGGGCGGCGACCGCGCGGCCACGGCTGCCGTCCTTCGTCCAGACCGACGAGTTGAGGCCGTACGGCGTGGAGTTGGCGAGTTCGATCGCCTCCTCCTCGGTCTTGAAACGGTAGATGGAGACGACCGGGCCGAAGGTCTCCTCGGAGCAGACGGCCATCGGCGCCTCGACGCCGTCGAGGATCGTCGGCTCGAAGAAGTACGGGCCGATGTCGGGGCGGGCGGTGCCGCCGGCGACGAGCTTCGCGCCCTTGGCGACGGCCTCCTCCACATGCCGGGTGACCGTCTCCAGCTGGCGCTCGCCGACCAGGGAGCCCATGTCGGCGCCGTACGCGAGGGACCTGCCGAGCCGCATCGCCTTGGTGCGGGCGGCGAAGCGCTCCACGAAGGCGTCGGCGACGGACTCGTGGACGTACAGGCGCTCGATGGAGATGCACAGTTGGCCGGCGGAGGAGAAGCAGGCGCGGACGGCGCCGGCGGCGGCCTTCTCCACGTCGGCGTCCTCCAGGACCAGCATCGCGTTCTTGCCGCCGAGTTCGAGCGAGACGCCGACCAGGCGGGCGGCGGCGCCCTGGGCGACCTCGCGGCCGGTGCGGGTGGAGCCGGTGAAGGAGACGTAGTCGGCGTGCTTGACGACCTCGGGGCCGATGACCGGGCCCTCGCCGAGGACGACCTGGAAGACGTCGGCGGGGAGCCCCGCCTCGATGAGCAGGTCACGGGCCCACAGGGCGGTCAGGCAGGTCTCGGTGTCGGGCTTCATCACGACCGCGTTGCCCGCGACGAACCCCGGGAGCGCGTCGCCGACCGACAGCTCCAGCGGGTAGTTCCAGGGCGCGATCTGGCCGACGACACCGCGCGGGTGGCGCAGTTCGGTGACCTTGGTCAGCGTGGGCATGGCGCCCGCGTGCCGCTTCGGCTTCAGATAGGAGGGTGCCTTGCGGCCGTAGTGGCGGGCCGCGACGGCTACGGCCTGCACCTCCTCGTGGGCGTGCAGACGGGCCTTGCCGGTCTCCAGCTGGATGAGGTCGAGGACCTCGGCCTGACGTTCGAGCACCAGGTCGTGGAAGCGGAGCAGGACCGCGGCACGCTGCCGCACAGGGACCTGCGCCCAGACGGCCTGGGCCTTACGTGCCGCCTCGAAGGCCTTCTGCACGTCCTCGGGCGTGGATTCGGGCAGGTCGGCCAGCTTCTCGCCGGTGAACGGCGTGTGGTTCGCGGTACGGCCGGAGCCGGCCACGCCCTTGGTGAGCTGGGCCACCAGCTCGGGGGTCACCACGTCGGCGGCGGTACGGGCGCCCTCCGGGGCGGGGGCGAGGGGGTTCGTGCCGGTCTTGGCCGGGGCCTGCGCGTCCGTCATGAGCCGCAGAGTATGCCGCGACGGAGGCTTTGTGTACCCGTCGGTAACGGGGATTCACCGAGTGCTCACATGCTGCCAGTGTCCACTGGCAGTAAACACGCTGATCAGGGCGTTGCGCGGCGACGAGGAGGTGGCGCTCAGTCCGGTCCGATCTCAAGTCGGTCACGGGCGCCCTTGAAGACCGCGGTGCCCTTCTTCTCCGTGGGCGTGCCCTTTGGCATGTCGACGCGCAGCTCGTACATGCGCTCGTCGCCGGTGACCACGAACAGCTGCATGACTCGGCTCGGGGACTCCTCCTTGTCGTAGGTGATGTCGGACAGGACGGCGTCGTAGCCCTTGAAGGTGGTGCGTGTGGACTGGCCGCCGGCGTCGTTGTTGTAGCTGTTCCAGGTGTCGAGCGCGTACTGCGCCTGGTCCAGCAACGGACGGGGCGACCTGTCCCACAGAGTGAGGCGGACCTGGACGAGGCCGATGTCGTAGACGACGAGCCGGGGCTGGTCGGCGGCGCTGCCTTCCCGAGCCATCTCCTTGTACTCGGCCGGGAGGGAGAGCACGGCGTCCATCTCCCTCTCCCGGTGTGCGATCCAGTCGCCGGCGGTGGGGGTGGAGCCGGGGCGGGGGCTCGAGCTGCTCGGCGCCAGGGGGGCCGAGGAGTAGACGGGGTTCATCTCCTTGGGGCCGTCGTCCTTGTCGACGAGGAAGGAGGAGGTGGTGAACCAGGTGCCGGCCACGAGGAGGACGCCCAGGACGGCGACGGAAAGGGGGCGCAGCCGGGGGCGGCTCTTGGGCCCGGAGGGGGTCATGGCGGCGGTTGCCGGTTCGGGCAGTGCTTCGTGGGGTGCGTCCGGGGTTGCTCCGGGCGCCGCTTCGGAGGTCGGCGGCTCCTGCTCACCCGCTGCTTCGGACGCCGCTGTTTCGGAAGGTGCCGGTCCGGAAGGTGCCGGTCCGGAAGGTGTCCGTTCGGCGGCCGCCCGTTCCAAAGCCGCCGAGCCTGAGAGCCGCACCGTCCCCGCGTCCTCCTTGAACTCCCGTAGCCCCGAGGCGTCCTGGGGCCCCGCCCCCGCCGAACCCCCGGCGGGCTCCGGAACGGGCCACCCCTGCGCGACCGCCTCCAGCGCGGCGCCGACATCCTCCGCGTCGGGGCGCAGCTCGGGATCCTTCCCCAGCAGCCGCACGATCAGCGACCCCAGCGGCCCCGCCTGTCTCGGCTCGGGCGGGTCGGCGGCGAGGATCGCGGCGAGCGTGGACTCCAGGGTCGTACGGCGGAAGGGCGACCAGCCCTCCACGGCGGCGTACAGGAGCACGCCCAGCGACCACAGGTCGGAGGCGGGCCCGGCACCGCGGCCGGACATCCGCTCGGGAGCGATGAACTCCAGGGAGCCGACGAACTCGCCGCTGACGGTGAGGGATTCCTCGCCCTGGATGTGGGCGATGCCGAAGTCGGTGAGGACGACGCGGCGGTGGGCGCCGAGCAGCACGTTGGCGGGCTTGACGTCGCGGTGGACGATGCCGACGGCGTGCGCGGCGCGCAGGGCACCGAGGACGGCGACACCGATGCGGGCGGCCTCGGCGGCCTCCACCGGCCCGCGCTGGAGGACCTCGTGCAGGGACTCGCCGCGGACCAGCTCCATGACGATCCAGGGCAGTCCGTCCTCCACGACGACGTCATGGATCGCGACGGCGGCCGGATGGTCGACGCGGGCGGCGGCGCGGGCCTCGCGGTAGAGGCGGTGGGCGGCCCGCTGATGGCCCGCGTCCTCCGGGTGGCCGGGCAACCGTGGCTGCTTGACGGCGACTTCACGGTCGACCAGCTCGTCGAGTGCCCGCCAGACGGTGCCCATACCGCCGGAGCCGATGCGCTCGACCAGACGGTAACGCCCGCCGATCACACGCCCCTTGGGGCCGGTGCCGCCCCCGTCGCTACTCATGCCCCATGCCTACCTTGCGGGGCGGGCCCTTGGCCAGTTCAGAGCTTGCCGATGTCCAGGTTCGCGATGGTCGCCTGCGCCACCTCACGTCCGCGGACCGTGAAGTCGCCCTTGCCCGGGTAGCTGATCGTCACCTTGTACATGTCGCCCGCCGTGGTCTTGTAGTAGAAGATCTTCAGCTCGCGGGGGCGGGGGTTCTGGGTGTCGTCGGTGGTGTACTCGACCGTGTTCTCGGCGGACTGCTTGCCCTGGTACGTGGTCTGCCGTGTGTCGGTCCTGGGACCCTCGGGCATGTCGAGGTAGTCGTAGCTGCCCTGCTCCTTGAACGTCTCGTTGTCGGCGTACATCTGGGCCGCCGCGGAGTTCTTGATCTCGTTCGAGGTGTCCTCGGACTTGCGGGCGAGTCCCACCCTGATCCAGATGCTGCCGCTCCAGTCGGAGTAGGTGAGCCAGTTCTTGTCGGTGTCGTCGGCGTCCGGCTTGGTGAGCTGGTAGGCCGCGGGCACCTTGAGGGTCACACCCAGCTTCGGGTGCGCCCGCTGCGTCCAGCCGTCCGGCGTGGACCCCGCAAACGGATCCGCGATCACCAGATAGGCCGCCACGGCGCCCGCGACGAGGGCCGCCCCGATGCCGAGCAACGCCTTGCGCCCCAGCAGGATGCCTCCCTTGGCGCCCTCCGCGACCCGCACGATCTGCGTCGTCGGAGCCGGCGCCGGCGGGTTGGCCGTCTGTTCCAGCAGCGCACGCGTCTGCGCGGCGTTCGGGCGGCGGGCCGGGTCCTTCTGGAGCAGGCCGTTGATGGCCTCGGCGAGCGGGCCCTGCGCGGCTGCGGGCGGCGCGGGCGTGGCGTTGAGGACCGACTGGAGGGTCGCCGGGGTGTTGCTGCGGCGGAACGGCGACACGCCCTCCGTCGCCGCGTACAGGACGACGCCCAGGGACCACAGGTCGCTCGCCGGTCCCGGCCGCTGTCCCAGCACCCGCTCCGGCGCGATGTACTCGGGCGAGCCGACGAAGCCACCCGTGTCGGTCAGGTTGGTCTCGCCCTCGATCTGGGCGATGCCGAAGTCGGTGAGCACGACGCGGTCGTGGCGGCCGAGGAGGACGTTGTCCGGCTTCACGTCGCGGTGCAGGATGCCCGCCGCGTGCGCGGCCTCCAGCGCGCCGAGGACTTCGAGGCCGATTCTCGCCGCGTCCCGGGCACCGAGCGTGCCTTCCTGCAGCGCGTCGCCCAGCGTGCGGCCCTGCACCAGCTCCATCACGATCCACGGCTGGCCGTCCACGACCGCGACGTCATGCACGTTCACGACCGCCGGATGGTCGAGCCGCGCCGCGGCGCGGGCCTCGCGGCGCATCCGCTCGAAGGCGTTGGCGCGTTCGCGATCGGGAAGGTGATCAGGTACGCGGGGCTCCTTGACGGCGACTTCGCGGTCCACCGTCTCGTCCTTGGCCCGCCAGACGGTACCCATCCCACCGTGCCCGAGCTTGGCGAGCAGCCGGTAACGGCCGGCTATCAGGCGTCCGGTACCGGGGTCCGGGGTGGGCGGCGTGGCGGGGTGGGCGGGCCGGTAGGGCGCACCCTGCTGCGGCACGGCTTGCTGCGGTACGGCCTGAGTCGGCGACGCGTACGGGTTGCCCGGGTGAGGAACGGGACCGGGCGGGTTCGGCTGCGGTGGTTGCAGTTCGAAACTCGTCGGCTCGTCGGACCGGTAAGGGGCTCCCCCGTTGCTGCTCATACGTCCATCCATATCGCGGTAAGCGCCTCGGTATCCAGCGGGAATGCTTTCCGGTCACAGAGCCGTGACTCAGCTCGCAACTTATCTCCGCTTTATCCGAGGTTGGCCGGCGCGAGGGGCGACGGGGTGGTGGTGGC
Source organism: Streptomyces sp. NPDC055013 (assembly GCF_053608645.1). Lineage (NCBI taxonomy): Bacteria > Bacillati > Actinomycetota > Actinomycetes > Kitasatosporales > Streptomycetaceae > Streptomyces > Streptomyces sp. NPDC055013. The sequence continues at coordinate 16,587 of NZ_JBSGVW010000058.1, forward strand.
GCGGGGTGAGAGGGGGCTGGTGGGTGTGCCGGGGGTACTGGAGGGGCGGGGGCGGGGTGCGCCGGAGGGGGTGACCGTGCCGGGCTTGGTGGAGGGACTTGCCGTACCGGATCCGCCGGACGGGCTTGCCGTACCGGGTCCGCCGGAGGCGCTCGGCGTACCGGGTCGGCTGGAGGCGCTCGATGTCCCGGTCGGTCCGGCCGACGTCCCCGGTGTCGAGCCGGGCGGCACCACGCCCCCGTCCCCGCCCCGGCTCACCAGCAGGGCCGCCGCCGACACCCCTGCGACCGCCATCGCGGCGACCAGTACGACGGTGGCCAGTTTGCTGCGCGTCGAATACGCGCCTTCCCCGCCGCCGACCGGGCGTACGGCAGACCTGCCGAACCGTTTCTCCGCAAGCACACGCCCCGTGTCCAGGAACTCCCGCAGCATCCGCTCGGCCCCCTCCGCGTCCAGCCGCAGCGCCGGATCCCGCTCCAGCAGCCCCTGAACGACGGGCAGGACCGGCGCCGCCTGCGCGGGCGGACAGATCTCGTCGGACACGACGGCCAGCACGATGCCGCTCAACGAGTCGCGCCGGAAGGGCGATTCACCACTCAGGGCCGCGCACAGCAGCGCGCCCACCGACCACAGGTCGGATGCGGGCCCGGTCCTGGAGTCGGACATCCGCTCCGGTGCGGTGTACTCGGGCGAGCCGACGAAGGACCCGGACTCGGTGAGCGTGGTCGCGCCGGCCACCTGGGCGATGCCGAAGTCGGTGAGGACGACGCGGTCGGTGCCGTTCTCGATGAGCACGTTGGCCGGGGTGATGTCGCGATGCAGGACGCCGGCCGCGTGGGCCGTCTGCAACGCGCTCAGCAGGTCGGCGCCGATCCGGGCGGCCTCCGGCGCGTCGACGGGGCCGTGCGCCGCCATCCGGTCGGCGAGGGAGTCGCCGTCCACCAACTCCATCACGATGTAAGGGCGTTCGTCGTCCTCCAGGATGTCGTGGACGACGATGACGTGCGGGTGGCTCAGCTGCGCCACCGCCTGCGCCTCGCGCAACGTGCGCTCACGCGCCCGCCGGGCCTCGGCCGCGGAGAGCGTCTCGTCGAGGGGGAGCTCTTTTACGGCCACCCTTCGTCCGAGCAACTGATCGGTCGCCTGCCATACGACACCCATGCCGCCGCGACCGAGCCTCGCCTCGAGACGGTAACGCCCCGCGATCACACGGAAGTTGGCTCCCTCGGTCCCCATGCGCCCCATCATGCAGCACCGGACGGATCGACTCCGGGGCGCCGATCGGCCAACTATGCAAAGCAGCAAAGGGTTCCAAAAGCCGCGGGATGCTCGCCGGGGGGGGGTGGGGAGGCTTGAGTGTCGGGGGGTGGGGTGGGGCCGGGGCGGGGTTTTGTGGAGGGCTCCGGGGCGGGTGCGGGGAGGGGGGCGGGGCAGGTGCCGGGAAGTCTCGGGGGCCGGTGTCGAGAGGGGCTTGGGACAGGTGCCGGGAAGCCTCGGGGGCCGGTGCCGAGAGGGGCTCGGGACAGGTGCCGAGAAGCCTCGGAGGCCGGCGTCGAGAGGGGCTCAGGACAGGTACCGGGAAGCCTCGGGAGCCGGTGCCGAGAGGGGCTCAGGACAGGTACCGGGAAGCCTCGGGAGCCGGTGCCGAGAGGGGCTTGGGACAGGTACCGGGAAGCCTCGGGAGCCGCGCCCCAGGGGCACCCCAGCCCGGCACTCAGCGAGAACTCACGGGAGGCGTCCGCCGCGAAGTATCAGGCCCCGCACACCGTGGAGAGCCCCCATGCCACGCAATTCCTCGGCAGCCACCCACCATCATGTCCTCGCCAGCAGCCCGCGTCAGAAACTACTGGACCGTTTGGAGTCAGGGCCCGGTGAGCCAGCGTCAGGGCCCAGCGCTCCCTCGCCACAGGCCCAACAGGCACGCCCCGCCGGGAAACCCCATGATCACCGGGAGGACCTCGCCGCCTTCGCACCTCAAGCCACTGGGCCACCCACAACGAGCAGTCCCGCGAGCCCCCTGGGACCCCCGCCGCAAGGTGCAAGTCCGCTCAGGAGCTACCGCCGCCGCTCGCCTGCCACCCCTGCAGCACCGCGGTGAACTGCTTGCGTGCCGTTGCCCAGTCCGCCTCGGGGGAGGACATGTAGATCGCGTACTCCGTGCCGTCCCGGTCGATGTACGCCTGGTCGATGGCGCGGCGCGGGCCGGGGAAGGGGGTGTCCTTGGCCTGTGCCTCCCACGTGTACTCCCACAGGGAGCCGTCGCGGTCGCGGTAGAGGTTCCGCTTCAGGGACACCGTCTCGTACGCCACCAGCCGCTCCCCCACCTGCTGCTCCAGGTCGGCCAAGTGGTCGTAGGCGTTCGCGAAGTCGGGCGAGGTGTCGACGGCGATGCGGACGAAGTGCTCGCCGCCGTCAGGCGAGTAGTCGACCTGCTGGAGGCCTTCGATCTCCTTGCCGACCACCTCCCTCTCCCACCCCGCGGGCAGGTAGAGGCTGAAGCCGAGTGGGTCCTCGTAGCGCTTCCAGGACGACGGAACCCCGGCCTCCGGGCGCGCTGTCTCACTCGGAGTGGAGCCGGGCGAGGAAGCAGCGGGCGTGCCACCGCTCCCCGGACCCCACCTGTGCAGCACCACGGCGGTGCTCCCGCCGATGATCGCGGCGATCGCGACGACGAGGGCGAGCGTGCGCAGCCGACGGCGTCTGCGCGGCGGCCGGGCGGGGGCGGCACCCGTGCCGGTGCCTGCGGTGGCGTACTGCGGGCCGATCGTCGTGGGCCCGTTCATCGGCGGGTACGGCGTACCGGTCACCGGAGTCTGCGCCCCGGTGGGCACGGGCGCCCCGGCGTGCCCGGACCCCGTGCGCGCCTCCGGCTCGTACCGCGTGTGCTGTGTGGGGACGTACACCTGCGCCGCGCTGGGCCGCCGTCCCTCCGCCGCCTCGGCCAGCATCTGCTCGGCCTCGGCGGCGCCGGGCCGGGTGGCCGGATCCTTGCGCAGCAGGGCGCTGATCACGGGCGCGAGAGCGCCGGCGTGCTGCGGATCGGCGGCCTCCTCCTCGACCACCGCCTGCATGGTGCCCAGCGGCGAGGTCCGGCGGAAGGGCGAGCGGCCCTCCACGGCCGTGTAGAGCGTCGCGGCGAGCGCCCACAAGTCGGAGGAGGGGCCCGGGTCGTGGCCGCGGACGCGCTCGGGGGCGAGGTAGTCGACGGAGCCGACGACCTCTCCGGTGCGCGTGATGGTGGAGTCGCCCTCGATCTGGGCGATGCCGAAGTCGGTCAGCAGGACGCGGCCGTCCTCGGAGAGCAGGACGTTGCCGGGCTTGACGTCGCGGTGCAGGACACCGGCGGAGTGCGCGGCGCGCAGCGCCCGCAGCACCCACAGGCCGATACGGGCGGCCTCGGTCGGCTCGACGCGTCCGCTCTCCTTGACCGCGTCGGCCAGCGAGTGCCCCTCGACCAGCTCCATCACGATCCACGGCCGGCCGTCGTGCTCCAGCACGTCGTGCACGGTGACGACGGCGGAGTGGTTGATGCGCGCGGCGGCACGCGCCTCGGCGCGGGTGCGGGCGAGCAGCCGCTCCTGGTCGCTTTCGGAGACGTAGAGCGCGGCGGTCAGCTCCTTGATCGCGACGGCCCGATGCAGCACCTCATCATGCGCACGCCACACCCGGCCCATGCCGCCGCTGCCGATCGCGTCGGCGAGCCGGTAGCGGCCCGAAATGAGCTGGCCCTGCATCTGATTCACGTTGCCCCGCAATGCTCTTGACAGGGTCAGGTTAAGGACCGGTCGACTCGACGGGAACCACGGGGGTGCCAAGGAGACCCCACTGTGATGGTTGTCGCTTTCGCCGCGACGAAGCAACCATCAAGCCTTTGTCACACAGGGTTTGCACCAGAAATCAGCCGGTGACCTGATAGGTCGCCGACGCCTGCTCGAACAACCGCGTCACCTCGTCCCGCTCGGCCTCCGGGCCGCGCACCTGCACGACGTGGTACTTCCCGCCGATCAGGATCGCGACATTGCGCACGAAAATCTCGCGCCCCTGGTCGTCGGTCCAGGTGAACTGCCCTTCGGCCATGGTCCGCTCCCCGACCTGAATGGTCTTCAGCCCACTGGAGGAGGCCCAGCTGGAGTCGCGGTAGGGCTGCAACTCCCGCTCGTGCTCCCGCTGGTAGACCATGGGGTCGCTGCCGTACTGCGCCGTGGTGTCCCGGCCCGGTACGACGATGAGGTCGAAGTCGCCGTGCGCGTACACCACCTGGCCGCGCCCGTTCTCCGGTGTGCGGTCCCAGCCGTTGGCCACGGCGACCTGGAAGCCGGCCGTGTCCTTGCGCAGGGTGAAGCCGTCGGGGACCTCGGGGCCGTTGGTCTGCGTCTCGGTCGAACCGGCCGACTCCGAGGGGCTGTTGTCCGACGCCGGGGAGGTCTGGTCGGGCCGCGGCTCGCTGCTCGCGTCGGCGGACTGGTCGGGCGCCTCGCTCGCCTGTCCCGCGGCTCCGGTGCGATCGGCGTCCGCGGTGGCGCCGTCGCCCTGGTCGGCCTTCGGCATGAACAACATGGCGTACGCGATCGCCGCGGCCATACCGAGCAGCACGAGCACCAGCAACGTACGTCCGAGCCTGCGCGGCGAGTGTGCCGCCTCCTGCTTGGCCCGCTTGTGCCGCCCGTGATGCGCGGGCAGTCCGGCCCGCCGCCTGCGCACCAGCTCGCCCCGGCGCCGCACGATCGGCAGCCGGTTCGGATCGACCGGCGGGGCGGCGACGACATGCGCACCGGCCTCCGGCTCGGGCGCGGACCGCACGAGCGAACGCAGCCAGCCGCGCACTTCCTCGAAGTCGAGGCGCTCGGTGGGGTCCTGACGCAGCAACGACTCCACGACCGGCCTGAGCGGTCCGCACTCCTCGGCGTAGGCGGGCGGCTCCGCGCACACCATCTGCACCAACTCGGCCGTCGACTCCTCCGGATACGGCGCATGCCCCTGTACGGCCCGGAAGAGCAGCGCCCCCAGCGCCCACAGGTCGGTCGCGGGCCCGATCGGCGCCGCCAGCTGCCAGTTCTCGTGCACCGGCCCGGCCTGCTCGGGCGCCCACCGCTCGGTCACAGGCCCGACCACAGCCATCCGCGCCTGCCGTGCCCGCTCCGCGGCGAGCGCGGTCGTGGGCCCTCGGTGGGCCGGAGTACCGGCTACCAGGTCGCCCCAACGGGTCGCGGGTTGGGCGGAGTCGCCGACGGGCGGCGGGGTGGGCGCGCCGGGAGTGACGGGCACGCCACGCACAGCCGAGCCCGGGGTGCCGGGGGCAGGAGTCCCCTGCGCGGGAAAACCGCCGGCGCCGGGCGGGGGCACGCGTGTGTCATACGGTGCGCCGGTGGCCCCGGGCTGCCCGCCCGGCCCCGCCGGCGGAAGTGCGGTACGGCCCTCACTCGGCGCGGCTCCACCGGCCCCGGTCCGCGGCGCGGCGCCGTGCCAGGGCGTGGCCCGCGTGCCGTACGGGTCGGCGATCTGGCCCGGAGGCGTGGTGATGCCGTTGCCGGAGTGGTACGGCTGCTGCGCCGAGCCGTTGGCCTGGGAGGCGCGGTCGCCTTCGGTTGCCGGGCGCCCCGCGGGCAACGCCGCCCGCCCGTTCTGCGCCTCCTGCACCCGGGCCGCCGCACGGGCGCCCGCCCGATACGCGGCGATGGCTCCGGCCCGCGCGGCCCTGATGTCCCCACCGGTTTCGAGGGTGCCACCCGGTGCCGCGTCCGAGGCTCCCGCCCCAGGGCCGGTCTCGGTCGCCGGCAGCGGCAGCCCCCCGGTGGCGCGCGCCTCTATGGCGGCACGCCTTGCAGCCTCAGGGTCCACGCCGACAGCGTCGGCGTGTGGGCCGGGTGCCCCGGGGCCACCCGGGCCGCCGAACTCTCCCCCCGAAGCCGCCCCGCCCCCGAATGTCCCGGCGGCGCCGTCCCCGGCACCGTCCTCGACCGGAACCGGGTCATACCCGCACAGCGCCTCCTCCGCGGCCCCGACCGCGAGCCCGGTCAGCATCACCCGGCCGTCGTCGCAGACGAGCACCGTGCGGGCGGTGATGTTCCGGTGGACCCAGCCGTGCGCGTGCAGCACCCGCAGCGCCATGAGGACGTCGGAGGCGACCTCGGCCGCCCGGTACGGCGTCAGCGGCTTCTCGGCGAGCAGCGCGGCCAGCGGGCGCGCACCCACCAACTCACTCACTATCCACAGTGAACCGCCCTCGGCGAACACGTCGAAGACCTGGTCCAACCGCGGATGGTCGGGGATCCGGGCCGCGGCCTGCGCCGCCTCGACCGCCCGCCGCACGGCGGGATCGCTGGGCCGCCGCGTGCTCGAACCCGCCGGGGCCCGTCGCCCCGGCCCGCGCGCGTCACGCGCCGTGAAACCGTCGGGCAACCCCTCGGCGTCGAGCACCTCCGCCTCGACGACCTCCGGCAACGGGACCTGCCGGACCAGGACTTCCTGCCCGCTGTACGTGTCGAAGGCGCGCGTCTCGGTGAGTTCGTACTCGTCGGACGGCGGCAGCGGCAGGCGGTAGCGGTCGGCCAGTACCCGACCCGCATAGTCCTCCACGTTGCCTCCCCCGGCCGCCCGGTTGGTCAATTCCGTTCGCCTTGCGTCCCGTTCCGGACGCACGACTGGATGCGTACGGTCCGCAAGCACTCACGATACGTGCCGGAGGCAACTCGCAAAGAGGGGTTGCCGGATCTCACGGCCCAATCGCGCCCTTGGCGAGCCCAAACCGAATTTCGCTCACGTCACGACTTCGGCTTGAACGAGTCCGTCAGCGTCTGCCACGTGTCCTTACGCAGGTCACTGTCCCAGTTGGCGGCTTTCGCGGTGTACATCAGCGCGTAACCGAGTTGCTCGTTCACCACGAACCCCCGGTCGATCGTCCGGTACTCCGTCCCGCCCTCGGCATAGGTGAACTCCCAGTCGGCCGTGTTCCAACCGCGGTAGTCCACCTCCTCTATCCGGATCTTCTTGTACCCGGAGCGCTGCATGTACTGCTCCTGGTCCTTCCAGTCCGCCACCGGGTCGCCCTTCGGCGTGGACGTCCAGGCAACGAGCAGCTTCTGTCCGTCGGGCCCGGTGAACCGGTCGCCCGCCGACCCCGTGGACTGGAACTTCCATCCCTCGGGCAGCCCGAGCGAGTACCCCTGGCTCCCGTCGTGCGTCGACTCGGCCTTGCTCCCGCTCCCGGATCCCGCGTCGGCACCGCTTCCGCCGGTCGCGCCCGCCCCGGCACTCGGCGTGGTCCCGCTCTCCGTACCGGTACCCGATCCCGACCCGGCCGAGGCCGACTTCTCCCCGTCGGTACGGGTCTTGTCCTTGTCGTCCTTCTTGGTGTCGGAACTCGCGCTCGCCTTGGCGGAAGCCTTGGCACCGCCACCGCCCGCCGCACCGTTCGAGTCGTCGTCGCCGAGCGTGAGGGCAAGCACCACACCGATCACGGCAACCACGACGGCCACCGCGATGATCGCCAAGGTCCGCTTCGGCACCACGTCGGTGAGCGGCGCCCTCGGCGCGGGCCGCGACGGCAGATCCGGCGGCGCCATCTTGGGCCATCCCGAACTGCCCCCCGCACCCTGCCCGCTCGTCGCCTGCCCGTCCCGCTCACCGGCACCGGACCGGTCACCGGCACCGGCACGGTCACCGCCGGTCGACCCGGCACCCACCCCGGCAGCCCCGGCACCGGAAGCCCGGCCGGAACCCTCAGCCTTCGACGACGCCCCGGCCCCGCCCCGGGCAGCAACACCCGTGGACGACCCACCGGCCGCCGCCCCGTCGGACCCCGAAGCGGCCGTCTCACTCCCGGACTTGGTACGGGCCGCCCCCGCACTCACCGCGGCCTTGCGCACGGAACGCAGCGCCCCGCGCAACCGCTCCCCGGCCTCCTCGCCCCGCTTACCGGCCCCGCCACCCGAGCGGCCCTTGCTCTCCGGCGCGGCGGGCTGCGGCGGCAGCGGCACGACCTTCGTCGCGTCCGCCGGCTCCGGCTCGGACTTGGACGCCGGCGCATGGATGACGGCGTTGAGCATCGCCCGCGCACCGGCGTCGTCGAGCCGCTTGGCGGGGTCCTTGGTGAGCAGGCCGTAGATGACGTCCCTCAGCGGTCCCGCGTTCTTCGGCTCCTCCAGCGGCTCCGTCATCACCGCCGTGAGCGTCGCGATCGCGGAGCCCTTGTCGTACGGCGGCACACCCTCGACCGACGCGTACAGCAGCCCGCCCAGCGACCACAGGTCGGCCGCGGGGCCCGGCTTGTGACCGCGGGCCCGCTCCGGGGAGATGTAGGACGGGGCGCCGACTAGCATGCCGGTCGAGGTGATGGAGGGGTCGCCCTCGACCTGGGCGATTCCGAAGTCGGTGAGCACGACCCGCTCGGTGTCGGACTCCAGCAGGACGTTCGACGGTTTCACGTCGCGGTGCAGGATGCCCTCGCGGTGCGCGGAGCGCAGCACGTCGAGGACGGCAAGGCCGACCTCGGCGGCCCGCTTGGGCTCCAGGAGGCCGTCCTCGCGGATGACCTCGGCGAGCGACTTGCCCTCGACGAGCTCCATCACGATCCACGGCCGGTCGTCCTCTTCGACCACGTCGAACACCGTGACCGCGCTGTTGTTACGGATCCGGGCGATCGCCTTGGCCTCACGCAGGGTGCGCGTGATCAGCCGCCGCTTCTCCTCCTCGTCGATGTTCGACGGGAACCGCAACTCCTTGACGGCGACGGTCCGCCCCAGAGTCTCGTCCACGGCACGCCACACCGTGCCCATGCCGCCCCGGCCGAGCACTCCTCCCAGCCGGTACCGCCCCGCGAGGAGACGCTCACGGTCGTCCTGACGAGTGTCCTGACGAGATGTCCCCGCCCGCTCCGCCTCCGACATGCGTCCCCTCATACAACCCGCCCTGACAGAGCCTCCATTGTCTCTCACCCGACAAGCGCCCGACGCCCAGGGTGCCTCACGCGTCGCCACCCGACCGCACGGCCCGAGTCGCCCGGGCACCGCGCACCCGAGGCCCGGTGAATCACAGGTTCCGCTTGCCCGGCATGATGACCCGCGACAAGGGAAGGACCCCGCATGGCGCGAACGGCGATGCCACTGCTTCGGACACTACTGGCCATACCTGTGTGCCTGACAGTCCTCTGCCTCGTGTCCCCGGCCCTTCTCGGTATGTCCCCGACTTCCTCGACCTCCTCGTCGGCCCGCACCGCCTCGTCGACCTCCACCACTCCGGCGACAAACGCCCTGCTGTCCCTGCTGGTCACCCGGGGCAAGGCCCCCGCCGCTGCCCTGCTGGCCCGCGAGGACGGCGGCACCCGCTATGCCCACGCCGGGCAGGGCATCGCCCGCACCGACCACTTTCGGGCCGGCAGCATCACGAAGACCTTCATCGCGACGGTCGTCCTCCAACTGGCCGCCGAGCGGCGCCTGTCCCTCTCCGACACGGTGGAGCAGCACCTGCCGGGCCTGGTGCACGGGGCGGGCAACGACGGGCGCGCGCTGACCCTTCGTTCCCTGCTGACCCACACCAGCGGCCTGTACGACTTCGCCGCCGCCTCCGGGGGAACCGTCCCCGTCACTCCGCTTCAGGCCGTCCGCATCGCACTCACCCACCCCCCTGCCCACCCCGGCAGTTACTCCTACTCGAACACCAACTACGTCCTGCTCGGCCTGGTCGTCAAGCAGGTCACCGGCCGCTCCTACGCCGCCGAGGCCGAACGGCGCGTCATCGCTCCGCTGGGGCTGACCGGCACCTCCTTCCCTGGCTCCCGCACCTCGCTCCCCTCCCCGCACGGCCGCGCCTACGCGGCCGACGGGACCGATGTCACCGCACTCGACCCGCGGGTGGCCGGCGCGGCCGGCGAGCTGGTGACCACGCTCGCCGACCTCGACCGCTTCTACGCCGCGCTGCTGGACGGCCGCCTGCTGCCCTCGCGCGGGCTGCGCGAGATGCTCGACACCCGTGACGCGCATGGCTCGTACGGCATGGGACTCTTCCCCGTGAAGCTGCCGTGCGGCACCGTCGTATGGGGGCACAACGGGCGCATATCCGGCAGCTACGTGCGCTCCGCGGCCACCGTCGGCGGGCGTCGTGTCCTGACCTTCCGGGTGAACACGACGGCGATCGCAGATCCCGGTCTCGAACGCCGGCTGCTCGCTGCCGAGTTCTGCCCTCGCACCTGATGAACGGCCGGGATTCGAGCAGAGATCCCGGCCTCCATAGCCCGTTCGGGTGACGTTCCGCGGCCCCGCCGATGCTCTGCCCGCATCGCCCGGAACCGGCGACCGCCGCCGGCCCCCACCCCGGAGCGCTACAGCGGCACGATGTCCGGCGCCCCCAGCCGCGCCGCGTCCGCCGTCAGGTCGTCCGGCTGCCGCTGCGACTCCCGCTCGGCCTCCACCCGCTTCTCGTAGTGCTGGATCTCGCGCTCGATGTGGTCCTTGTCCCAGCCCAGCACCGGCGCCATCAGCTCGGCCGCCTCGCGCGCGCACCGCGTCCCACGGTCGAACGTCTCGATCGAGATGCGCGTCCGCCGCGTCAGGACGTCGTCCAGATGCCTGGCCCCCTCGTGCGAGGCGGCGTACACGATCTCGGCGCGCAGATAGTCGTCGGCGGACTGCAGGGGCTCGCCCAGCGCGGGATCGGCGGCGATGAGCTCGAGCACCTCCTCGGCCAGCGACCCGTAACGGTTCAACAGGTGCTCCACCCGCACCACATGGATTCCCGTCTGCGCCGCGATCCGCGCGCGTGCGTTCCACATCGCCCGATACCCTTCCGCGCCCAGCAGCGGAATGTCCTCGGTGACGCACTCGGCGACCCGCATGTCGAGCCCGTGCACGGCCGCGTCCACCGCGTCCTTGGCCATCACCCGGTACGTCGTGTACTTGCCGCCTGCCACGACGACCAGTCCGGGCACGGGGTGGGCCACGGTGTGCTCGCGCGAGAGTTTGCTGGTGGCGTCCGACTCTCCGGCGAGCAGGGGCCGCAGTCCCGCGTACACGCCCTCCACGTCGTCCCGCGTCAGCGGCACCGCCAGCACCGAGTTCACGTGTTCCAGCAGGTAGTCGATGTCCGCGCTGGACGCGGCCGGGTGGGCCTTGTCGAGATCCCAGTCGGTGTCGGTGGTGCCGACGATCCAGTGCCGGCCCCAGGGGATGACGAACAGCACGGACTTCTCGGTGCGCAGGATCAGGCCCGTCGAGGAGTGGATGCGGTCCTTGGGCACGACCAGGTGGATGCCCTTGGAGGCGCGTACGTGGAACTGTCCGCGCTCCCCCACCATCGACTGGGTGTCGTCGGTCCACACACCGGTCGCGTTGACGATCTGCTTGGCGCGGATCTCGTACTCGCCGCCCGCCTCGACGTCCTGCACGCGCGCCCCGACGACGCGTTCGCCCTCGCGCAGGAACCCGGCCACACGCGCGCGGTTGGCGACCTTCGCGCCGTAGGCCGCCGCCGTGCGCACCAGGGTGGCGACATAGCGGGCGTCGTCCATCTGTGCGTCGTAGTACTGCAGCGCGCCGACGAGCGCGTCCTTCTTCAGGGCGGGGGCGACGCGCAGGGCGTTGCCGCGGCTCAGGTGGCGGTGCATGGGCAGGCCCCGGCCGTGGGTGCGGGCCATCGACATGACGTCGTAGAGCAGGACGCCGCAGCCGGCGTACAGGCGCTCCCAGCCCTTGTACTGCAGCGGGTACAGGAACGGCACCGGCTTGACCAGGTGCGGCGCCAACCGCTCCAGCAGCAGACCGCGCTCCTTCAGTGCCTCGCGCACGAGCGCGAAGTCGAGCATCTCCAGATAGCGCAGGCCGCCGTGGATCAGCTTGCTGGACCGGCTGGAGGTGCCGGACGCCCAGTCACGTGCCTCGACCAGGCCGGTGGACAGTCCGCGGGTCGCCGCGTCGAGGGCGGTGCCTGCGCCCACCACGCCGGCGCCCACGACCAGTAGGTCCAGCTCCCGCTCGGCCATTGATGCGAGTGACTCGGCGCGCTCCGCCGGCCCCAGTGTCGCTGTCCTCACCGCTGCCTCCCGCTGATCCATCGCGTAGGCCGCACCCGTCGGGCGAAGCCCGGTTCATACCCCCTCATGCCCAAATTCTGACCGGGTTGCCCGGCTTCAGCCACCACTCGCCCCCAGCCTGTGGACAACACTCACGGAAACGCGATCATTCAATGCCGCAAATCGGTCATATTTACTCCTAGTCTGACATTGCGCTCCCTCGATCTGTCCACAGGGCTTGCGCACCTGCCCCACTTCGGTTACTGGGAAGGACGGCCCACGCCATGCCCTCAGATCTCGCCGTCATCGGACTTGGCCTGCACGGCCTGCCCCTGGCGAAGGCCGCCGTCGCGGCCGGCATCCCCACGCTCGGTTACCGGACCGGGCCCGAGGCCGGCTCCCTCAGCCCCGCCGAACTGCGCCGGATGCTCTCGGGGGGCTTCCGGCATGCCACCAGCCCCGCCGAGCTCGGCCGGGTGCGCACCGCCGTCATCTGCGCGCAGACCCCGCGCGGCGCGGACGGCGGGCTGGACCTGAGCCAGGTGGAGGGGGCAGCCCGCACCCTGGCAGCGCGGCTGCGCCCGCACACCACCGTCATCCTGGAGTCGCCCGTACCTCCGGGTACAACTGAGAACGTCCTGCGCCCCCTCCTGGAAGAGGTCTCCGGACTGCGCGCCGGCCGCGACTTCCACCTGGCCTACTCCCCCAGCCGCGTCGACCCGGGCAACCGCGATTTCACGCCTGCAAACACCCCCAAGGTGATCGGCGGCCTCACGCCCGCGTGCACCGAGTCGGCCGCGGCCTTCTACGGCCGTCTCACCGACAAGGTGGTACGCGCGCGTGGACTGCGCGAGGCGGAGACGGTGCAGGTGCTGGAGACCAACTTCCGGCATGTCAACATCGCGCTGGTCAACGAAATGGCCGTCCTCTGCCACGACTTGGGCGTCGACCTGTGGGACGTCATCCGATGCGCGGAGACCAAGCCGTTCGGCTTCCATGCCTTCCGCCCCGGCCCGGGCGTCGGCGGCCACGCCGTTCCCCAGGACCTCGCCGGTCCCGCCGGCCGCACCCTGCGCATGGTCGAACTGGCCCAGCAGGTGAACAGCCAGATGCCCCGCTACGTCGTCCAGCGCGCCGCCACCCTGCTCAACGAGCACGGCAAGTCCGCCCGCGGCGCCCGCATCCTCCTGCTCGGCGTCACCTACAAGCCCGACCTGGCCGACCAGCAGTCCACGCCCGCCCAGGAGGTCGCGATCCGCCTGATGGAGCTGGGCGCCTGCGTCAGCTACCACGACCCGCACATCCCGTCCTGGAACGTCCTGGACCGCCCGGTCCCGCGCGCGGACGCCCTGTACGAGGCCGTCGCGGACGCCGACCTGACGATCCTGCTCCAGCAGCATCGGACGTACGACCTGCAGGGCCTGTCCGTGAAGGCACAGCTGCTGCTGGACACGCGGGGCGCGGCGCCCACGGGGGCGGCGCATCGGCTGTGATGGGGCACGACAAGGGCCGGTCACCCCACTCGGAGTGACCGGCCCTTCCCTGACGTGGACGTAACCGCGTAGCGGCTAGCGCTGGTGCTGCGAGTCCGCGACCGTGACCTCGACCCGCTGGAACTCCTTCAGCTCGCTGTACCCGGTCGTGGCCATCGCCCGCCGGAGCGCACCGAAGAAGTTCATCGAGCCGTCCGGAGTGTGGGACGGCCCCGTCAGGACCTCCTCGATCGTGCCGACCGTGCCGAGGTCGACCTTCTTGCCGCGCGGCAGCTCCTCGTTGACCGCCTCCATGCCCCAGTGGTGGCCCCGGCCCGGCGCGTCGGTCGCGCGGGCGAGCGGGGAGCCCATCATCACGGCGTCCGCGCCGCAGGCGACCGCCTTGGGCAGGTCGCCGGACCAGCCGACGCCGCCGTCGGCGATCACGTGCACGTACCGGCCGCCGGACTCGTCCATGTAGTCACGGCGGGCCGCCGCCACGTCCGCGACCGCCGTCGCCATCGGCACCCGGATGCCCAGGACGTTGCGCGTGGTGTGCGCGGCGCCGCCGCCGAAGCCGACCAGGACGCCCGCCGCGCCGGTGCGCATCAGGTGCAGGGCCGCGGTGTACGTGGCACAGCCGCCGACGATCACAGGGACGTCGAGCTCGTAGATGAACTGCTTCAGGTTCAGCGGCTCGTGCGAACCGGAGACGTGCTCCGCCGAGACCGTCGTACCGCGGATGACGAAGATGTCCACGCCCGCGTCGACGACCGCCTTGGAGAACTGGGCCGTGCGCTGCGGGGAGAGCGCGGCGGCCGTGACCACGCCCGCGTCGCGCACCTCCTTGATGCGCTGCCCGATCAGCTCCTCCTTGATGGGAGCGGCGTAGATCTCCTGGAGGCGGCGCGTGGCGGCCTCGGTGGGCAGCCCGGCGATCTCGTCGAGCAGCGGCTGCGGGTCCTCGTACCGCGTCCACAGGCCCTCGAGGTTCAGCACGCCGAGGCCGCCGAGCTCACCGATGCGGATCGCGGTGGCCGGGGAGACAACCGAGTCCATGGGGGCGGCCAGGAAGGGCAGCTCGAAGCGGTAGGCGTCGATCTGCCAGGCGATCGAGACCTCCTTCGGGTCCCGCGTACGGCGGCTGGGGACGACGGCGATGTCGTCGAAGGCGTACGCCCTGCGCCCGCGCTTGCCGCGCCCGATCTCGATCTCAGTCACGTCTGTGGCCTTTCCCTGATGCGTTCAGCGTCTTCCAGTATCGCCGACGGGTACGACAAGGGCGGCCCCGGTGCACCCGGGGCCGCCCTCGAAGGAGTCTGCCGACTACTTGCTGCGGCTGTAGTTCGGCGCCTCGACCGTCATCTGGATGTCGTGCGGGTGGCTCTCCTTGAGGCCGGCGGAGGTGATCCGCACGAAGCGACCCTTGGAATCCATCTCCTCGATGGTGGCGGCGCCCACATAGCCCATGGTCTGGCGCAGCCCGCCGACGAGCTGGTGCAGCACGTTGGCCAGCGGGCCGCGGTAGGGCACCTGGCCCTCGATGCCCTCGGGCACGAGCTTGTCGTCGGAGGACACCTCGGCCTGGAAGTAGCGGTCCTTGGAGTACGACCGACCCTGGCCGCGGGACTGCATGGCACCGAGGGAGCCCATGCCGCGGTACGACTTGAACTGCTTGCCGTTGATGAACAACAGCTCGCCCGGAGACTCCTCGCAGCCCGCCAGCAGCGAGCCCAGCATCACGGTGTCGGCGCCGGCGGCGAGCGCCTTGCCGATGTCACCGGAGTACTGCAGGCCGCCGTCGCCGATCAGCGGGATACCCGCGGGGCGCGCGGCCAGGGAGGCCTCGTAGATGGCGGTGACCTGCGGGACGCCGATGCCGGCGACGACGCGGGTGGTGCAGATGGAGCCCGGTCCGACACCGACCTTGATGCCGTCGACACCGGCGTCGATCAGCGCTTGGGCGCCGTCGCGGGTGGCGACGTTGCCGCCGATCACGTCGACGTCCACGCTCGACTTGATCTTCGACATCCAGCTCAGGGCATTGCTGTTGTGACCGTGCGAGGTGTCGACCACCAGGAAGTCCACACCGGCCCCGGCGAGTGCCTGGGCGCGCTCCAGGGCCTCGGGGCTGGCGCCGACGGCGGCACCGACGAGCAGCCGGCCCTCGGCGTCCTTGGCGGCGTTGGGGTACTTCTCGGCCTTGACGAAGTCCTTGACCGTGATGAGGCCCTTGAGGACGCCCGCCTCGTCGATCAGGGGAAGCTTCTCGATCTTGTGGCGGCGCAGCAGCTCCATCGCCTCGCTGCCGGAGATGCCGACATGGCCCGTGACCAGCGGCATCGGCGTCATGACCTCGCGCACCTGACGGTCACGGTCCGTCTCGAAGGCCATGTCGCGGTTGGTGACGATGCCGAGCAGCTTGCCGGCCGGGTCGGTGACCGGGACACCGCTGATGCGGAACTTGGCGCACAGGGCGTCGGCCTCGCCGAGGGTCGCCTCGGGGTGCACCGTGATGGGGTCGGTGACCATGCCGGACTCGGACCGCTTCACCAGATCGACCTGGTTGACCTGGTCCTCGACGGACAGGTTGCGGTGCAGCACGCCGACGCCGCCCAGGCGGGCCATGGCGATCGCCATGCGGGACTCGGTCACCTTGTCCATGGCCGCCGAGAGCAGCGGGATGTTCACACGAACGTTGCGGGAGATGCGGGACGAGGTGTCGACCGCGTTGGGGAGCACCTCGGATGCACCCGGCAGCAGCAGCACGTCGTCGTAGGTCAGCCCGAGGGTTGCGAATTTACCGGGCACTCCGTCGACGTTGGCAGTCATGACACCTTCCCCAAATGGCCTTGATCGGTGCGGATGTCCATGCTAACGGGAAGCATGGGGCGCAAATTCCACGGTTGCGGCCGACCCCGGGCTTCGTATGTTCGTACGGAACCGGAGTGAGCCCTGTTCACTTGGGGGCGCACTCAAGGGAGCACTGCCGGAGCGCTACTGCTCGGCCAGCGCGCGCAACCTGCTCAGCGCCCTGTGCTGGGCAACCCGGACGGCGCCGGGTGACATTCCCAACATCTGACCCGTCTCTTCCGCGGTCAACCCCACCGCGATCCTCAGCAGCAACAGCTCCCGCTGGTTCTCGGGCAGGTTGGCCAGCAGTTTCTTGGCCCACTCGGCGTCGCTGCTGAGCAGCGCCCGCTCCTCCGGGCCGAGGGAGTCGTCCGGGCGTTCCGGCATCTCGTCGGACGGCACCGCGGTGGAACCCGGGTGCCGCATCGCCGCCCGCTGCAGGTCAGCGACCTTGTGCGCGGCGATGGCGAAGACGAACGCCTCGAAGGGGCGGCCGGTGTCCTTGTAGCGCGGCAGCGCGAGGAGGACGGCGACGCAGACCTCCTGGGCGAGGTCCTCGACGAAGTGACGGGCATCGCCCGGGAGCCGGGACAGCCTGGTGCGGCAGTAGCGCAGGGCCAGGGGGTGGACGTGCGCGAGCAGATCGTGCGTGGCCTGCTCGTCCCCGTCCACGGCGCGATGGACGAGCGCTCCGATCGCCCCGTGGGCATGAGCTGCCTCGTCCTCGCGCATCGGTCCATGGTGCCTTGCGGCCGTTTGGTCCGTGGCATCGTGTCCGACGTTGTGCACCGAAGCGTTATGAGCAGGTGCGGCAGAACTCATCCCCTGCGCCCTCCCCTTCCGCTCGACCGACTCGTCCCCGAGAGACTCCACATTCTCAAGGATGCGGCATCCGCGGCGAAACGAGCACCGGGCGCCGACAGGACCCCTTGACCGGCCTCGCCCCGCGCCCCCCAAAGGGGCGCGGGGCGAGACATTGTGCGGCTCCGCCGCGTGGGCGCGGCCGGCCACAAACGACCCGTACACAGCAACGGCCCGCAGGACCGAGCTCTCAGCGAACCAGACCCCACCGGAATCCGAGCGCCACGGCGTGCGCCCGGTCCGAGGCGCCGAGCTTCTTGAACAGCCGCCGGGCGTGCGTCTTCACGGTGTCCTCGGACAGGAACAGCTCCCGACCGATCTCCGCGTTGGAACGACCATGGCTCATACCCTCGAGCACCTGGATCTCACGCGCCGTGAGCGTCGGCGCCGCACCCATCTCGGCGGACCGCAGCCGCCGCGGGGCGAGCCGCCACGTGGGGTCGGCCAGCGCCTGCGTCACCGTGGCGCGCAACTCCGCACGCGAGGCGTCCTTGTGCAGATAGCCGCGGGCACCGGCGGCGACCGCGAGGGCCACGCCGTCCAGGTCCTCGGCGACGGTGAGCATGATGATGCGCGCACCGGGGTCGGCGGACAGCAGCCGCCGCACGGTCTCTACGCCGCCCAGACCGGGCATGCGTACGTCCATCAGGATCAGGTCCGAGCGGTCGGCGCCCCAGCGGCGGAGGACTTCCTCGCCGTTGGCCGCCGTCGTCACGCGCTCGACGCCGGGCACGGTCGCGACCGCGCGGCGGAGCGCCTCTCGGGCAAGCGGGGAGTCGTCGCAGACGAGGACGGATGTCATGGCCGCCCTCCGCAGCTGATGCACGTCACCTTGAGCCTCCAGGCTGGTACGAAATCGTCACCTGTGCGGTCGACCGCTTCGGACGCGTGCCCGAGCGCTTGTTCCTTCAACCGCCTCCGCCCTCTCAACGACGGTCACTCGAAAGAGTTACGGGGCCATGTGCCGTCTTCGGCACTCTACGTGAGGGGGCGGACACGGGGCAGACATGCACGACGGACCCTCAATGTTTCATCACAACCCATGCCCCATTCAGCCCTTTTTCTTCCCGTTTCACGGCGTTTGGGGCTAGATTCGCAATGAGTCATATTTTCATCTTCTTAGATCGTAGATGTACGGTCGTAGACACCGTATCCGCCCAGAACGGCTACAAGGGGTCACGCAATGGCAGATTTCTCCCGCCTTCCCGGACCGAACGCGGACCTGTGGGACTGGCAGCTGCTGGCTGCATGTCGCGGGGTGGACAGTTCGCTCTTCTTTCACCCGGAGGGCGAGCGCGGTGCGGCTCGGAGCGCTCGAGAGAACTCGGCCAAGGAGGTCTGCATGAGGTGCCCGGTGCGCGCGCAGTGCGCGGCACACGCGCTGGCGGTGCGCGAACCGTACGGCGTCTGGGGCGGCTTGACCGAGGACGAGCGCGAGGAACTCATGGGGCGGGCACGCAACCGGCTGGTCTCGGCCTCGACGGTCGGCGGCGAGTCCGGCTCACACCACTGAAGGAACGTTTCTGCATCTAAGGGCACGCGCACGCGTGCCCTTCTTCTTCGGCGCGACATGCCCTAGCGGGCGGCGGCCCGCGCCAGCTGATCCAGCGTCGCCGCGACGGCCGGCACCTGCGCCAGGTCGGGCAGGGTGAGCGCGACGATCTCCCGCCGGACCGCCGGTTCCAGCGTCACCATGCGCGCCCCCCGCGGCCGTACGGACTCGACGGCGAGCTGGGGCAGGACGGCCACGCCCAGGCCGGCGCCGACCAGGCCGACGACCGCCGGATAGTCGTCGGTGGCGAAGTCGATACGGGGCGTGAAGCCGGCGCTCTCGCAGACCTCGATCAACTGCCCTCGGCAGCGCGGGCATCCGGCGATCCAGGGCTCGGACGCGAGCTCCCCGATGGCGACCGATCCGGAGGACGCGGTGCGCGCGAGCCGGTGCCGTTCGGGCACGAGGCCGACGAGACGATCCGTCAGCAGCGGGCGTACGACGAGGTCGTCCCACTCCCCTTCCTGGGCCGCACCCTCGTAGCGGAAGGCGAGGGCCACGTCGCAGTCGCCCTCGCGCAGCAGCTCGACGGACTTCGGCGGCTCGGCCTCCTCCAGGGAGACCCGGGTGCCGGGGTGCGCGGCGCGCAGGGCGGCGAGGGCGGTCGGGACGAGGGTGGAGCTGCCGCTGGGGAAGGAGACGAGCCGCACGCGGCCGGCCCGCAGCCCGGCGATGGCGGCGACCTCCTCCTCGGCGGCGGTGAGTCCCGCCAGGATCCCGGCGGCGTGCCGCACCAGTGCCTCGCCGGCCTGGGTCAGCCGCATCTCGCGTCCGCTGCGGATCAGCAGGGGTGTGCCGACGGCTGCTTCCAGTGCCTTCATCTGCTGGCTGACAGCGGGCTGGGTGCAGCCCAGTTCGCGCCCCGCCGCGGAGAAGGAACCGGTGGTGGCGACGGCGCGCAGGACGCGGAGGTGACGGGCTTCGAGCACCAATCGAGCATAAGCGAACCTTGGAGTACGCGCCGAATAATGCGTCGACACTTTGGCCGTACGTCGCCTACCGTGCCGTCATGAAGCTTCTGTCTGTGAATCTGGGCCGCGCGAAGGCGGTGCCGTACACGGATCACGCCGACGGTGTGACCGGCATCGACAAGCAGCCGGCGGCGGGGCCGGTCCTGGTGGCGGCGCCCGGGCCGAAGGGCGTCGGGGGGAGCGGGCTGGCCGGGGACACGGTGTGCGAGAAGCGGCACCACGGCGGCGACGACCAGGCCGTGTACGCGGTCGCGCGCGAGGACCTCGACGACTGGGAGCGCGAGCTGGGGCGGTCGCTGGCGAACGGCGTGTTCGGCGAGAACCTCACGACGTCCGGCCTGGACGTGTCCGGTGCGCTGATCGGAGAGCGCTGGCGGATCGGGCCCGAGGTGGTGCTGGAGGTGACGTGCGGCCGCATCCCCTGTCGTACCTTTCAGGGCCATCTGGGTGAGAAGCAGTGGGTGAAGCGGTTCACGGCGAAGGCCGCTCCGGGCGCGTATCTGCGGGTGATCGAGCCGGGTGAGATCCGGGCGGGCGACGCGATGGAGATCATCCACCGCCCGGATCACGACGTAACGGTGGCGCTGCAGTTCCGGGCGGTCACGACGGAGCGGAAGCTGCTGCCGCGGCTGCTGGCGGCGGGGGACACGCTGCATCCGGAGTCGCTGGCGGCGGCTCGGAAGTATGTGTCGCAGCACGGGGTCTGACCGCGGCTCACCTGCCTGGTGTTCGCCGGGGCTTCACCGACCGGGAGGCCCTGTGCAGAGAGCGGACGCGCAGACTCCGGGTCATTAACCTTGCGCCATGACAACGGCTCTCATCACGGGATCGACCGCGGGCATCGGCGCGGCCTTCGCACGGCGGCTGGCCGCCGACGGACACAACCTGGTGCTCGTGGCGCGGGACACCAAGCGGCTGCGGGAGCAGGCGACCGAACTGCACGACCGGCACGGCATCGAGGCGGAGGTCCTGACGGCGGACCTCGCCGAGGACACCGGCATCGAGACGGTCGCCGCCCGCCTCGGCGACCGCAGGAACCCGGTCGACCTGCTGATCAACAACGCCGGCTTCGGCAACAAGGGCCGCTACCTCGACGTCTCCATGGCCGACGAGCTGAAGATGCTCAAGGTGCACTGCGAGGCGGTGCTGCGCCTGACGTCCGCTGCATCGGAGGCGATGCGGGAGCGGGGGCGGGGCGGTGTCGTGAACGTCGCCTCCGTGGCGGCCTTCGTACCGCGCGGCACGTACGGCGCGTCCAAGGCCTGGGTCGTGCAGTTCACGCAGGGCGCGGCCCGGGATCTGGCCGGGAGCGGGGTGCGGCTGATGGCGCTGTGCCCGGGGTTCGTGCGGACCGAGTTCCATGAGCGGGCCGGGATGGGCACGGACAACATCCCGGGGTGGATGTGGCTGGACGCGGACAAGCTGGTGGCGGCTGCGCTCCACGATCTGGCGAAGGGCAAGACGGTGTCGATTCCGGACCCTCGCTACAAGGTCCTGCTGGGCGCGGCGAAGCTGGTGCCGCGGGGGGTGCTCGGGGGGATCAGCTCGCGGACGGGGCGCAAGTACGGGCCTCAGTAGGCGCGTTGGGCAGGGCCGCGCGCCCGGACCGCCGCGGTGGGAAAATGGTGGTGTCCAGCCGCACCCAGCATGACCGGGAGGCCACGACACCATGACCTTCGTACAGCTCATCGACTGCAGGACCAGCCGTTTCGACGAGATGAACCGGCTGATGGACAGGTGGGTCGAGCAGACCAAGGGGAAGCGGACGGCGACGCACGACGTCATCGGGAAGGACCGGTCCGACGCGTCGCACTTCATCGAGATCGTGGAGTTTCCGTCGTACGACGAGGCCATGCGGAACTCCGATCTGCCCGAGACCGGCAGGATCTTCCAGGAGATGGTGGCGCTCTGTGACGAGCCGCCCACCTTCACCGATCTGGATGTGGTGCGCGACGAGCAGCTGAACGTCCTGGCCGCGCGGACCTTCTTCGAGGCCATGGGCAGGATGGCGCCGGAGCGGATCGGTGAGCACCTCACGGACGACTATGTGGATCACGATCCGTCGTATCCGCGGCCCGTGCAGGGTGTCGACGGCATACGCGAGGTGTATGCGGGGTGGCGGGGCGCCTTCGACTTCACCTTCCGGATCGACGACCAGCTGGCCCAGGGCGACCAGGTGTGCACGCGGTGGACGTGGGTCGCGCGGCACAAGGGCGAGTTCCTGGGGATCATGCCGACCGGGCAGGACGTGGCCATGCAGGGCATGACCTGGCAGCGGTTCAGGGACGGCAGGATCCGCGAGAGCCGCTGGCTCTACGACCGGGCGGGTCTGCTGGAGCAACTGGGGGTACTCGGCGAGTGAAGCCCGCGAAGGGGAAGGCCCCGGTCCCGCACGTGAGTGCGGGACCGGGGGCGGCTGCTATAAACAAATACGCGACCACGAGACCTGCGGTGCTAGGGGGGGCCCGCTTCTGCGGTTAT
>NZ_JBSGVW010000059.1:0-38661 GCF_053608645.1 Streptomyces sp. NPDC055013
TGTCCGTCCTCGGACCGGCGGTTGGGGTTGGGCAGGGTGGTTTTCGTTTCTTGACGCCGGCCACTGCGGGCGGACACCCCCCGGCACGTCCCCTTGCCGCCGTGGGCGGGTGCGGCGCCGCGGGGTGCGCCATCACGGCCGCTGTGCGAGGCCGCGAAAGCGGAGGTCTGGGGGCGACGCAGGGTTTCTTTCGGGAGGGGGAGGTCCCAGAATTCGGGTTGAGCGGCGCAGCCACTGCGTACGTATCGTTTTTTGAGGGGTCACGGCACGGCGGGCGAGAGGCGGCTAGGGCGATGGCTCACGGTATGCATTCGGACACGCACCCCCCTTATCTCGACGGCGACCGGAACTGGCGGGATACCGCCACCCGCTACGCACTGCTCCCGCTCCGCGTCTTCCTGGGCGTCACCTTCATCTACGCCGGCTTGGACAAGCTCACCGACAGCGCCTTCATGAAGGACTCCGGCGCGGGCTCGGTCGGCGACATGATGCGGGCCGTGCGGGACTCCTCGGCGATTCCGGCCATGGTCGACATGGCCCTGGAGAGTCCCGTCGGGTTTGGCTATGCCATTGCCTTCGGTGAGCTGGCCGTTGGGATCGGCACACTGATCGGGCTGTTCGCCCGTTTGGCGGCGCTCGGTGGGGCGCTCATCTCGCTGAGTCTGTGGTTGACGGTGAGCTGGGCCTCCGATCCTTACTACTACGGCAATGACCTGGCCTATCTGATGGCCTGGCTGCCGCTCGTGCTGGCAGGTGCCCCCATGTTCTCGGTGGATGCCGCATTTCACAGGCGGCGACGGCAGCGGGCCGGGGACTATCGGTAGCTCGCGCCGTCGTCAGTGGGGTGCTTCCCGGTGTGAGTTCGGGTCCGGGGGTGCGGGGTGGGCGCCGGCCGCAGTCGTGGAGCTGCGGCGTCTGCGTATCCCTCGGGCCGTGAGCGCCACCGCGGCTGCCAGGCAGAGGCCGCCGATCACTATGGGGATCACCACGAACCATGGGGTCTCCCAGGCATCGCCCGCGTCTCCGACGTAGATGATGCCCGCGACGGTCAGGAAGGTGCCGGCGACCAGCCTTCCGGGCTGGAACTCATGACGTAGCACGGGTCACCTCCGCCTGTCCCACGCCGATGCTCAAGTCGAGGTCGAGCGTGCCCGCCTCCTTGGTGCCCTTGGGCGGTGTCAGGGTCAGCTCCTTGTGCTTGCCCGGTGCCACGTCCACGTCCTGCTTGTCTTCACCCGGCAGCTGGATGTCGCCCACCCCCACGTCGATGCTCACCTCCACGGTCACGTCCTTGGGGACGATCACCTTGAGCCGGCCCACGCCCACGTCCGCTCTCGTCGTCACCGTCTGGTTGTCGGTGAGGTTCAGGCGGGTCAGGTCGAGAGTGCCGACGCCGGTGCCCAGGTCGTACTGCTCCCGGACGTCGGTCACGGCCGCCGGGCGCCAGTTTCTCTCTATCCAGTGGGTGCTGATGTCCTTGGGCAGCGCTGCCGAGGCGGCCAGCAGGCCCGCGGTGATGATCGCCAGGAAGATGGAGCCCGCTCCCGTGCGGCCCAGGAACGCGCTCAACGCTATGCCCAGGCCGAGGACGAGCAGCGCGCAGGCCAGGCCGGTCTGCAGGCTGGTGCCGAGCGCTCGGTCCGCCCAGGTCGCGCCGGTGCCCAGGGCGCCCGCGAGCAGGGCCAGCAGGAACACCCAGCCGCCGATCCAGCGGGGGCCGCGCTGCTTCGGCTGCTGAGGAAGCCGGGCGCGTATGTCCTGACGGCTGCTCCAGGTCGTGCCGAGGCTGATGTTGACCGCCGCAGCGATGTCGCGGTCGCGGGGGTCGCGGGGGCCCCAGAGATAGCCGGTGCCGCCCTCGTGCGTGCCGTCCTTCACGATGGGCTCGCGCCACCAGGAGGAGAGGGCGGCGGGGACCGGTGGGGCCTGGGCCTCCGGCGGGGCGTCGGCGACGGCCTGCGCGGCGAGCGGGTCGGGGTCGGGGGTGCTGCGGTGGCGCGACCAGTAGCCGGCGCCCGCGAGGAGGAGGGACAGGACCACGGCGAAGGCCAGCACACCGCCGTTCCTCAGCAGGGTCAGCAGGACGCCGCAGCCGACCAGCGCGAACAGCACGGCCGTCAGGGCCTGGCCGTCCACGCGGCCGGTGAGCAGCTTGCGCACCTCGTTCTCGTCCTCGTCGTCGTACGGGACGAAGAGCCAGGCGAAGCCGTAGAAGATGAGGCCGATGCCGCCGGTCGCGGAGAGGACGGCGAGGGTGATCCGGAAGATCACCGGGTCCATGTCGCACTGCCGTCCGAGCCCGGCGCAGACACCGGCCAGCATCTTGTGCCGGCGGTCGCGCCGGAACCTGTGCGGCGGGTCGAGTGGGCCCGTCTCCTCGGACGGGGCTGCTTCTCCGCTTTCTCCGCCCGTGCGCGCGCGGGGTTCCTCACCCGCGGCGCTCGCGGGTGCCGCGCCGGACGTCGTGCCCGCGGTGGGCACGGCGTCCGGCTCGGGCACGGAGTCCGCGGCGTGCTGGTGATCTGTCATGTGTCCATGGTGACGGGCGGGTCGGCGTGGCGGGAGTCGGAATGACCCTGGTCGGACCCTGATATCGGCCCTGAGGCGGCTGTGGGGACGCGTTCGAGGCGGTGAGGGGCGAAGATCAGGGGAGTATCGGGGGTCGACCCTGATGCTCCGGTGCTCCGACCGTGTGAACATCGATGGCATGCCGGAAGCCGCAGCAGCGCCACTCGTCGAACCGCGGCCCCCGCGCAAGCTCTACCGCAGCAGCGACGGACGCTGGCTCGGGGGCGTGGCGCGGGGGCTCGCCGGGCATCTCGGGCTGCCCGTCATCTGGGTGCGGCTTGTCTTCGTCGGCCTGTTCATGGCGGACGGCCTGGGTGCATTGCTGTATGCCGCGTTCTGGTTCTTCGTGCCGCTCGGCGTCGGCGGCGTCGACGCGCAGAAGCCGTCGACCTTCACCACCGAGACCGCGACCGACGGCCGCCGCAGACTCGTCGCGCGCAAGCCGGACAAGGGACAGATCGTCGCCCTGCTCCTCATGGTCGTGGTGGCGATGGTCTTCGTCGGCAGCGTGGACCTGGGAAGCGGCGCGAAGGCCTATCTTCTTCCCGCCGTTCTGGTCGGCGCGGGTGTCGCCCTGGTCTGGCGCCAGGCGGACAACGCCCGCCGGGCCCGGTGGATGGAGGTCGGGCGGCGTCGGCGCACCCTGACCCTGCTGCGCGCCGCGGGTGGCGTCGTGCTGGTCACGGCCGGCGTCTCCGGCATCTTCGTCCTGCAGGGCTCCGCCGCCCACCTCGGCTCGGTCCTGCAGGCGGCGCTGGCGGTCCTCGTCGGCATAACACTCCTTGCGGGCCCGTACCTGGTCCGGATGACCCAGGACCTCTCCGAGGAGCGCCTGATGCGCATCCGGGCCCAGGAGCGCGCCGAGGTCGCCGCACACGTCCACGACTCGGTGCTGCACACCCTGACCCTGATCCAGCGCAACGCGGAGAACGCGAACGAGGTCCGCCGTCTCGCCCGCGCCCAGGAGCGCGACCTGCGCACCTGGCTCTACAAACCCGAGGGCACCGGCAAGGACGAGGCCGACGAACCCACCAACCTCGCCGACGCGGTCCGGCGCAACGCCGCCGAGATCGAGGACAAGCACGGCGTCCCCATAGAGGTCGTGGTCGTCGGTGACTGCCCGCTCGACGAGAAAATCGCCGCACAGATGCAGGCCGCGCGCGAGGCTATGGTGAACGCCGCGAAGTACGGTGGCGAGGGCGGCGCCGTGCAGGTCTACGCCGAGGTGGAGGGCAAGACCGTCTTCGTGTCCGTCCGGGACCGCGGTCCGGGCTTCGACCTCGACTCGATACCCGCCGACCGCATGGGCGTCAGAGAATCGATCATCGGCCGCATGGAGCGCAACGGCGGTACGGCCCGGCTGAGGGCGGTTCCCGGCGGCGGCACGGAGGTCGAGCTGGAGATGGAGAGGGCGGAGAAGACGTCATGAGCGACCCGACCGAGGCGAACGAGCCAGCGGAGACTACCGGCGGGAGCGCGGGCGAGCGACATGTGCGCGTGGTGCTCGTCGACGACCACCGCATGTTCCGTACGGGAGTGCAGGCCGAGATCGGCCGGACCGAGCAGACCGGCGTCGAAGTCGTCGGAGAGGCCGCGGACGTCGACCAGGCGGTCACGGTCATCACCGCGACCCGTCCCGAGGTCGTCCTCCTCGACGTGCACCTCCCGGGCGGCGGCGGGGTCGAAGTCCTGCGCCGCTGCGCCCCGTTGATGGGCGATGCCGAGCAGCCCGTCCGCTTCCTCGCCCTGTCCGTCTCGGACGCGGCGGAGGATGTGATCGGGGTGATCCGGGGCGGTGCGCGCGGGTACGTGACGAAGACGATCACCGGCACCGATCTGGTCGACTCCATCTTCCGGGTCCAGGAAGGCGACGCGGTGTTCTCGCCGCGCCTCGCCGGGTTCGTACTGGACGCCTTCGCGTCGACGGACGCGCCGCCGGTCGACGAGGACCTCGACCGGCTCACTCAGCGCGAGCGGGAGGTGCTGCGGCTGATTGCGCGGGGGTATGCGTACAAGGAGATCGCCAAGCAGCTGTTCATCTCCGTCAAGACGGTCGAGTCCCATGTGTCCGCTGTTCTGAGGAAGCTTCAGCTGTCCAACCGGCACGAGCTGACACGGTGGGCCACGGCGCGGCGTCTGGTGTGACGCCGGGCTGCGGTTCGGCGGGCCGGTTCACACCACGCGCGTGGCCCCTGCGAACGGCATCTCGTCGAGTGGGGCCACCCGGACCGGAGCCGAGGGGTTCGGGGCGTGAATCATCTGGCCGTTGCCGATGTAGAGGCCGACGTGGCTGATGCCGGAGTAGAAGAACACCAGGTCGCCCGGGAGCAGTTCGGAGCGGGAGACGCGGCGGCCGGCATCGATCTGGGCGTAGGTCGTGCGGGGCAGGGAGAGGCCCGCCGAGCGGTACGCGGCCTGGGTGAGGCCGGAGCAGTCGAAGGCGTTCGGGCCGGTCGCGCCCCAGACGTAGGGGCTGCCGAGTTTGGAGTATGCGTACGAAATGGCCGACGCCGCGCGGGCGTTGGGTGCCTTCGTCGTGGCTGAGCCGGGGGCCGTCAGGGCGTCGCGGGTGTCTGTCGAGGAGCGTGCCGCGCGGTCGGTGCCGCCGTTTGCGCTCTGCAGTCGGGCGCGCTCCTCGGCGGTCAGTTGCGTGAGCAGGGTCCGGGCGGCGTCCAGCTTGCCGGTGATTGTCTTTCGGTGCCGTTGCAGTTCCGCCTGGCGGGACTGCAACGAGGTCAGTTCGATGCGCGCTGCCCCGCGCAGCTGCTCGATCTCGCGTAGTTGCCTGCGGACGCTCGCGACGGACGCCGCCTGACGGTTGCCGGCGCGTTCGGCGAACTCCGCGCCGTCGAGGTAACGGTCGGGGTCGTTGGAGAGGGCGAGCTGGAGGGCCGGGTCGACGCCGCCGTCGCGGTACTGCGCCGCGGCCATCGAACCGAGCGCCTCGCGCGCCGAGTTGAGCTTCTCCGTCTTGCGGGCGGCCTCGTCCTGCAGCGCCCTGATCCGCTGCTCGGCAGCGTCCGCCTTCTCCTTCGCGCCGTTGTACTTCTCGGTCGCGACCTCCGCCTCGTGGTACAGCTTGTCCACCTTCGCCTTCACCTGAGCCGGTGTCAGCTGCGGTTCGGCGTGTCCGGTCCCGTCGAAGCCCGTCGCCGTCGCCGCGCCCGCCAAGGCGATCGTCCAGGCCGTGCGGGCCGTACTGCCGCCGACCGAGCGCCGGCGGGGCTTTCGGTGCGCTGCCACGTGGACTGCACGTCCTTTCGTACGACCGCCTCGTCCCGCACGTCCGCCCCGACAGCCTGGGGAGCGGACGTACGACTGCCCGCGGGCGGGATACGCGTCCGGCGACGGCCCACACAGGGGGAGCGGGCCGCCGCCGGACCTTTCTCGGCGGTGGTGGCCGACTGCCGCCCCTGGCCCGGGCGGCGGTGGGGAGCCGGTCACCTGGTGGAGGACGCTAAACCTGAGTGTGTCGGGGTGGTAACGCGTTGTGCGGAAGTGCTGGGAGCGGATCGTGCGTGACCGTAAGTGAGCGTGATCGCAGGACAGGGGCGTCTCGTTCACGCTGTGTGCTGACCGATGTGGCGAATTGGGGGGTGGGTGGGGGTGGCGGGCTGCTATGGGGCGCATATATGCAAGATCGGAGTGGAGGAGGGGGTGGGGGCGGGTGCCTTGACGGGGCTGATTAGGCTCGCGCCTCATGGACGTACTCATCCACCTCTTCGTCGGTCTGCACATCATCGGCATCGCCGCGTTGCTCGGTGGTTTCTTCACCCAGATGAAGGCGATGGGCCAGGGCACCGCCCGGTTCGTGCCCGCGATGCTGCACGGCGCGCTCACCATGCTGGTCACCGGTGTGATCCTCGTCGGCCTCAATCAGGCGGACGACCAGTCCGTCAACAACATCAAGATCGGTGTGAAGCTGGCGCTTCTGGTTGTGATCCTCGGGCTGGTGTATGTGAAGCGGGACGAGGAGACGGTGGACAAGCGGCTGTTCGGGTTGGTGGGGCTGCTGACCATGGTGAACGTCTTCATCGCCGTTCTGTGGACGTGACCTCGGCGTAGCTCAGCACTGCGCCTGCGGTGACCGCCAGCCATGCCGCGACGGCGATCCACAGCAGCGCCTCGCCGGGATTCGTGAGCCAAGGGACGTCCACTGCGGTGGCGACGGCGAGGGTCGCTGCGGCGGTCATGCCCATGGGGAACACGGTTGCCCAGCGGCGTACGTCGTAGCGCAGCCGGGGCCGGCCGATCTCGGCGATGAGCAGCACGGCGTACCAGGCCAGGTCCAGGATCAGCAGGGCGATGGTCACGGTGCGCAGGACGTCGGTGTCGTCCACGTTCCAGAGGTACAGGCTCGGGCTGTCGGCGGACAGGAGTTTCGAGCCGGCGAGGGCGGAGATGGCGAGGGCGCCGCCCGCCACCCAGTGATCGCCTGCGCCCTCGATCAATTGCCGCAGGTCGAAGCGGGTCAGGGCGATGACGTAGAGCACCAGGCCGAGCCAGAACAGCACGAGTGCCGCGTGGGCTAGCCATGCCGTGGACTCGGTCGCGGCGAGGGTTGCGGCCAGGACGGCCAGGCCCTGGGTGGCCACGCAGCCGAGGAAGACCGCGCCGGGCATACGCGGGTGCCAGCGGCGTACCACGGCGATGAGGAGGCCCGGCCAGAGCAGGGCCGCCAGGGCCAGGAGGGCTTTGGCGAGGGGTTGCCAGCCGAGGGTGGCGAAGCGGGTGCCGAGAACCGTCGTTGCGGCGACGGCGGTGAGGGCTGCGGGGGTGGAGGCCTCTTTGAGCCACCTGGCGCGGTCCCGGAGGAGCCTAGCCGTGAAGTCGCCGGCGAGGGCCAGCCAGGCTGCGCAGGCGAGGGCCAGGGCGATTCGGGACAGGGTTTCGTAGCCGGTCTCGTGGAGGGCGACCGACAGGATGCCGGTTGCCATGACGGCTGCGCCGGCTGCGGGGGGACGTTTCGACCACCAGGTGTGGAGGGGGGATGTGGTGGTGGTCGTGGGGGCGGGCATGGGGTCGATGCTAGGGAGTGGGGCGTGTGGGGGCACGCGCGCGTGTGGGGTGAAATGCGGGTGGTTGAGCGCCGGGATGCCTGCGGCGGCCCGCTCGGGTGAGTGGGGGTGCGCGTAGCGCCTTCGGGTGCGTTGTGGGTCGGGGACGTGCCGGGGGTGTCCGTCCTCGGTCGGGCGGTTGCTGTGCCTTGAGAAGGGCTGTTCGTTGACGCCCGCCGCTGCGGGCGGACACCCCCCGGCGCGTCCCCTTGCCGCCGTACGCGGATGCAGGTGCGCTTCGCGCCTCTACGCGCGCGTGGCGGAGACAGTGCGCCACGCGCGCGTGCGGTCGGTGTAGGTTCCGATCCGATTTGTCATCCGGGACCGTGAGAACCAGGGGTTTCAGGTGTTTGTCCAGCCGGTCTGTCGGCGGATCGTCCGGCCTATCTGTCGTTTTCCTCCGGGCAGGATGCGGGCCGGTGCTGCCGAGCAGAGTGCGTGCGCTGGAGGGCATGTCGGTGCCCTCTGCCATCGTGTGCCCCATGGGTGAACTGGTTGAGCGGGTTGACGAGCGTGACAAGGTGCTGGCTGTTGTGGAGAGGGGGGAGGCGATTCGTCAGCGGTGGCTGCATCGCATATCTACGATTGTGTGCCGCGACCGTGCGGGACGGTTCTTTGTCCACCGACGTCCGGACGATGACACTCGTTTCCCGGGACAGATCAACTGGATGCTCGGAGGCGCGGTGGATGTGGCCGAGTCGTATGAGGATGCTGCTGCGCGGGAGTTGGCGGAGGAACTTGGTGTTCATGCCCGTCCTGGTTTCCTGTTCAAGTTCTTGTGCGAGGGTGTGATCAGCCCGTATTGGCTTGGTCTGCATGAGGTCGTCGTCACGGAACCGGTCCGGCCCGACCCTTCGGAGGTCGGTTGGCATGACTGGCTGACTGAGTCCGAACTGACGGACCTGGTCCGGCATCGGGAGTTCGTTCCGGATGCTCGCGAGGCGTTCGACCGATATCGCGCCCTGCCGGCGCAGCCGGGAGCGATGTGAGCTGGGGTGCGCGTTGCTGGAGTTCGTCCTCCGCGGCTCGGCGTCCCGCGGCGGTGAGTGTGTAGTACTGACAAGTTGACGACAGATCACTTGGACAGTGACATCTCGAATCGGAACCTACAGTCGTCAGGCCGGGCGGACCACGCTGTGGATCGACGACTCTCCGTCGTAGAAGATCGACTCCTCGCGGACGTATGTGCCGGGCTTCGGGGCGTGGATCATCATGCCGTTGCCGATGTAGAGGCCTACGTGCGTGATGTCGTCGTAGAAGAAGACCAGGTCGCCGGGCTGGGCGCTGGAGACGGCGAC
Source organism: Streptomyces sp. NPDC055013 (assembly GCF_053608645.1). Classification (NCBI taxonomy): domain Bacteria; kingdom Bacillati; phylum Actinomycetota; class Actinomycetes; order Kitasatosporales; family Streptomycetaceae; genus Streptomyces; species Streptomyces sp. NPDC055013. Next base: position 8,924 of record NZ_JBSGVW010000059.1, read on the forward strand.
CGTGGTGCCGGCGTTGACCTGGTCGTAGGTGACGCGCGGGATGTCGACGCCTGCGGCCTTCCAGGCGGCCTGGGTGAGGCCGGAGCAGTCGTAGGAGTCGGGGCCGGTGGCGCCCCAGACGTAGGGCTTGCCCACCTGGGAGCGGGCGAAGGCCAGGGCCTTCTCGGCCTTGGTCGCGTACGAGGAGTCCGACGCGGACGAGTCGGAGGAGGACGAGTCGGACGAGGAGTCGTTGCTCTCCTGCTGCTGGGCCGCCTCCTGGCGCCGGCGCTCGGCCGCCTCTTGCTGGCGGGCCAGTTCCGCCGCCTTGCGGGCGGCCTCCTCCTGCTTGCGCTTCTCGATCGCGGCGAGGCGCGCCTTCTCCTCCGCCGTCAGCTCCGACAGCAGTTCGCGTGCGTCGGCGAGCTTCTTCTGGACGGTGGACTTGGCCGTCCGCAGGTCGTTCTGCGACTCGGTGAGCGTCTCGAGGCTCTGGGCGGCCTCCTGGCGCTTCTTCATCGTCGCGGACTGCTCGGTGAAGTAGTCGTCGACCGATTCCTTCTGACGGCCCGTCATGCGGTCCATCAGCTGGGTCTGGTCGAAGTAGTCCTGCGGGGTGTCCGCCAGGAGGAAGGTCGCCGTGTCTGGGGCTGAGGCTCCCGTGCGGTACTGGGCGGCTGCGTTGCGGCCGAGTTCCTCGCGTGCGTCGTTGAGCTTCTGGGTGCGCTGGGCGACGTCGTCGAGGAGGGTGTCGACGCGATTGCGTTGCTTCGCGGTCTTCTCCTTGGCCGCGTTGTACTTCTCGGTCGCCGACTCCGCCTGGCGGTAGAGGTCGTCGACCTTCTTCTCGACCTCCTCGAGGCTCGGCTTGTCGTCCGTCGAGGGGCTCGCGTTGGCCGTCTGGGACAGCAGGGCGACGGAGGTGAGGGCCGCCGTGGCGAGGGCGGGGGTCCGTATGCCTGCTACGCGCGTACCAGCGGGACGCGACTTGCGGTGCGACGCCAAGGGAGGCGACTCCTTCCATGCTCCGCCTACCGAGTTAGCTGTCGGGTTCGGGCGGGTGCTTCGGAAGGGTTGCCCTACGGCCGTCCCCCGGGCGGGAGTCGGGCCGATTCACCCCAAGTTCGGTGGGTCCCCGGCTCCGGGGGCACGGCGGCGCTCCGGACTCGGCGGAGGCCGTGCGGCCCGGCGTCGTTCGCCGGTGGGGGTCGTACGGCCTGTCCGGCACGGTAGCCAACTCGTGTGGCCCCTGTGAAGGTTGATGTTCGATATGCCCGATACATTTTCGTGACCTTGGCGACGTGTGTCGTGGATCGTGGTCGATGCGGGGTTGTTGGTGGCGGTTTGAGGGGTTTGCGGGAAGTGGGGCGTGTCAGCGGTATTGGGTTGGTTGAGTTCGGGGGTTGCGGATCGTAATGGGGTGATTCTGGAGGGTGAGGGGGGGATGCTCGGGTGCGCGGGGTTCGAAGATCGGTAAGTGCTGAAACAGGTGATGTTCTCAGGGCGGCCGCGGGCTGTCAGTGGGGCGCCCTAGACTCGGAGAGCGATGAGCAGCCTCTTTGACGACAGCTTCCTGGCCGACCTCCAGGCCCCGCGGGCCCATGCGGACGAACACCCGCCGCCGCCCGAGGACGATCACGCTCCGGAGCCGGTTCCGGACGATCTGTTCGGCGGGAAGTTCGACGTGCCGCCGGACCGGGACGAGTACTACCGCGACGGCGCCCCGCGCCCGGCCCTCGACGCGGCCGCGCTGCTGGAGGGGCTGAACGAGAACCAGCGTGCGGCCGTCGTCCACTCCGGCGGCCCGCTGCTCATCGTGGCCGGAGCCGGGTCCGGCAAGACGCGTGTGCTCACCCATCGCATCGCGCACCTGTTGGCCGAGCGGAACGTGCATCCGGGGCAGATCCTCGCGATCACCTTCACCAACAAGGCCGCGGGTGAGATGAAGGAGCGTGTCGAGCAGCTCGTCGGCCCGCGCGCGAACGCGATGTGGGTGATGACCTTCCACAGCGCGTGCGTGCGCATCCTGCGCAGGGAGAGCAAGAAGCTCGGGTTCACCTCGTCGTTCTCGATCTACGACGCTGCCGACAGCAAGCGGCTGATGGCGCTGGTATGCCGTGATCTGGATCTCGACCCCAAGCGTTTTCCGCCCAAGTCCTTCAGCGCCAAGATCAGCAATCTGAAGAACGAGCTGATCGACGAGGAGGACTTCGCCGCCCAGGCGACGGACGGCTTCGAGAAGACCCTCGCGCAGGCGTACGCCCTGTACCAGTCGCGGTTGCGGGAGGCCAACGCCCTTGACTTCGACGACCTGATCATGACGACGGTCAATCTCCTGCGCGCCTTCCCGGACGTCGCCGAGCACTACCGCCGGCGGTTCCGGCATGTGCTGGTGGACGAGTATCAGGACACCAACCACGCGCAGTACGCCCTGGTGCGCGAGCTCGTCGGTACCAGTGAGCACCCTGTCGACGTGCCGCCGAGCGACTACGACATCCCGCCCGCCGAGCTGTGCGTGGTGGGTGACGCCGACCAGTCGATCTACGCCTTCCGGGGCGCCACCATCCGCAACATCCTCCAGTTCGAGGAGGACTACCCGGACGCGACGACGATCCTGCTGGAGCAGAACTACCGCTCCAGCCAGACGATCCTGACCGCCGCCAACGCGGTCATCGAGCGCAACGAGTCCCGGCGCCCCAAGAACCTGTGGACCAACGCGGGCGCGGGCGCGCGTATCACCGGCTATGTCGCGGACACCGAGCACGACGAGGCGCAGTTCGTCGCCGAGGAGATAGACCGACTGACGGACGCGGGCGATGCGAAGGCCGGTGACGTCGCCGTCTTCTACCGGACGAACGCCCAGTCCCGTGTCTTCGAAGAGATCTTCATCCGCGTCGGCCTGCCCTACAAGGTCGTCGGCGGGGTTCGGTTCTACGAGCGCAAGGAGGTCCGGGACGTCCTGGCCTACCTGCGCGTGCTGGCCAACCCCGAGGACTCCGTGCCGCTGCGGCGGATCCTGAACGTCCCGAAGCGAGGGATCGGCGATCGCGCCGAGGCGATGATCGACGCGCTTGCACAGCGGGAGAAGATCAGCTTCCCGCAGGCACTGCGGCGGGTCGACGAGGCGTATGGCATGGCCGCGCGGTCGACGAACGCCGTCAGGCGGTTCAACACGCTGATGGAGGAGCTCCGCACGATCGTCGAGTCCGGCGTGGGGCCGGCGACCGTTCTGGAGGCGGTCCTCGAACGGACCGGGTACCTGGCCGAGTTGCAGGCCTCCACCGACCCTCAGGACGAGACCCGGATCGAGAACCTTCAGGAACTCGCGGCCGTGGCCCTGGAGTTCGAGCAGGAGTCGGCTGAGGGTGAGGCCTCCGTCGGGCTCGCGGCTTTCCTGGAGCGGGTCGCGCTCGTCGCCGACTCCGACCAGATTCCGGACGAGGAGGAGGACGGCTCCGGCGTCATCACCCTGATGACCCTGCACACGGCCAAGGGCCTGGAATTCCCGGTCGTCTTCCTCACCGGCATGGAGGACGGCGTCTTCCCGCACATGCGCGCCCTCGGCCAGGCCAAGGAGCTGGAGGAGGAGCGGCGGCTCGCGTACGTCGGCATCACGCGTGCGCGTGAGCGGCTGTACCTGACGCGCTCGTCGATGCGGAGTGCGTGGGGGCAGCCCTCGTACAACCCGCCGTCCCGCTTCCTGGAGGAGATCCCGGCGGCGCACGTGGACTGGAAGCGGACGGGGGCGACCGCGCCCGTGTCGTCCGGTCCGGCGGCCGGCGTGGCGGCCTCGCTGTCCTCGTCCCGCTCGCGCTCCTCGGCCTCGGGGGCGTCCGGGTTCGCCACCCGGCGGACCTCGGAGAAGCCGGTCGTCCAGCTGGCGGTCGGGGACCGGGTCACGCACGACCAGTTCGGGCTCGGCACCGTGACGGCGGTCAAGGGCACGGGCGGGAACGCCGAGGCGACGATCGACTTCGGGGACACCAAGCCGAAGCGGTTGCTGCTGCGGTATGCGCCGGTGGAGAAGCTGTAGCGGCGACAAGTGTGCGCCCCCGCTGAGGTGTTGAGGAGCGGGGGCGCTGAGCGCACAAGGCAGTTCGCGGGTGCCGAAGGTGTTGGTCGGGCTGCTTACGACGGGTCGAGGCCGTGGCTGCGCAGCCAGGACAGTGGGTCTATCGCCGACCCGCCGCCCGGTCGCACCTCGAAGTGCAGGTGCGGGCCGGTCGAGTTGCCGGAGTTGCCCGAGTACGCGATCGGGTCGCCGGCCTTCACCGTCGTACCGGAGGCGACGCGGTAGCTGGAGAGGTGGCAGTACCACGTCTCCGTGCCGTCCTTCGCAGTCACGATCATCATGTTGCCGTAGGCGCTGTTCCACTGCGTGCGGACGGTGCCGTCGGTCGCGGCCATCACCGTCGTGCCGTACGAGACGGGGAAGTCGATGCCGCTGTGGATGGACATCCAGTTGATGCCGGACTGGCCGAAATAGGCGCTGAGGCCGTGCTGCGCGACCGGAACTGCGAACTTGGGGCGCAGCCGCTCCTTGCGCGCCGCCTCCTCGGCGGCCTTCTTCTTCTCGGCCGCCTGCTGGGCCTTGAGGTCGATGCGCTCCTGCGTACGGCTGGCCCGGTCGGCGAAGTCGTCGGCGCCGGCGGAGAGGCTCTCGAGCTGGGTGTCCAGCTTGTTGTTCGCCGTGGACGGCTTCACGGCCTCGGTGTCCGAGGCCAGCGTGGAGGACGCTTCCTTGTCGTCGGTGAGGCTGCCGACGGAGGCGGCGGCGATTCCCGCGACACCCATCACACACGCCGAGGGCACAGCGACCGTCAGCAGCGCGGAGCGCTTGGGGGGCGTGCGGCGGCGGGAGCGAGCCCCGCTGCGGGAGGCGGCGCGCGGGGAGGGGGCCGGAGCGGTCTCCTCCTGGTCGTCCAGGAGGGGCGTCACGGTGGGGAGTTCGCCGGTGGCGGTCAACTCGGCGTCACCGTCGGCGGGGGCGTCGTACGCCGTCGGGTCCAGATGTTCGAAGTGCGCGGTCGCCTGCTGATCGAAGGATTCTGCTGCGTGCTCGTACTCGTCGATCGCCTGCGAGCCGGTGTCGATGCCGCCGTCGGAGTTCCACTGCGTGGCGTCGTACGCGCCCGTGTCGTATGTCTGGGTGCCCCATTCCCATTGCTGGGTCTGCTCGGCCGGGGCGCCGGACTGGTCGGGCTGGAGCCAGGCGTTCGCGTCCCACTGTCCCGAGGCGTCGTGGCCGTTGGCCTGCTGGGGGACGAAGGCGAGCCGCTCGTGGTCGGTCGTCCAGGCGGTGGTGTCGTACGCGCCGGTGTCGTAGGCGGCGTGGTGCTGGGCCGCGTAGGCGTCGTAGTTCACGGTGTGGTGGCTGCCCGTGGACCACTGCGTGGTGTCGTACGTGCCCGTGTTCTCGCCGGGAAGGCTGCCGAACAGGGGGTCCGCGTCGAAGGTCGTGGTGGCATGCCCGGTGGCGCCAAATCCGGTGGCGTCGTAGGTGCCGTACGTGGTGGAGTCACCGTAGTGGGCTTCCTGGGCACCGTACGACGCGTAATGCGCCGAGGCGGCATCGGAAGCCGAAGTCGGGGAGGTCGTGGTCCCCGACGGGTGACGATCGTTCACCAACTTCTCTCTCGCCTCGACAACAGGGGCTGCCAGAGCAGTGCGGCGACTGTACCCGGCGGTATGCGGGCACGACAATCTTCGGCAGGTTTCGCGCGCGCAGGAAACGGGCATTCGGCCGTGTTTTGGCGGACTGCGGGCGTGAGTTTGGCCTTGTGTTCGAGGTTTGTTCGACGTTTGGTCAGCTGTCCTGAGGCCGTATGGCGAGTGCGATCAGGGCGTCGGGTGGCTGTCGGGTGATGGTCGGGCGAGGCCGGCGGGATGGTGCGGGAGGGTTACGCCACTGTCAGGCCGCCGGCCTGGGCGGTGGCCTCGGCTCCGGTCCGTGCGGTGTCGAGAGCCTGCCGGATCCCGGTCGCCACGGCGGGGTGCACGGGCAGGGCGAGGTGTCCGATGCCGGTGACGAGGACGTTCTGCGCCATCAGGTCCGGGTGGTCGATGCAGGCCGTCTCCAGCGGGTCCATCAGGTGGTCGAGGTCGCTCCAGAAACTCACGAAGTGGGTACGGCAGCCGGGCGCGGGCCGGGCCAGCTCCTCGATGACCGGTGAGCCGGGGCGCATCTGACGCACGATCGGGTGCGCGTTCGCCAGCGGGACGACACGGGTGCCGGAGTGCGGCGTGCCGAGTGTGACGAGGGTGCGGACCCTGAGGTCGCCGCCGAGACACTGCACGTAGTAGCGCGCTATCAGCCCGCCGAGGCTGTGCCCGACGACGTCCACCTGCCTGCTGCCGGTGCGCTCGCAGATCTGCTCTATGTGCCGGCCGAGCAGTTCGGCGGCGGTGCGGATGTCGCAGGTCAGCGGGGAGTAGTTGAGCGACTCGACCTGGTCCCTGCCGTGCTGGGCCAGGCTGCGGCGCAGCAGGACGAAGACGGAGCGGTTGTCGATGAAGCCATGCAGCAGGACGACGGGGGGATTGGTCTCCGTCGGCAGCTGGGCGGTCTCCCGCCCGGGGAGCTGCGGGCCGGGTCGGCGCTCCTGTGCGATGCCGGAGGGGTACAGCAGCACGTGTCCGGCAAGGATCGCGAGCTCGAGGGCGGTCGCCTTCAGCAGGGCCAGGGAGAGACCGGCGAGTCTGCTCGGGAGCAGGCGTCGGCAGAGCGGGAGAAAGGGGAGTACCACCCCGGTGACCTTCATGGCCGACCTCCTTGTGGCACGCAGGAGGACGGCTCCGGCCCCCGTGTGCCCTCATGGGAAGTCGCAGTGGAGGTGGCCGGCGAGGCATGAGGAAGGCGCGTGGGGCGAGCGAGGCGCGAGAAGTGGGTCGGTCGGGTCGGCCATGGTGCACCGATGACCTGACGGGGCTCCCTGCCGGTGTGGCGACGAGGCTCCCCGCTGTCGTGCCTTACCTGCCCTACGTGCCCTTCGTGCCAGCGTCGATGCGCCGCACCGCCACGTCGCGCGGCCTGCGGCGCGGTGGTGCGGCGACCTCGTTGCGGCTCCCGTTGCGCTTGGTCCCGCTGCGACGCGTGTACCGCAGACCGCTGCGGCGCGTGTGCCGCAGAGATATGGAACGGTGCGCGGCGAACGTGTCCCACCGTGTGATTTCCCCCTCGCTCTGCACCGCGAAACTGCCGGTTGCGGGATGCTGGAGATAACGTTCGTTTACTTGCTCGGGCGGTGTGGCCCGGGACGTCCGTGCCGTGAGGGTGCGTCCGGCGCTGTGAGCGGCGGAAAAGTGTGATATGTGCACCATGTATGACATGTGCGGCCAGTGCGGCATAACTCATATGTGAGCGGTGCTTGTCGGTACGGATGGATGTAGTCGCTTCATGGAGGCAGTGATGGGTGTGGCAGCCGGTCCGATCCGCGTGGTGGTGGCCAAGCCTGGGCTCGACGGCCATGATCGAGGGGCCAAGGTGATCGCGCGGGCGCTGCGCGACGCCGGTATGGAAGTCATCTACACCGGGCTCCACCAGACTCCCGAGCAGATCGTCGACACGGCGATCCAGGAGGACGCCGACGCGATCGGTCTGTCCATCCTCTCCGGCGCCCACAACACCCTCTTCGCCGCCGTGATCGAACTCCTCAAGGAGCGCGATGCGGCTGACATCCTGATCTTCGGAGGCGGGATCATCCCCGAGGCGGACATCCCCCCGCTGAAGGAGAAGGGTGTCGCGGAGATCTTCACGCCGGGGGCGACGACTCACGCGATCGTGGACTGGGTGCGGGCGAACGTCCGACAGCCCGCGGGAGCGTAGGGCGCTGCTCGGTGCGGGGGACTCGACGGTGATCGGGTGGTTGTCCCTGAGGGCTGCCGCCCCCAGCCCCAGGATTCGGTCCTGAACGGGCCTTGTCCTCACACTCCCCCGGAGGGGATGCCCCCGGACGGGCCGCACGGCGTCAGCTCCTCGATCATGGCCGCCCGCAACCGCAACGTCGTGACCAGCCGCTGGAACGCCTCCGCCCAGTAACCCCCCGCCCCCGGTGACGCGTCCTCCGGCTCGTCCGGTACCGCCAGCAGGCCGTCGAGGCGGCTTGCCTCGGTCGGGTCGAGGCAGCGCTCGGCCAGGCCCATCACTCCGCTGAAACTCCATGGATAACTCCCCGCGTCCCGCGCGATGTCGAGCGCGTCGACCACCGCCCGCCCGAGCGGCTCGGCCCAGGGCACGGCGCAGACTCCGAGCAGCTGAAACGCCTCGGACAGGCCATGCGTCGCGATGAACCCGCCGACCCATTCGGCCCGTTCGGCGGAACTCAGCGTGCCGAGCAGCTTCGCGCGCTCGGCCAGGGACACCGCACCCGGGCCGCCGGCTTCGGGAGCCGAGGGCGACCCGAGGAGTGCCCTTGCCCACTCGCCGTCCCGCTGGCGCACCGCCGCCCGGCACCACGCCGCGTGCAGCTCGCCCTGCCAGTCGTCCGCCACCGGCAACGCCACGATCTCCTGAGGCGTACGTCCGCCCAGCCGTCCCGGCCAAGTGCCGAGCGGCGTCGCCTCCACCAACTGGCCGAACCACCACGACCGTTCACCCCGGCCGGCCGGAGCCTTGGCCACGACACCGTCGCGCTCCATACCCGCGTCGCATTCGTGCGGTGCCTCCACGGTGATCGTCGGGGCCTCGCCTGTGCGATCGAGGGCCACGCATGTCCCGGCCCGCACCGCCATCCGCGCCGCGAGTGCCGAACCCGGCAGCGCCGACAGCAACTCCGCCGCCGTCGCCCGGACATTGCGGCTCCGGTCGGCCAGCGCCTGCTCCAGGAACGGCTCGTCCTGCGGGCCCAGACCACTGCGCAGCGAGTCCAGGAACATCAGCCGGTCCTCGGCCCGCTCCGTCGCCCACGTCGTGGTCAGCAGCTCGCGGGCGGCAGCGGGCTCACGCGCGCGTATCGCGGAGAGCAACGCGACCCGCTCGGCGAACAGTCCCTCCTGCCAGAGCTGCTGGACCTCGGCGGGGTTGTCCAGGTGCGGGAGTGCCGCGCCGCCACCCGGGGTCGCGCGCAGGGCGAAGCGCCAGTCCGGGTTCAGCCGGGCGAGCCACACCGCCCGCGGGCCGGCGAACATGAGCGCCGCCGGGCGCAGGTCCGTCCGGCCCCGCGCCGCGTCCAACAGCGCGGGCAGGAGCTGCGGGGGCGGCGCGAAACCGCGGTCGTTCGCCGTCGCGAGCCACTGGGGCAGCAGCTCCATGAGGTCCGGCGCCGTGCCTCTGCGGCCGCCGCCGACGCCGGGGCGGTCGGTGAGCAGCATCCCCAGCCTTCGGGCCGCCGCCGAGGGCAGTGCGGGGCGAGGGTCCTCGGGGGCCGGCCGCGGCCGCTGCGCTGCCGGGGCCGGCCGCATCCCGGCCCGCCGTCGTACGGTCTCCACGGCCGCCGTGTCGAGCAGCGCCAGCGGTGCTTCCTGGCCCGGTGCGGAGCCGGGAGGTGTACGCCGGTCCGTGCCGAGGAGCGCCGCGGTGACGAGTTCCTCCCAGGCGCTCGGCGGCGAGTCCACGGGAACCGAGGGGCTGTTCATCAGGGTCGTTCCTCTCTGCCTTCGTGCTGGGTGCAGTGGAGTGGTGACGGGAGCCTTGGGGTCGGATGCCGCTGGGGCTGGGGCTGGGGCTGGGGCTGGGGCTGGGGCTGGGGCTGGGGCTGGGGTGGGTGGGCGGATCCGGTGCCGCTCAGCACAGCTGCACCGCCTCTCCCTGCCCCTCCGGCCAGGCCGTCAGAGGGGTGAAGCCGCGGTGGCCGCACTCGCCGAACACCTTGACCGGCGCGCCGCCCGACAGAGCGACCAGGCGCCAGAATCCCGGACGGGCACGGGCGGCCGGGGTGAGTGGCAGGGCCGAGTCCTTGTCGGCGTCGGCCAGTTGCCACGAGCCGCCGTCCGGGGTCGGTACGACCCGGTCCAAGGTCACCGGGACGGAGTCCAGCCAGGGGTCGTCACGGAGCGCCGCGCCGTAACGGGCGGTCGCCTCGGTCGTCGTCACGCCCGGCGGCCGTATTGCTGCCGGCGAGGGCGGTGCGAACTGCTCGCCCAGGGCCGCCCGCAGCTGCCCGGCACCCGGGTACGCCGACACCTCCGCCTCCAGGGCCAGCCCCACCGGCAGCGCAAGCTCCGGGGCGCGGCCGGCGGCGCCATAGGAGAGGAGCAAAGCCGTGCGGCCCGACTCGGCACCGTGCAGCCATATCCGGCGCGTCGTCAGCTTCGTGTCCGCCGTGTCGTACTGGGCGAGGACCAGCCAGCGGTCACGGACGGGCGGGCCGTCCGCCGAGCCGGGCAGGCCGATGCGGGAGCGGACCGTGTCCCCCAGGGCGTCGGGCAGCCGCTCTCGGCGCAGCCAGCCCTGGTCGAGGAGGTGGAGAAGCGCGCACTCCTCCAGCAGGCGCACCGGCCAGCCGGGGCCCGACGCCGGGATCGCACCCAGTTCCCTTACCCGCGCGGCCAGTCCGGGAGCCTGCGCGTCGACCATGCGGGCCGCTGTCTCCTCCCACATCCCGTACCCCGCCTGTTCCGCACCGGCCAGGCCTCCGCGCAGCAGGTCCGCCAGGCGCTGTTCCAGCTCCGTCACCCCTGCCGTGACGCGCACGGCCCGGCGCTCCGCACGACGCCGCGCCGCCTCCGGATCAGCGGACGCCGTCGAGGAACCGGAGGCGCCCGCCGTCCGCTTCTCGTCCGCGCGCTGCCTTCTCCCCTTTGTCCATTCCTCCGCCCAGTCCGGCGGCTGCTGCGCCGGCGGCACCGCACCTTCTCCGCCCGCCCAGAGCAGCAGCAGCCCGAGCGCGTGCTTGCACGGGAACTTCCGGCTCGGACAACTGCACTTGTACGCGGGCCCGGACGCGTCCGCGATGTCGATGACCGTCTGATACGGCTTGCTGCCACTGCCCTTGCACAGCCCCCACACCGTCCCCTCGTCGGAACTCCCCGCCTCGGACCACGGCCCTGCCGCGCCGAGTTTGCTTCCCGCTTTGCGTGATGCCGCGTCAGGTGCCAGTGCCAGCACCTGGTCCGCGGTCCAGCGCACCCCCTGCTGAGTCATGCCATCGAAGGTAGATCCCACCACTGACAATCGGCCGGGGCGAACGACCCGCGAGCGGCCCTGCGGGTGCGTTTGCGCAGGTCGGAACGCGTTGTCAGTGGCGTGGTGCAACGTGGATGCCAGATCCGAAACGGCTGAACCGGCCGAGCTGGAGGGGGACTTTGCCATGACTGTTTCCGTAGAACCGAATTCCGTCGAAGCGGGGAAGACGGAAGCGGCCGAGGTGTTGCGACCGCACGCCGAGAACGCCTTCGCCCATGAACTCGCCGCGCTGGCCGAGCAGGACGATCGCCCGCGACCGACCCGCTGGAAACTGTCGCCGTGGGCGGTGGCCACCTATCTGCTCGGCGGCACGCTGCCGGACGGCACGGTGATCACACCTAAGTACGTGGGCCCGCGCCGCATCGTCGAGGTCGCCGTCACCACGCTCGCGACGGACCGCGCCCTGCTCCTGCTCGGCGTGCCCGGCACCGCGAAGACGTGGGTCTCCGAGCATCTCGCCGCGGCGGTCAGCGGCGACTCGACGCTGCTGGTTCAGGGCACGGCGGGCACGCCGGAGGAAGCGATCCGCTACGGCTGGAACTACGCGCAACTGCTCGCGCACGGGCCGAGCCGTGACGCCCTCGTGCCCAGCCCCGTCATGCGGGCCATGGCGGAGGGGATGACTGCGCGCGTCGAGGAGCTGACCCGTATTCCGGCGGACGTGCAGGACACCCTGATCACGATCCTGTCGGAGAAGACGCTACCGATACCGGAGTTGGGGCAGGAGGTGCAGGCGGTCCGCGGCTTCAACCTCATCGCCACGGCCAACGACCGCGACCGCGGGGTCAACGACCTGTCCAGCGCTCTGCGCCGCCGTTTCAACACGGTCGTGCTGCCGCTGCCGGAGAGCGTCGAGGCCGAGGTGGACATCGTCTCCCGGCGCGTCGACCAGATCGGCCGCTCGCTCGATCTGCCGGCCGCTCCCGACGGCATCGACGAGATCCGCCGTGTCGTGACCGTCTTCCGCGAGCTGCGCGACGGGGTGACCGCCGACGGTCGCACGAAGCTGAAGTCACCGAGCGGCACGCTGTCGACGGCCGAGGCGATCTCCGTCGTCACCAACGGCCTCGCCCTGGCCGCCCACTTCGGTGACGGAGTGCTGCGCTCCGGCGATGTCGCCGCGGGCATCCTCGGCGCCGTTGTCCGCGACCCGGCGGCCGACAGGGTCGTCTGGCAGGAGTACCTGGAGGCGGTCGTGCGTGAGCGGGACGGCTGGACGGACTTCTACCGGGCGTGCCGGGAGGTGAGCGTGTGAACGAGGACGACCTTGGGTGGGGTCGCCCGAGCGGTGGGTCCAAGTCGGGCGGGTCCGTGGCGGCGTGTTAGGGGGATGGGGGTGGCCGGGGTGGCGCCAGGCGGTGGTCCGGCGGGTGGGGCGGGGAGGGTGCGGTTCTCGGCGTCGTCCGGCGGCTGTGCAGGAGACGGGGATGGTGCTGTGAGGGGTGACGAGATGCGTCGGGAGCTGAACGCGGACGGGCGGTCGGCGGGCGCGGCGGTGCTGGCGGCGGCAGTGTCGGACAGTTGGGGACCGAGGGGGACGGTGTGACTGGCGTGGACAGGTCCGGTGGCGAGGGGCGGGGTGTCTGGCCGCTGCTGCTCGGCGTGCGGCACCACGGGCCCGGGTCGGCGCGGACGGTGCGGGCGGCGCTGGACGCGGCGCAGCCCCGGGTCGTGCTGATCGAAGGGCCACCGGAGGCCGATGCCCTGATCGCGCTCGCCGGTGACGAGGACATGCGACCGCCGGTCGCCCTCCTCGCCCACGCCGTGGACGAGCCCGGCCGCTCGGCCTTCTGGCCGATGGCCGAGTTCTCCCCGGAGTGGGTCGCGATCCGCTGGGCCTTGGAGCACCAGGTGCCGGCCCGCTTCATCGACTTGCCGGCCACGCACACGTTGGCGTGGGGGAGGGATGAGGAGTCGGCGGGTGTCGATGAGGTCGGGGGGCCGACGCCCGCCGACAAGGACGGTGGGCTGGTATCGGCCGACGACCAAGCGGGCTCGGCACCCGCGCCGGCCGACCGGGGGGCCGATGAGCCTGACGGGGAGCAGGCCGACGGGAGCGGCGCCGTTCTCGTCGTCGGCCCTGGCTCCGGCGCCGACGGTACTGGCCCCGGCCCCGGCTCCAGTGCCGATGTCCGGGTCGACCCCCTCGCCGTGCTCGCCGATGCCGCTGGTTACGACGATCCCGAGCGCTGGTGGGAGGACGTCGTCGAGCACCGGGGGGTGGGAGACGGGGATGCGTTCGCGCCGTTTCTCGGGCTCGAGGAGGCCATGGGGGCGTTGCGAGAGGCGTACGGGAGCGGGGGGCATGAGCGGGACCTTGTGCGGGAGGCGTATATGCGGCTCCAAGTACGAGCAGCGCAGCGGGAGTTCGCGGACGATGTGGCCGTGGTCTGCGGGGCGTGGCATGTACCCGCGCTGCGGCAGAAGAGCACCGTGGCCGCCGACAAGGCGCTGCTGAAGGGGCTGCCCAAGGTCAAGACCGATATGACCTGGGTGCCGTGGACGAACCGGAGGTTGGCCCGGGCCAGTGGGTACGGGGCGGGGATCGACTCTCCGGGGTGGTACGGGCATCTTTTCGGCGCGCCGGACCGGCCGGTCGAGCGGTGGATGACCAAGGTGGCCGGGCTGCTCCGGGACGAGGACCAGATCGTGTCCTCGGCGCACGTCATCGAGGCCGTGCGACTGGCGGAGACGCTGGCGGCGATGCGCGGACGCCCGTTGCCGGGACTGGGCGAGATGACCGACGCGGTGCGGGCGGTGATGTGCGAGGGCTCGGACGTGCCGCTCGCGTTGGTGCGCGACCGGCTGGTCGTGGGGGATGTGCTGGGGGAGGTGCCGCGGTCGGCGCCGACGGTGCCGTTGCAGCGGGACCTCGACCGGATGCAGCGGCGGCTGCGGCTCAAACCGGAGGCGCTGGAAAGGGAGTTGGAGCTCGACCTGCGCAAGGAGAACGACGCCGAGCGCAGCAGGCTGCTCCACCGGCTGAGGCTCCTCGGTGTGGAGTGGGGCGAGCCGGTCGCGTCGCGGGGGAGTACGGGGACGTTCCGGGAGACGTGGCGGCTGCGGTGGGAGCCCGAGCTGTCCGTGCGGATCGCGGAGGCGGGGGTGTGGGGGACCACCGTGTTCGCGGCGGCCACCGCCAAGGCGGAGGCGGATGCAGTCGCCGCGCAGGGGCTCGCCGACGTCACCGCACTCGCCGAGCGCTGCCTGCTGGCCGAACTGCCGGACGCACTGCCTGTGGTGATGCGGATCCTGGCCGATCGGGCGGCTCTCGACGCCGACGTCGGCCATCTCGCCCAGGCGCTGCCCGCGCTGGTGCGGTCGCTGCGGTACGGCGATGTGCGGGGCACGGACACCAGAGCGCTCACAGAGGTCGCCGCGGGCCTCGCCGAGCGCATCTTCGTCGGCCTGCCCCCGGCCTGTGCCGCGCTGGACGCGGATGCCGCCGAGGAGATGCGGCGCCACGTGGACGTGGTGCATGGAGCGGTGGGGTTGTTGGGCGACGCGGTGGCGTCGCGGGGCGAGGGCGAGGACGCCGCGGTCGGGCCCGGTACCACTCCGGGCCACTCTGCCGCGCTGGGACACGGCGACCTGCGCAACCGTTGGCACGGTGTGCTTCGGGTCCTGTCGGTGCGGGACACCGTGCCCGGCGTCATCAGGGGGCGTGCCGTGCGGCTGCTCCTGGATGACGGGGAGTTGGTGCAGGAGGAAGCGGCGCGGCTGATGGGGCTCGCGTTGTCGCCGGGGACGCCGCCGGGGGACGCGGCCGCGTGGATCGAGGGGTTCGTGGGAGGTGGTTCCGGCGGCGGGATGCTGCTGGTCCACGACGAGCGGCTGCTCGGGCTGGTCGATACGTGGCTGACGGGGGTGTCGGCGGAGTCGTTCACGGACGTACTGCCGTTGCTGAGGCGGACGTTCTCGGCATATGAGGCCGGGGTGCGGCGAACCCTGGGTGAGCTGGTCCGGCGGGGGCCGGGAGAACGGGGGAGCAGGCAGGCCGGCGGGTCCGCCATACCCGGCTTCGGCGCCGAGCTCGATGTCGAGCGAGCGGATGCCGTGGTGCCGGTGGTGCGGTTGCTGCTGGGACTGGATCGGGCGGAAGAGGACGCCGAGGGCGACGTCGGCGCGAACAAGCTGGTGGGGGCTACGGGATGACGACTGGCGGAGTGACGGAACCGAGGGAGCGCGCCGGAGCGATGGGCGCCGTCGTGCCGCCGCACGGGTTTGCGGCGCAGGGGCGGCGCACGACTACGACCGTGCTGGTGATGCCGCTGTGGGAGCGGCCTCGTGAGGGAGCGTGCCGATGACGACCGAGGCGATGGATCCGGCCCGGGAGCGGCTGCGGCGGTGGCGCATGGTGCTGGGCGGGGACGACGCCGACGGCACCGGGTGCGCGCTCTCCGGGAAGGACGCCGCGATGGACGGGGCGCTCACCGCTCTCTACGGCAAGGGGGACAAGTCGTCGGCGGGGAGGGACCGTTCGGCGGGACTCGGGGCGTCGGTGCCGTCCGTGGCGCGGTGGCTCGGGGACATCCGGACGTACTTCCCGTCCTCCGTCGTACAGGTCATGCAGCGGGACGCCATCGACCGGCTCGGGCTGTCCACTCTGCTGCTGGAGCCGGAGATGCTGGAGGCGGTGGAGGCGGACGTGCACCTCGTCGGCACGTTGCTCTCGCTCAACAGGGCGATGCCGGAGACCACGAAGGAGACGGCACGGGCCGTCGTGCGCAAGGTCGTCGAGGACCTGGAGAAGCGACTCGCCACCCGCACGCGGGCCACCCTCACCGGCGCTCTGGACCGCAGTGCCCGCATCAACCGGCCGCGCCACCACGACATCGACTGGAACCGCACGATCGCGGCCAACCTCAAGCACTACCTCCCGGAGTACCGGACGATCGTGCCGGAGCGGCTCATCGGGTACGGGCGGGCGTCGCAGTCCGTGAAGAAGGAGGTCGTTCTCTGCATCGACCAGTCGGGGTCGATGGCGGCGTCGGTGGTGTACGCGTCGGTGTTCGGGGCCGTGCTGGCGTCCATGCGGTCCATCAACACGCGGCTCGTCGTCTTCGACACCTCCGTCGTCGACCTCACCGACCAGCTCGACGACCCCGTCGACGTCCTGTTCGGCACGCAGCTCGGTGGCGGCACGGACATCAACAGGGCGCTCGCGTACTGCCAGTCGCAGATCACCCGGCCCGCGGAGACGGTGGTCGTGCTGATCAGCGACCTTTACGAGGGCGGTATACGGGACGAGATGCTCAAGCGGGTGGCCGCGATGAAGGCCTCGGGGGTGCAGTTCGTGGCGCTGCTGGCGTTGTCGGACGAGGGGGCTCCGGCGTACGACCGGGAACACGCGGCCGCGCTCGCGGCACTGGGCGCACCGGCCTTCGCCTGCACGCCCGACCTGTTCCCGGAGGTGATGGCGGCGGCCATCGAGAAGCGACCGATACCGGTGCCGGACATGGTGTGAGGGGGACGGGAAGAGCGGGCGAGGGGAGGGGCTGAGAGGAGAGGGTGAGGAGGGGCCCGAGAACACGGCGGAGAGGGTCGAATAGCCCGGAATGGCTGGCGATTTGTCGACCTGGTGACGCCCGACTTGAGTCAGCAAAAGGGACATGAGGTGCATCGGTAGCGGAGGACTTGCGCAACATCGGGAGGACCGTGCGAGTATCGGACGCCTGTTCAGCGGTGCGCCGCGCTCCGCTCGTCCGTACCGCGCCGCATCGACTCGCTGCTCATCACGCGTACTTCGTTCCGCCGCACGGGAGGACTCCCCGTCTTGACTTGGCCGGCCACGTTGCCCGGTGCCGCTCTGCGTGTCCTGCGCACTGCGGCTCGGTGGCGTGCGCTGCAGCTGGCTCTGCTGGTGGGCGGCGTGCTCGCGATCGGGCTCCTCTGCGGAGAACGGGCGTATGCGGCCGACGGGGTTTCGGCGGGGACGGCCACCTCGTCGTCCTCGGGCTCGGCGCCCTCCGCCGTCGTCGGGGCCACGGCTTCGGCGGCGGGCTCGGCGCCCTCCGCCGTCGTCGGGGCCACGGCTTCGGCGCCGGAGGGTGAGGGGATCGGGACGTCGGCCGGGAGCGCGGTCGAGCGGTTGGTGAGCGACCTGACGGACGCGGGAGCGCGCACTGCGGCCGACCCGGCGGCGCCGGAGCCTCCGGCAAGTCCGCATCCTCAGGCGACTTCGCCGTTCTCCCCAACTTCGCAGCCGGCTGCCAGTGGTCCGGCGCCTCATGCTCCGGCTGCCGGAGCCTCCGCTTCCGGTGCCCCGGCGCCCCACGCTCCGACTCCCGGCGCACCGGCTCCTGGTGACCCCGCTCAGGGTGACCCCGCTCAGGGTGACCGGGCTCCCGGCACCCCGCCGCCCTCCGGCCAGGCTCCCGACGGCCAGGGCGGTGTCGGTAACGCCGCCGCGATCCCGCACCCGACCGACGACCAGGTCCTCCGCCCCGTGACCGGGCGTGTCATCCAGGGCGTGGGTCATCGCGTCGTCGCGCCGGTCGGGGACGTGGTCGAGTCGGTGACCGGCGGGTTGGCCGAGGTGCAGGCACAGGTGCCGCCGTCGGCGCCGCTCCCGGCACTGCCCGCGCTGCCGTCGCTGCCCGCTGTACCGACGGCGCCCGCGTCGCCGGCATGGCCGAGTTGGCCCAGCCGGCCGGGGCTGGAATACCCCGGGTTCCCGCTCCCGGAGCTTCCCGGCGACGACCTTCCCGGCTTCCCCGACGTCCCAGGCTTCCCAGGTCTCCCCGCCCTGCCCGGGCAGACGTTGCCCGGGCCCGGCGCTGAGACGGCCCACCCGGTCGCCGAGGTGCCCGCGGCCGTTGGCGGACCGGGCGACAAGGGGCGTACCGGCAGGGAAGCGGTCGTCGTCGACTACGGCCCCCGGTTCGTCGCTGATGTCGCCGCGTCCCATGCCTCGACGTCCGGCGGTGCGCGCACGACCGCGCCTTCCCGTTACGCCCCCGTTCCTCAGGCGCCGGTCGATCACCCGGGTGGTGTGCTGGGGAACCGTTCGGCGGGGGACAACAACTCGTCGCGGCACGGGGACGCGCACGCCGTCTCGTTGAACGGGCGGGCGCCGCTGCGGTTGGTGCCCGGCGCTGCCGCCCGCGTCGAGGCGGACGAGATCCAGGACAGGCACCGGGACATTCCGGTTTCCCCCGCTTAGGACAGTAGGCCGGCCTTCCCCGCCCTTGACGGAAGCCGCCGGAGCCGTAGCCGGTACCGCTGGTCCTCAACTTCCCGGATCAGCGACCGGAGCCGGCCGGTGCCGCAATGTCCCCAAACCGTCCGAAGCCCCGGAGTTCCTCGGCTCTCCGATCCTCCCGGGCCTTCGGAGCCCAAGATCTAGGGATCCGACGCACGTATGAACAAGAACATTCGCCGTTCGATCGTCATAGCCGCCGGTGTCACCGGTGCGTGGGCGCTCGGTTCGGCCGCCGCCAGCGCGGACGAGCTGCACGCCCCCACTCTCTCCGTACCGGACACGACCACCGACGCGACTGAGGCCGCAGACAGCGCCGGCGCCCCCGGGCTGCTCGGTGCGGTCACCGACACAGTCGACGGTGTCGTCTCCGACGTGACGAACACCGTCACCGACGGCGCCACCGGCACGGTCACCGAGACCGCCAGGACCGCGCCCGCGAACACGGGCGGCGCCGAGCAGGCGCGCCGTCACGTCGACGCCGACGTCTCGGCCCCGGCGGCCGCCCAGGAAACCAGGGTCACCACCGCCACGAAGGCCAAGGCACGGAGCGCCGCCGAGGTCATCCACGGCGCCAAGGCCGCCCGCGCGGACAAGGCGGCAGCGCAGGATGCCGCGCAGGCCGAGGCACACGTCTCCGCGAGCGCCGCCGCTGCCGTCACCGACGTCAGGAACGCATCCCAGGGCGCCCCGCAGCTCCCCGGCACGCCCGACGCCCCCGGCACCATCGACTACCTCTTCGGCCCCCTCGCCGCCTTCGCCCCCGAGCTGGAGCAGGCCCTCGCCGCCACCCAGACGAAGCTGAGGGGCACGCAAGGCGTAGCCCAGGCCACCGCAACCGAGGTCCAGCGCAGGGCCAAGGGGACGACGACGGCCGCGCAGGCCACCGCCACCGGCAAGGCCACCGTCGTCAAGGGGGCCGCCGAGGCCTCCGTCGCCGCCGTGCCGGGCCACGTCACCGGGACGGTCGGCGGCACGGTCGGCGGTGTCGAGCAGCGGGTCGTCGGCACGGTCAGCGCCGTCCCCGGCACGGTCACCCCGGTCGTCGCGCAGACCGCCGACGCGGTCGTCCCGCCGATCGCGACCCAGGCCGTGAACGGCGTACTGCCCGTCGCCGGTCAGGCGGTCGAGGGCGTCGTCCCGACCGCCGAGCACGCCGTCTCCGGCGTCGTCCCCGCCGCCACGCACACCGTGGCCGGGGTGACGCCGGTCGCCACGAACGCGGTGGACAGCGTCCAGTCGGTGGCCGGCGGTGCGGTGACAGGCGTGCGGCCGGTCGTCGGGCAGGCGGTGGACGGCACCGTCCCGGTCGCCCACGGCGCCGTGGCCGGGGTCGACCGGACCGCCGGGCACACGGTCGACGCCGCGACGGCGCTGGCGTACGGCGTCGTCGCCGACGTGCGGCCCGTGGCCGGGCAGGCCGTCGCGGGCGTCCAGCCGGTTGCCGCCGATGCCGTCCAGGGGGTCCATCCGGTCGTCGGCGGGGTCGTCCAGGGCGTGCAGCCGACGGCCCACGGCGCGCTCGGAGACGTCCAGCACCTCGCCCACGGCACGGTCGGCGACGTCCGGCCCATCGCCTCCGGCGCAGTCGCCGACGTGCAGCCGGTCGTGCGGGGTGCCGCCACGGACGTACCCCCGTACGCCACCGGTCTCGTCGGCCAGGTCACCACGGACGTCACCGGTGCGGTCCTGCCGCCCGTCGCCGACACCGCCGTGCACGGTGTCGTGCCGGTCGCGGGGCAGGCCGTCGCGGATGCGGGCGGGCTGGCGTACGGCGTGGTCGGAGAGGTCCGGCCGTTCGCGGGCGGTGTCGTCGGCGGGGTCGACCCGCTCGTGCACGGCGTCGCCGGGCAGGCCGTGCCCCTCGCCGAGGGCGTCACGCAGGAGGTGCCGCCGTTCGCGTACGGCGTCACCGGTGCCGTGCGGCCCGTCGTCGACACGGTCGTGGACACCGTCCAGCCGGTCGTGCGGGGCGTCGGCGGCAGCGCCACGACGCTGGCGTACGGCGTGGTCGGCGACGTCCACCCCTTCGCGGGCGGTGTCGTCGGCGAGGTAGACCCCTTCGTGCACGGCGTCGCCGGGCAGGCCGTGCCATTCGCCGAGGACCTGACCGGCACGGTCCGCGACTCGGCGGGCCCGCTGGCCGGCAACGCCGGCGCCGGCGTGCAGCAGGTCGGCCGGTCGGTCACGCCGGAATACGCGCAGGACCTCCAGCGCGATCTCCGGAACGAGGCCCGGCACGACCTCCCCCAGGGCGGCGCGTACCGCATCTGACGCATCGCTCCCCACCGACTCCGCGGGGCAGACGGCCCGGCCGGCCGAAAGCCGTCGGCTGTGCCGACCGGAACCCCGCGGACGGGCCGGGTGATCCCCATTGGGGTGGGGATCACCCGCCCAGAGCCCACAGGGGCGGCCCATACGTGCCCCTACGGGCTAATCATGGGACCTCACCGGGTCAACCCCAACCCGGTGAGGTCCTTCCGTCCGCCGCCCGTGCTCCTCACAGTCGGCACGCCGTGCCAGTGATCCCCGCTGATCACGGCATCATGTGACAGGTATCACCGCTCAGGTGTGACCCTCGATTTAGGGGCCTCCTGCAAGCAGAGATAACCTGCGAGACGGACATGCCGCGCGCTCGGACACCGTGTGCGCCTCCCTTGTGACAGCGGACGTCACGTTGCCCTTCGCGGCACGCCCACGCATCCAACGAACCGCGAGATCACTGATAGGGACGGAAGCGCGTGGACCTGTTCGAGTACCAGGCGAGGGACCTCTTCGCCAAGCACGATGTACCGGTGCTGGCCGGTGAAGTCATCGACACGCCTGAGGCGGCCCGCGCAGCCACCGAGCGTCTCGGTGGCAAGTCCGTCGTCAAGGCCCAGGTGAAGGTCGGCGGCCGTGGCAAGGCCGGTGGCGTCAAGCTCGCCGCGAACGCGGACGAGGCCGTCGCCCGCGCGACGGACATCCTCGGCATGGACATCAAGGGCCACACGGTCCACAAGGTGATGATCGCCGAGACGGCCCCGGAGATCCTGGAGGAGTACTACGTCTCCTTCCTCCTCGACCGTGCCAACCGCACCTTCCTCTCCATCGCCTCCGTCGAGGGCGGCATGGAGATCGAGGAGGTGGCGGCCACCCGCCCGGAGGCCGTCGCCAAGATTGCCATCGACGCCATCGACGGCGTGGACGAGGCCAAGGCCCGCGAGATCGTCGAGGCCGCCAAGTTCCCGGCCGAGGTCGCGGACAAGGTCGTCAACGTCCTGATCACGCTGTGGGACACCTTCATCAAGTCGGACGCCCTCCTCGTCGAGGTCAACCCGCTCGCGAAGGTCGCCTCCGGTGAGGTCATCGCCCTCGACGGCAAGGTGTCGCTCGACGAGAACGCCGAGTTCCGCCACCCCGAGTACGAGGAGCTCCACGACAAGGACGCGGCCAACCCGCTCGAGGCCGCTGCCAAGGAGAAGAACCTCAACTACGTCAAGCTCGACGGTGAGGTCGGCATCATCGGCAACGGCGCGGGTCTCGTCATGAGCACCCTGGACGTCGTCGCGTACGCCGGTGAGAACCACGGCAACGTCAAGCCGGCCAACTTCCTGGACATCGGCGGTGGCGCCTCCGCCCAGGTCATGGCCAACGGTCTTGAGATCATCCTCGGCGACCCGGACGTCAAGTCCGTCTTCGTCAACGTCTTCGGTGGCATCACCGCCTGTGACGAGGTCGCCAACGGCATCGTCCAGGCCCTGAAGCTCCTCGAGGACCGCGGCGAGAACGTCTCGAAGCCGCTCGTCGTCCGTCTCGACGGCAACAACGCCGAGCTCGGCCGGCAGATCCTCACCGACGCCAACCACCCGCTGGTCCAGCGCGTCGACACCATGGACGGCGCGGCCGACAAGGCCGCCGAACTGGCTCACGCCGCCAAGTAAGCACTCAGGACGAGGACACAACACACCATGGCTATCTGGCTCAACAAGGACAGCAAGGTCATCGTCCAGGGCATGACCGGCGCCACGGGCATGAAGCACACCAAGCTCATGCTCGGTGACGGCACCGAGGTCGTGGGCGGCGTGAACCCGCGCAAGGCGGGTCAGAGCGTGGACTTCGACGGCACCGAGGTACCGGTCTTCGGCACCGTCAAGGAGGCCATCGAGAAGACCGGCGCCAACGTCTCCGTCATCTTCGTGCCGGAGAAGTTCACCAAGGACGCGGTCGTCGAGGCCATCGACGCCGAGATCCCCCTGGCCGTCGTGATCACCGAGGGCATCGCGGTGCACGACTCCGCGAACTTCTGGGCGTACGCGGGCAAGAAGGGCAACAAGACCCGCATCATCGGCCCGAACTGCCCCGGCATCATCACCCCGGGTCAGTCGAACGTCGGCATCATCCCGGGCGACATCACCAAGCCGGGCCGTATCGGCCTGGTCTCGAAGTCCGGCACGCTGACGTACCAGATGATGTACGAGCTGCGTGACATCGGCTTCTCGACCGCCGTCGGCATCGGTGGCGACCCGATCATCGGCACCACGCACATCGACGCGCTCGCCGCGTTCGAAGCCGACGCCGACACCGACCTGATCGTCATGATCGGTGAGATCGGCGGCGACGCCGAGGAGCGGGCCGCGGACTTCATCGCGAAGAACGTGACCAAGCCGGTCGTCGGCTACGTCGCGGGCTTCACCGCGCCCGAGGGCAAGACCATGGGCCACGCCGGCGCCATCGTCTCCGGTTCGTCCGGCACCGCCCAGGCGAAGAAGGAGGCCCTGGAGGCCGCGGGCGTCAAGGTCGGCAAGACGCCGACCGAGACGGCGAAGCTGGCTCGCGAGATCCTCGGCGGCTGACCTTCACCGGCGCCAAGCGCACCATCCGGTGGGCCCGTTCCCTGCGTGGGGGCGGGCCCACCGGCGTTTTCGCAGCTCACTCTGCCTGCGGCGCGAGTCTCTCCGGGCCGTGCTGCATCTGTGCCCGCAGCTTCGCGCGCAGCTTCTGCTCCTTCTCCGACAGCGGACCCGGGGCCACTCGCGGCGGTACGCCGAGCACCGTCTCCCCCGGCGGCACAGGTGGCTCGTACCGGGTCGGGGCCGTGCGCAGGGTCAGGGCCGTCGTGCCGATCAGGGCCACGGTGAAGGCGATCGCGGCGCGGGTCCAGAAGCGGGCCCGGCGCTCACTGCCGTCGCGTACCACCGCCGGTTTGGCCGCTCGCAGGCGCTCCGTGGAGGCCAGATCCTCCAGGCGGTAGTGGAGTTCGGTGGGGTCGGACAGGTCCGGGATGCGGGCGGCGACCGCGGCGCGGGCGTTGAGGAGACGGTTCGCGGTCGCCGGTGTGGTGGCCTCCGTCTCCGCCGCCGTCTCGGGCAGGTCGAGGCCGACGCCGTCGTACAGGAGCAGCGTGCGGCGCTGGGGCGGGGTGAGTTCGAGGAGTACGTTCAGCAGGGCGCGGTCGGACGCGTTCGACGGTGGGGGTTCGGGGTGCCGGTAGCGCGGGCGGAACCGGTGCCAGGGGGAGAGGGCGAAGTCGTACGCCGTCGCCCGCACCCAGCCCGCCGGGTCCGGGTCGCAGGCCACCTCGGGCCAGCGCTGCCAGGCGAGTTCGAAGGCCCGCTCGACCGACTCGCGCGCGAGTTCGCGGCGCCCGGTGAGCAGGTAGGTCTGCCGCACCAGGGCCGGGGCGCAGAAGGCGTAGAGCGCGTCGAACGCCTGGGCGGGGGAGAGGGGGCGTTCGGCCCGGGCTTCGGGGGGCGGCGCAGCCTCGGTGGGATCTGCTGCCGGTACGGCAGTCCGTACGGCTTTGTCCGCGCGTGCGCGGGCACTCTGACCTACCGTCATGGCGCGCCCTCCCATGGCGTGCTGAGCCTCTGTCTCCTCCGGTGACTTCTCCGCCGACTTCTCCGCAAGCGAGCGGAGCAGGTGCGCGTACGCGTCCCTCCTCCGGCCGCGGGGTGTCGTACGGCCGCTCTCCCAGGCGCGTACTGTCTCGCGGCTGACGCCCACCCGTTCCGCGACCTGAGCCTGCGTCAATGAAGCGGCCTCGCGCAGGCGTCGGCGTTCCTTGGGCGGGGGAAGCGGGGATGCGGGGGGCTGCGTCACAGTACGCCCCTTCGTGCGAAAAAGTACATAAACGTATATTGAGCGACACTTCGGAGGTTCGCCTGTTACGACGGGAAAGCGCGTGTCGTTGGGAGCATGGCGGGCGTGATCGAGATGTCTGCTCGTCGAACGCCCCTGTCGTCCCTGCTCACTCGGCTTCGGTACCGCACCCCCGGACTCGGCGCGAGCCTTCTGGGCGGCGCGGTCGCGGCGGGTCTTGGGCTCGGTGTGATCGCCGTGGTGGTGATGGTGCTGTGGGTCAGTTCGCCGTACCCGGACAAGGGACCGGGAGGTGCGTTGCAGGTCGCCGCCGTCCTGTGGCTGCTTGCGCACGGTGCCGAACTGGTCCGCACCGACACCCTCTCCGGTCTCCCCGCGCCGGTGGGCGTCACGCCGTTGCTGATGCTCATGCTGCCGGTGTGGCTGGTGTACCGGGCGGCGCGGGACGCGGCGGCGGACGGCGGTGACGGGGCGCCGCTCGTGTCGGGCCGTACGGCGTGGGCGGGGGTCGTGCTCGGGTACCTCGGGGTCGGGGTGGGGGCCGCGGTGTACGCGGCGGGCGGTGAGCTGCGGCCCTCGTGGTGGTGGACCGGGGTGTGTGTGCCCCTTCTCGCGATGGGAGCGGCGGGGGTCGGCGTGTGGACGGCGTGCGAACGGCGGCCCGAGGCGGCCCACGGTGTGCTGGGCGTGATGCCGACGCGGGTACGGCGGCTGGTTCCCGAGGCGGAGGCGCCCGCCCGTCTCGGTGCGGCGGCCCGGGCGGCCGGAGCCGGCGCGGCGGCGCTCGTCGCGGGTGGGGCGTTGCTGGTGGCCGGGTCGCTGGTGTGGCACGGCGCGGCGGCGCGAGGGTCGTTCCTGCAGCTGACGGAAGGGTGGTCGGGGCGGTTCGCGGTGCTGTTGCTGTGCGTGGCGCTCGTGCCGAACGCGGCGGTGTGGGCGGCGGCGTATGCCCTCGGGCCGGGGTTCGTGCTCGGGGCGGGCCATGCGGTGGGGCCGCTGTCCTCGGCGCCGGCGCCCTTGCTGCCGCCGCTTCCGCTGCTGGCGGCGGTGCCGGACCCGGGCGTCGGGGGGCCGGCGCAGTGGGGGGTCGCGGTGGTGCCGGTTGCGGCGGGCGTGGTCGTGGGGTGGTTTGCGGCGGGGTGGGGCGGCGGGTTCGGGGCTCGGTCCGAGGGCGGGCAGGCGTCGGCCGTGGCCTGGGCGCCCGGGCGGACCGCCGGGGTTGCCCTGCTGGCCGCCGTGTTCTGCAGCGTCCTGGTCGCCGAGCTGGCCGCGCTGTCGGGTGGGCCGCTGGGGAGAGGGGCGCTCGCGGAGTTCGGGCCGGTGTGGTGGCAGGTGGGGGCGGCGGTGTTGGGGTGGGTCTCGGTGGTGGCGGTTCCGGTGGCTGTGGTGGTGCGGGGGTGGCGCTGCCACAGGGGGCGGCGGGCGGGGCTGCTTGGTGAGACCGAGGGGGCTCGGATCGGGCGGCCTCGGGTGGAGGCGGCGGGGGAGGCGGCCGGGCGGGCGGCCTTCGTGCAGGAAGGGCCGTTCACTGCGTTGGTGCAGGACCAGGAGGGTCGGGGGGTTGTTTCTGACGAGGACGGGGCTTACGGGCGTGAGGGGGAAGGGGTGCCGTACGGGGCGTATGACCATGACACGACGTTCGAGCCGGACGACTTTTCGCCGGCGGAGGTGCCGGTTGCGGGGGTGGCGGAGCGTGAGCCTGCACCTGAGCCTGAGCTGGAGTCGGCGCCCTCGCCGTGGGGTGATGATGACTCGCGTGAGGCGCGTTGGGCGGCGATGAAGGATGCGTCGGATCCGCCGGAGGGACGGGCTTCGCCGTGACGGAGCGGATCTCGCCCCCGCCGCCCTTGAAGGGGCGACGCCCCTTCCACCCCGGCCCCTGGGGGCTGCCGCCCCCAGACCCCCGCTTCGGCCTGAACGGCCTCGTCCTCAAACGCTGGACCGGCTGAGATACCTGGGCCGGCACCGAGAAGCACACCGCCACGCGTGGGTCGCCCCGAGCGGCTGGGTGGGGAGTGCCGTCGGCGGGGAGCGCGCCCGCGCTCCTCAGTCCCCCGTTCCCAGAACCCCCCGCAGCTCCTCCGGCAAATGCTCGTTGCACGCCTTCTTCGCCGCGGTCGTCAGGGCGTCGTTCGTGCAGGTGTAGTAGTCGCTGTAGACCATCTGGGCCGTGAAGCCGGCGGCGACCACTGCGATGGCGAGGGAGGCTGTGACCAGGCCGCTCACCGCTGCTGTGGTCTGGGGGCGGCCGGTGGGGCGCGGGGTGGCCGGGGTGTTCGGGTCGGGGGTGCGGGGCTTGGCCCGGAGGCTGGTGATGCCCCAGTAGAGGGCCAGGGCGCCCAGGAGCAGGGCCACGTACGGCCAGCTGAAGAGGGCGAAGAAGAAGGCCCACATACCGGACAGCAGCGCGAAGCGGGCGCGGCGCTGGACGGGGTCGGTCGGGTCCCAGCGCGGGCCGGAGCCGGTGCCCGGGCCGCCGGGGCCGTCCTGGCCGCGTCGGGATTTGTCGCCGAAGCCGTCTGGGGAGCGGCCGGGCTGGCGGTCGCTCCACTGGTTGCCCCACGGCGAGCGGCCTCTGCCCTCGTCGGAGTCCTGCGAGCCGTCCTCCCCCGATGGGCGGCGGCGCGGCTGCCACGGGCGGTCCGGGGTGCCCTCCGGCGGCGGTGCGAAGGGGTTGTCGTCCTGTCCCTGGCCGCTGCCCCGCTCGTCGCCGTTCTGTCCGCCCGAGGGCGCGTCGGGCGGTGAGGTGGGGCGCTCCCGCAGCAGCACGCCGCTGTGCTCCCCTCCCTGCACCGGGTGCGGGGGGAACGTGAGGAGTCGCAGACTGCGGTCCGGCATCAAGTGAGCGTCTTCCCCTAGGTGATAAGGCTGGCTGTTCTGAGCTGTCACACAAAGAACGCACCACACGACGACCGCGTTCCCGAGCCCGCTCGCCCCAGACGCTACCTTCCGGCCACGCCCCCGTCCCGTGGGGGCCTTCCGGTGTGCCGGTATCGTTGCTGACGGTCGGCTGCTTCGTAGACTTCCCCGTATCCAGGGGCGCGATGCATTCGTATGAACGCACAGATGTGAGACGTACGGACGCGAACCTACATGCCGTCGGCCGCATGAAGAACGCACCCCCGAGAAAGGGCCCCGCCGTGGCCGCCAAGCCCGTGGCCAAGCGCCTCGTCGTGCTGGTCTCCGGATCCGGCACCAATCTGCAGGCGCTGCTCGACGAGATCGCCGCCGTCGGTTCCGAGGCGTACGGCGCCGAGATCGTGGCCGTCGGCGCCGACCGCGAGAACATCGAGGGGCTCGCTCGGGCCGAGCGCGCGGGACTGCCCACCTTCGTGCGGAAGGTCAAGGAGCACGGCAGCCGGGAGGAGTGGGACGCGGCGCTCGCCGAGGCCGTATCCGCCTACGAGCCCGACCTCGTCGTCTCCGCCGGGTTCATGAAGATCGTGGGGAAGGAGTTCCTCGCGCGCTTCGGCGGGCGGTTCGTCAACACCCACCCCGCGCTCCTGCCCAGTTTTCCCGGCGCCCACGGCGTCCGCGACGCACTCGCGTACGGCGCCAGGGTCACCGGCTGCACCGTCCACTTCGTCGACGACGGCGTCGACACCGGGCCGATCATCGCGCAGGGCGTGGTCGAGATCCGGGACGAGGACGACGAGAGCGCTCTGCACGAGCGCATCAAGGAAGTCGAGCGAAGGCTGCTCGTCGAGGTCGTGGGGCGGCTCGCCCGCAACGGCTATCGCATTGAGGGACGAAAGGTAGTTATCCAGTGACCGCCGAGAGCAACAAGCGGGCCATTCGACGGGCGCTCGTCAGCGTCTACGACAAGACCGGTCTGGAAGACCTCGCGCGCGGCCTGCACGAGGCGGGCGTCGAGCTCGTCTCCACCGGCTCCACGGCCGCCAAGATCGCCGCGGCCGGTGTCCCGGTCACCAAGGTCGAGGAACTCACCGGCTTCCCCGAGTGCCTGGACGGCCGCGTCAAGACGCTGCACCCGCGCGTGCACGCGGGCATCCTCGCCGACCTGCGCCTGGACAGCCACCGCGAGCAGCTCGCCGAGCTGGGCGTCGAGCCGTTCGACCTGGTCGTCGTCAACCTCTACCCGTTCCGCGAGACCGTCGCCTCCGGCGCCACCCCCGACGAGTGCGTCGAGCAGATCGACATCGGCGGTCCGTCGATGGTCCGCGCCGCCGCCAAGAACCACCCGTCGGTCGCGGTCGTCACCAGCCCGGACCGCTACGCCGACGTCCTCGCGGCCGTCCGCGACGGTGGCTTCGACCTCACCACCCGCAAGCGGCTCGCGGCCGAGGCCTTCCAGCACACGGCGGCGTACGACGTCGCGGTGGCGAGCTGGTTCGCCTCCTCCTACGCCCCCGTCGACGAGTCGCGGTTCCCCGACTTCCTCGGCGCCACCTGGGAGCGCGAGAACACCCTCCGCTACGGCGAGAACCCGCACCAGCCGGCCGCCCTGTACGTGGACGGCGCGGGCGCCGGTCTGGCCAAGGCCGAGCAGCTCCACGGCAAGGAGATGTCGTACAACAACTACACGGACACGGACGCCGCCCGCCGTGCCGCGTACGACCACGCCGAGCCCTGCGTCGCGATCATCAAGCACGCCAACCCCTGCGGCATCGCGGTCGGTGCGGACGTCGCCGAGGCGCACCGCAAGGCCCACGCCTGTGACCCGCTGTCGGCGTTCGGCGGCGTGATCGCGGTCAACCGCCCGGTCAGCAAGGAGATGGCGGAGCAGGTCGCCGAGATCTTCACCGAGGTCATCGTCGCGCCGGACTACGAGGACGGCGCCCTCGAAGCCCTCGCCAAGAAGAAGAACATCCGCGTGCTGCGCTGCCCCGAGGGCCCCGGCAACCCCGTCGAGATCAAGCCCATCGACGGCGGCGCCCTCCTCCAGGTCACCGACCGCCTCCAGGCCGAAGGCGACGACCCGGCCAACTGGACGCTGGCGACGGGTGATGCGCTCAGCCCCGAGGAGCTCTCGGAGCTCGCCTTCGCCTGGAAGGCGTGCCGGGCCGTGAAGTCCAACGCGATCCTGCTCGCCAAGGACGGCGCCTCGGTCGGCGTCGGCATGGGCCAGGTCAACCGCGTCGACTCCGCGAAGCTGGCCGTCGAGCGGGCCGGTGCCGAGCGCGCGCAGGGGGCGTACGCCGCGTCCGACGCGTTCTTCCCCTTCCCCGACGGCCTGGAGATCCTGACCGAGGCTGGCGTGAAGGCCGTGGTCCAGCCCGGCGGTTCCGTCCGTGACGAGCTCGTCGTCGAGGCCGCTCAGAAGGCCGGCATCACGATGTACTTCACGGGGACGCGGCACTTCTTCCACTGAGCCGGCAGGGGTGAGGGGCGGGC
>NZ_JBSGVW010000060.1:0-37063 GCF_053608645.1 Streptomyces sp. NPDC055013
TACAGGAACGAAGAAGGGGCTCCCCGCGGGGAGCCCCTTCTTCGTTCCTGTACGGCGGTCTACGACCGGTTGCGCGCCGACGTCACCCGGTACACGTCGTAGACGCCCTCGACGCCCCTGACCGCCTTCAGGACGTGCCCGAGGTGCTTCGGGTCGCCCATCTCGAAGGTGAAGCGGGACGTGGCGACGCGGTCGCGGGAGGTCTGGACGGCCGCGGAGAGGATGTTGACGTGCTGGTCGGACAGGACGCGTGTGACGTCCGAGAGGAGCCGGGAGCGGTCCAGGGCCTCGACCTGGATGGCGACCAGGAAGACCGAGGACTGGGTGGGCGCCCACTCGACCTCGAGGATGCGCTCGGGCTCGCGGGACAGTGACTCCACGTTCACGCAGTCGCTGCGGTGAACCGATACTCCGCTACCGCGCGTGACGAAGCCGATGATCGGGTCGCCGGGTACGGGCGTACAGCAGCGGGCCAGCTTGACCCACACGTCCTCGACGCCCTTGACGATCACGCCCGGGTCGGCGCTGGAGCGGCGCTTGCGGCTGCGGCCGCGGGCGGGCGGGACCGTCTCGTCGATCTCCTCGGTGGCGGCTTCCTCGCCGCCGAGGGCCTGGACGAGCTTCTGCACGATGTTCTGTGCGGAGACATGGCCCTCGCCGATCGCCGCGTACAGCGCGGAGATGTCCGCATAGCGCATCTCGTGGGCGAGCGTGACGAGCGAGTCGCCGGTCAGGATGCGCTGGATCGGCAGGTTCTGCTTGCGCATCGCGCGGACGATGGAGTCCTTGCCCTGCTCGATCGCCTCGTCGCGGCGCTCCTTGGAGAACCAGGCCCGGATCTTGTTGCGGGCGCGCGGCGACTTCACGAAACCGAGCCAGTCGCGGGAGGGGCCCGCGCCGGGTGCCTTGGAGGTGAAGACCTCCACCAAGTCGCCGTTGTCCAGGGTGGATTCGAGCGGTACGAGCCTGCCGTTGACCCGCGCTCCTATGGTGCGGTGGCCGACCTCGGTGTGGACCGCGTACGCGAAGTCGACCGGGGTGGCGCCCGCGGGGAGCGCTATGACGTCGCCCTTCGGAGTGAAGACGAACACCTCGTTGCGGGACAGGTCGAAGCGCAGGGACTCCAGGAACTCGCCGGGGTCCTCGGTCTCCTTCTGCCAGTCCAGGAGCTGGCGCAGCCACGCCATGTCGTTGAGGTGGTCGTCCTTGCCCTTGCCGGACGACTTGGGCGCGTCGGAGCGCACCTTGGAGGCGCCGGCGACGGCTTCCTGCTTGTACTTCCAGTGCGCGGCGATGCCGTACTCGGCGCGGCGGTGCATGTCGAACGTACGGATCTGGAGTTCGACCGGCTTGCCGTTGGGGCCGATGACCGTCGTGTGCAGCGACTGGTACATGTTGAACTTGGGCATCGCGATGTAGTCCTTGAACCGGCCCGGGACCGGGTTCCATCGCGCGTGCACGGTGCCGAGGGCGGCGTAACAGTCGCGGACCGTGTCGACAAGTACACGAATCCCCACCAGGTCGTAGATCTCCGCGAAGTCACGGCCGCGGACGATCATCTTCTGGTAGACGCTGTAGTAGTGCTTCGGGCGGCCGGTGACGGTCGCCTTGATCCGGGCGGCCCGCAGGTCCTGCTGGACCTCGTCGGTCACTATGGCCAGATACTCGTCACGCTTCGGTGCCCGTTCGGCCACCAGCCGTACGATCTCGTCGTACATCTTGGGGTAGAGGATCGCGAAGGCGAGGTCCTCCAGTTCCCACTTGATGGTGTTCATGCCGAGGCGGTGAGCGAGCGGCGCGTAGATCTCGAGCGTCTCGCGCGCCTTCTTCTCCTGCTTCTCGCGCTTGAGGTAGCGCATGGTGCGCATGTTGTGCAGGCGGTCGGCGAGCTTGATGACCAGGACGCGGGGGTCCTTGGCCATCGCCACGACCATCTTGCGCACGGTCTCGGCCTGCGCGGCCTCGCCGAACTTGACCTTGTCGAGCTTGGTGACGCCGTCGACGAGCAGCGCGACGGAGTCGCCGAAGTCACGGCGGAGCTGGTCGAGGCCGTACTCGGTGTCCTCGACGGTGTCGTGCAGCAGGCCCGCCATCAGGGTGGCCGGATCCATACCCAGCTCGGCGAGGATGGTGGTGACGGCGAGAGGGTGCGTGATGTACGGGTCGCCGCTCTTGCGCTTCTGGCCGCGGTGCCAGCGCTCGGCGACCTGGTAGGCCTTCTCGATCTGGCGGAGCGTGGCGGTCTCGATCTTCGGGTCGTTGCTGCGCACTATGCGCAGCAACGGCTCCAGCACCGGGTTGTACGGGTTGGAGCGCTGGACGCCGAGACGGGCGAGGCGGGCACGGACGCGGTTGGAGGAGCCGGTGCGGGCGGGCTGGCCGGTGTTCGGGCGCACTGCCGGTGCCGGGCGCTCGGGCGGGGCGGGCTTGGGTCGCGTCTGCTCGGCCGGCTTGTCGACGGGCGCGGACTGGGCATGCTCGACCGGCCCTCGCGCGTCGTTCTTCGCGTGTGACGCGTTCGGCGCGGGCTTCGCCGCGGGCGCCGAGGCGGACTCGGGCTTGGCGGCGGTCAGGTGCTGGGCCTCGTCTGGCAAGAGGGCTCCTCGTGCGCGATCCGGGTCCCCCGGTCAGGCTCCGGAGACCCCATGGTAGCGATCCTGCGCCCCGGGATCGCCTGCAGCCGGATGTGAGGACCGTCTACCCGAGAAACGCAAGAGGCCGCCGCAGGATTCCGCGGGGCCGGTCAGGACGGTGTCCGGACGGTGGCGTGGGGGTTGCGCAGGCCTGCCACGGGCGTCGCGTACGCCTCTCCTGCACGACCCGCATACATCGGGCAGCGGGAGTTTCACGCCATCCGGCAGGGGGCGGTCGGCTGCGCGGGCCCGGCACACCGGATGCCGCGCCCCTGTCGTGCAGGTGCGCGGCATCCGGTGCGGCTGTGGAGGTTCCTCGGATCAGACCGTCAGCAGTGACTCCAGTGGAGCGCCTGCCAGGGCCGGTTCCAGGCGGGCTCGGCCGCCGAGGAAGCCGAGTTCCATGAGGACGGCCAGGCCGGCCACCTCGGCGCCGGCCCGGCGGATCAGCTGGACCGAGGCCTCCGCGGTGCCGCCCGTCGCGAGCACGTCGTCGATGACGAGGACACGATCACCGGCAGCCAGGTCCTCGGCGTGGACCTCGATCTCCGCGGAGCCGTACTCCAGGTCGTACGCCTGGCTGAGGGTCGCTCCGGGGAGCTTGCCGGCCTTGCGTACGGGGATGAAGCCGACGCCCGCGCGGACGGCGACCGGAGCTCCGAGGATGAAACCGCGGGCCTCCAGGCCGACGATCTTCGTGGCACCGGTGTTCCCCGCGATCTCGGCCAGCGCGTCGGTGAGCGCCGTGAACGCCGCCGGGTCCGCCAGGAGCGGGGTGATGTCCTTGAACATCACGCCCGGCTCCGGGTAGTCCGCCACGTCGCGGATACGGCTGAGCAGCAGCTCCTTGATGTCCGTCATCGCCGCTTCCCCGAGGGCCGGCCACGGCCCCGGTTGCGGGACGAGGGCTGGTTGCGCGGCCCGACCACCGCGGGGGTGGCGTCCTCGGGCTCGTCGTCCAGCAGCTCGTCGCCGGCCGGGGCGTCCGGGGACTCACCCTGCGCGGCGGACTGTGCCCGCTTGGCGAGGACGCGCTTCCTCAGGGCCTTCATCTGCGGCTCGCGCTCCTTGAGGTCGGCGACGAGCGGCGTGGCGATGAAGATCGAGGAGTACGCACCGGCGGCGAGACCCACGAACAGCGACAGCGAGATGTCGTTGAGCATCCCCGCACCGAGGAACCCGCCACCGATGAACAGCAGGCCCGCCACCGGCAGCAACGCGACCACGGTGGTGTTGACGGAACGGACCAGGGTGCTGTTGATCGAGCGGTTCGCGATGTCGCTGTAGGTCCAGCGGGTCTGTTTCGTGATGTCCTTCGTCTGCTCCTTGAGGCTGTCGAAGACGACGACCGTGTCGTAGAGCGAGTAACCGAGGATCGTCAGCAGACCGATCACCGTGCCCGGTGTGACCTCGAATCCGACGAGGGCGTAGATGCCGACCGTGATCGTGATGTCGTGGATCAGCGCGACGAACGCCGCGAGTGCCATGCGCCACTCGAACGCGATCGCCAGATAGATCACCACAAGGACCAGGAAGATCCCGAGGCCCTGCCAGGCCTTGTTGGCGATCTGCTCACCCCAGCTGGGACCGACCAGCTCGCCGGTGACGTCGCTCTCCTCGACGCCGAGCTTCTCCGCCAGCTCCGCCGAGACCTTGTTGGCCTGCGTGGTGTCGATGCCCGCGACCTGGATGCGCAGCGTGGCCTCGTCGCCGTCGCCGAGCTTCTGGACGATCGCGTCATGGCCGGACGCCTCTTCCGCGTACTCCTGGGCCTGGGACACCGAGACACTGGTCTTCGGGGTGTTGAAGACGGCCCCGCCCTGGAACTCGATGCCCATGTTCAGGCCGCGCACCGCCAGGCCGACGATGGCCGTGATGGTGATCAGGATCGAGAGGCCGTACCAGAGCTTGCGGTTGCCGACGAAGTCGTAGCCGACCTCGCCACGGTGCAGTCGGGCGCCGAGGTTGCCGAGCTTCGACATACTCACGCCTCCTTCGGGTCGACAGGGCCGGCGGGGTGGGCGGGACGGCGGTTACGGCGCAGCGGCGGCTTGGCGCCCAGTCGCTTGGGGTCGAGACCGGACCAGCTGTGGCCACTGGAGAAGAACTTGCTGCGGGCCATGAGCGTCAGCAGCGGCTTGGTGAACAGGAACACGACGACCACGTCGAGCAGGGTGGTCAGGCCGAGCGTGAACGCGAAGCCCTGGACCTTGCCGACGGTGACGATGAAGAGCACCGCGGCGGCGAGGAACGACACGAAGTCGGAGACCAGGATGGTGCGCCGGGCGCGCGGCCAGGCACGCTCGACGGCGGGCCGCAGCGAGCGGCCCTCGCGGATCTCGTCCCGGACGCGTTCGAAGTACACGATGAACGAGTCCGCTGTGATGCCGATGGCGACGATGGCACCGCAGACGGCCGGCAGGTTCAGCGCGAAGCCGATGGTCGGGCCGAGCAGCGACATGATCGTGTAGGTCAGGGCCGCGGAGATCAGCAGCGAGAGGATCGCGATCAGCGACAGGCCGCGGTAGTAGACCAGCAGGTAGATGACGACCAGGGCGAGACCGATCGCACCGGCGATCAGACCGGCCTTCAGCTGCTCACCGCCGAGCGCGGCGGTCACCGTGGTGACGCTGTCCTCCTGGAAGGACAGCGGCAGGGCGCCGTACGACAGCATGTTGGCGAGGCTCTGCGCCGATTCCTGGTTGAAGTTGCCGGAGATCTCGGCGCTGCCACCCGTCAGGGCTTCTTGGACGAACGGGTCGGAGACGACCTCACCGTCCAGCACGATGGCGAACTGGTTCTGCGGGGACTGGTTCTTGGCCAGCTTGCCGGTGGTGGCGGCGAACTTCTTGCTGCCCTCACCCGTGAACTTCATGTTCACGGTCCAGCCGGCGCCGGTCGTCGTCTGGAAGACGGCCTGGGCGCTCTTGACGTCCGTGCCGTCGACCTCGGCGGGGCCGAGGATGTACTTCTGCCACTGGCCCTGCGAGTTCTGACCGCAGGCGACGGTGGGGTCGGTGGGCTTGGCGCCGTCACCGGCCTTGGCGCGGGCCGCCTTCTTCGAGCAGTCCAGCGCGGCGTACTGCGCTTCGAGCTTGCTGGTCGAGGCGTCGCCGGAGGGGGTGCTGCTCGCGGAGGGGGAGCCGCTGGAGGAGGCACTCGTGGACGGCGTCGGGTCGGCCTTCAGGGCGTCGGTGACCGCGCGGCCCTGCGTGGTGGAGCTCGCCGAGGGGCTGGTGGACCCGGAGGGGGAGGCCGAGGAGGTCGCCTTTTCGGTGGAGTCACCCGAGGCGCTGCTGGAGGCGCTCGGTGAGGGGGTGGGGGTCACACCGCCACCCGACACCTCCGTGGCGACGACCGGCCGGAAGTACAGCTTGGCGGTGGTGCCTACCTGGGCCCGGGCTTCCTTGGAGTTCGTGCCCTTGGGGATGTTGACGATGATGTTCTTGTTGCCCTGGGTCTGCACCTCGGACTCCGAGACACCAAGACCATTGACGCGGCGCTCCATGATCTCGACCGCGGTGTCCATGTTGGTCTTGTTGATCGCGGATTCCTGGCCGGGCTCGGCAACCGCGCGAAGCGTGATGCTCGTGCCGCCGGCCAGGTCGATACCGAGTCGCGGAGTGGTGTGCCCCGAGGCGAACATCCCTCCGGTGAGCGCCGCGATGGCGATCAGGATGAGGGCCAGCGAGCGCCCTGGCTTGCTCTGGGCGCTCGCGTTCCGGCCCTTCTTAGGTGCTGCCACCTTCTCGTACTCCCTCTCGGGCCGCCTCGCTCCGGATCAACAGGCGGGCGGCCATGACATGGTGTCGGGATCCCGTGTGCGAGCTCAGCATGCCCGGGGGCGCGCAGGCGTGGCCCGCGCGCCCCGGAGCATGGCTACTTCGCGTCGGTGTCGCCCTCGGACTTCTTCGGCTCGTCGTCCGACTTCGCCTCGGCGGCCACGGCGTCGGACGGCTCCTCGACCTCGTCCTTGACCTCGTCCTTCGCGTCCTTCTTACCAAGGTCGACGGACTTCTCGTCGGAGGCGGCGGCAGCGGCGGGCTCGTCGGCCTCGGTGAGGGAGGAGGCGTCGTCCGGGACTACGTCGGACTTCAGGTCGTGCTCGATGCCGTGCACGATGCGGTTGTACTCGTCGTCGGAGAGGACGGCACCGATCGCGTTCTTGGCGAAGAGAAGCTCCACGCCCGGGCCGGCGTCAACGAGGACCGTGTCTTCGCTGACCTCCTTGACGGTGGCGTACATCCCACCGATGGTGCGGACACCGGATCCGGGCTGCATCTGGTTCCGCATGTTGGCGGCCTGCTGCTGCTTCTTCTTGGCCGACCGGGTCATCAGGAACATGGCCCCGATGAGCACGATGAACGGGAGGAGGGTCACGAGACTCACGGGTCGGAACTTCCTTCACACGACCGCGATGGTGAGCGGCCTGATGGTTGGGGGTATGTGTGCCGCCGACATAGGCGGCATCGGCGGAGTCTAAGCGAGTCTCCGCGCATGGAACAACGCTCAGCATGGCACTGGGGTTCCTGCTCCGGCCACTGTGCTCGCCGTGACCGGGCCGTCACGTCCCGAACAGGTCCTGTTGTCCGTTTCCCCCAGTGTGCGAGCCCGGCGGGGTGAGGCCGAGATGCGCCCATGCCGCCGGGGTGGCGACCCGGCCGCGCGGAGTGCGGGCGAGCAGGCCCTCCCGTACGAGGAAGGGTTCGGCGACCTCCTCGACCGTCTCGCGCTCCTCCCCCACCGCGACGGCGAGCGTGGACAGGCCGACCGGGCCGCCGCCGAACAGCTTCAGCAGGGCCTCCAGGACGCCGCGGTCGAGGCGGTCCAGCCCGCGCTCGTCGACCTCGTACACGGCGAGGGCGGCTGCGGCGATGTCCCTCGTGATGATCCCGTCGGCCTTGACCTGGGCGTAGTCGCGGACCCGGCGCAGCAGGCGGTTGGCGATACGGGGCGTGCCGCGGGAGCGGCCGGCGATCTCGGCGGCGCCGTCGGCCTCGATCTCCACCTCGAGGAGGTTGGCCGAGCGGTGGATGACGCGCTCCAGCTCGACGGGCTCGTAGAACTCCATGTGCGCGGTGAAGCCGAAGCGGTCGCGCAGCGGGGGCGGCAGCAGGCCCGCGCGCGTGGTGGCGCCGACCAGGGTGAACGGGGGCAGCTCCAGCGGGATGGCGGTGGCACCCGGCCCCTTGCCGACGATGACGTCGACGCGGAAGTCCTCCATCGCCATGTACAGCATCTCCTCGGCGGGCCGGGACATGCGGTGGATCTCGTCGAGGAAGAGGACCTCGCCCTCCTGCAGGGAGGAGAGGATCGCGGCGAGATCGCCGGCGTGCTGGATGGCGGGGCCGCTGGTGATGCGGATGGGAGCGCCCATCTCGGCCGCGATGATCATCGAGAGGGTGGTCTTGCCGAGGCCGGGGGCGCCGGAGAGCAGCACGTGGTCGGCGGTGGCGCCCCGCGCGCGCGCGGCGCGCAGCACGAGGTCGAGCTGTTCGCGGACCTTCTCCTGGCCGATGAACTCGTCCAGGTCCTTCGGGCGCAGCGCGGCCTCTACGGCCTGGTCCTCACGGTCGGCGGACGCACCGACGAGCCGCTCGGGGGCGGGGGTGTCGGTGGTGTCGTCCCAGTTCATGGAGTGTGCCTCGCGGTCGCGGTCGCGGTCGGGTGGATCGTACGAGGATCAGGGCGTCCCCGGAGCGGCGCCTTCGGGCCCTTCCGGGGCATCGCTCGATTCAGCGGGCTCTGTTCAGGGTCTGAAGCGCGGCCTTCAGCAGCTGCCCCACCTGGGGCGTGCCCTCGGCGGCCTCGGCCTGCGGAGCCACCGCGGCGACCGCCTCGTCCGCCTCACGCGTCGCGTACCCGAGGCCGATCAGGGCGGCGTGCAGCTGGTCGCGCCAGCCCTGGGTGACGGGGGCGCCCACCGCAGGCGCGCCGATGGGCTCGCCCAGGCGGTCCTTCAACTCCAGAAGCAGCTTCTGGGCGCCCTTCTTGCCGATGCCGGGGACGGCGGTGAGTGACTTCTCGTCGGCGGTCGCGACGGCTCGGCGCAGCGCGTCGGGCGAGTGCACCGCCAGCATCGCCTGGGCCAGGCGCGGGCCCACTCCGCTCGCGGTCTGGAGCAGCTCGAACGTCTGCCGTTCGTCGTCGTCCGCGAAGCCGTACAGCGTGAGGGAGTCCTCGCGGACCACCAGCGAGGTGTGCAGCTTTGCGGGCTTGCCGAGACGCAGGGTGGACAGGGTGTTCGGCGTGCACTGGACGGCCATGCCGACTCCGCCCACCTCGACGACCGCGGCGTCCGGAGCGAGTGCGGCCACTGTGCCACTGACGAAGGCGATCATGCCGTACGGCCTTTCGGTGCTTTGGCTGTGTGCAGGGCGACGGCCTGCTGGAGTCGGTTCTGCGCTGGGGCGCGCCAGATGTGGCAGATGGCGAGCGCGAGGGCGTCGGCGGCGTCGGCGGGCTTGGGCGGGGCGCTGAGCCGCAGCAGGCGGGTGACCATGGCACCGACCTGGGCCTTGTCGGCGCGGCCGCTGCCGGTGACGGCGGCCTTGACCTCGCTGGGGGTGTGCAGCGCGACGGGGATGCCGCGGCGGGCGGCGCAGAGCATGGCGACGGCGCTGGCCTGGGCGGTGCCCATCACCGTACGGACGTTGTGCTGGCTGAACACCCGCTCTACGGCGACGAATTCGGGCCGGTGCTCGTCCAGCCACTGCTCGATGCCCTGCTCGATGGCGACGAGGCGGTGTCCCAACTCGGCGTCCGCGGGCGTCCGTACGACGCCGACGCCGAGCATGGTGAGCGGGCGTCCGGCGACGCCCTCGACCACGCCGACTCCGCATCGGGTCAGCCCCGGGTCCACCCCCAGTACGCGCACCGCGCCCCTCCCCTCTTTGCGGCTAAACCGCCGCCGCTCTCGCGGGCCTGGCTGGGCGCCGTCGGGGTTCCTCAATTGACGGTTGCGGCCCGTAGACGGCGATCTTTGACTCTCGCCAGGCTATCCGCTGCCACCGACAAGAGCGGCGGGCCGATGGGTTGTGTCCCACCGGCCCGCTCGAAACCGCTCAGCTCGCGGCAGCGTTATGCGTCGACCTTCTCCATGATCTCGTCGCTGACATCGAAGTTGGCGAAGACGTTCTGCACGTCGTCGCTGTCCTCGAGCGCGTCGATCAGCTTGAAGATCTTCTTGGCGCCCTCCTCGTCCAGCTCGACCTGGACGGAGGGCACGAAGCTGGAGTCGGCGGAGTCGTAGTCGATGCCGGCCTCCTGAAGGGCGGTGCGGACCGCGACCAGGTCGGTGGCCTCGCTGATGACCTCGAAGGACTCACCGAGGTCGTTGACCTCCTCGGCGCCGGCGTCCAGGACGGCGGTGAGGACGTCGTCCTCGGACAGCTCGCCCTTGGGGACGATGACGACGCCCTTGCGGCTGAACATGTACGACACCGAGCCCGGGTCGGCCATGTTGCCGCCGTTGCGGGTCATGGCGACGCGGACGTCGGAGGCGGCGCGGTTGCGGTTGTCGGTGAGGCACTCGATGAGCACGGCGACGCCGTTCGGGCCGTAGCCCTCGTACATGATCGTCTCGTAGTCGGCGCCACCGGCCTCGAGACCGCCGCCACGCTTGACCGCGGAGTCGATGTTCTTGTTCGGAACCGACTGCTTCTTCGCCTTCTGGATGGCGTCGTACAGCGTCGGGTTGCCCTCGATGTCAACGCCACCCATGCGGGCCGCGACCTCGATGTTCTTGATCAGCTTCGCGAAGAGCTTGCCGCGCTTGGCGTCGATCACGGCCTTCTTGTGCTTCGTCGTAGCCCATTTAGAGTGGCCGGACATCTGCCTGTCTCCTTCGCGTAACCCATCTATGAACGAACGCCAGAGATCCTACAAGGACTCGGCTGTCCGGTTCGCGCGCACCATGTCGACGAAAAGGCCGTGCACGCGGTGGTCTCCGGTCAGTTCCGGGTGGAACGACGTGGCGAGCGCGTTGCCCTGGCGGACCGCGACGATGTGGCCGTCGTGCTCGGCGAGGACTTCGGCCTCGGCGCCGACGGACTCGACCCAGGGGGCGCGGATGAAGACGCCCTCCACAGGAGCGCCCGCGATGCCCTGGACGTCGACCGCCGCTTCGAAGGACTCGTTCTGCCGTCCGAAGGCGTTGCGGCGCACGATCATGTCGATGCCGCCGATCGTCTCCTGTCCGGAGCGCGGGTCGAGGATCTTGTCGGCGAGCATGATCATGCCGGCGCAGGTGCCGTAGACGGGCATGCCGCCTCGCACACGCGCGCGTAGGGGCTCCATCACGCCGAAGAGGACGGCCAGCTTCGAGATGGTCGTGGACTCGCCGCCGGGGATGACGAGGCCGTCCACCTCGGCGAGCTCTTCGGGGCGCCGCACCGGCCTGGCCACGGCGTCTGCCGCGGCCAGGGCGATGAGGTGCTCCCGTACGTCGCCCTGCAGGGCCAGGACGCCTATGACGGGGGTGTTGCTCATGGGATGGGTGCCTTACCAGCCGCGGTTGGCGTAGCGCTCGGCCTCGGGGAGGGTGTCGCAGTTGATGCCGACCATGGCCTCGCCGAGGTTGCGGGACGCGTCCGCGATGATCTTCGGGTCGTCGAAGAAGGTGGTCGCCTTGACGATCGCGGCGGCGCGCTTGGCCGGGTCGCCCGACTTGAAGATGCCGGAGCCGACAAAGACGCCCTCGGCGCCGAGCTGGCGCATCAGCGCGGCGTCGGCCGGGGTGGCCACGCCACCGGCGGAGAACAGCACCACCGGGAGCTTGCCGAGCTCGGAGACTTCCTTGACCAGCTCGTACGGGGCGCGCAGGTCCTTGGCGGCGGCGTACAGCTCGTTGTTGTCGAAGCCGCGCAGCTTGGCGATCTCGTTCTTGATCTGGCGCAGGTGGCGGACGGCCTCGACGACGTTGCCGGTGCCGGCCTCGCCCTTGGAGCGGATCATGGCCGCGCCCTCGGCGATGCGGCGCAGGGCCTCACCGAGGTTGGTGGCACCACAGACGAAGGGCGTGGTGAAGGCGAACTTGTCGGAGTGGTTGACCTCGTCGGCCGGGGTGAGGACCTCGGACTCGTCGATGTAGTCGACGCCGAGGGACTGCAGGACCTGGGCCTCGACGAAGTGGCCGATGCGGGACTTGGCCATGACCGGGATCGAGACGGCGTCGATGATGCCCTCGATCATGTCCGGGTCGGACATCCGGGCCACGCCGCCGTCCTTGCGGATGTCGGCGGGGACCCGCTCGAGGGCCATGACGGCGACGGCGCCCGCGTCCTCGGCGATCTTCGCCTGCTCCGGCGTGACGACGTCCATGATCACGCCGCCCTTGAGCTGCTCGGCCATGCCGCGCTTCACGCGTGCGGTGCCGGTCTCGGGGGCCTGGTTTTCGGAGATGGACACGGGTTGACCTCGCTGTGTGAAAGAGGGTTACTGCAAGCATCGAGGAAACGTGAGGTGTACGGGCCACTTCAAGGGCCAATGGTGAGGCGGTGGATCGTTTTGCCTGCCGAGGCGCCGCCCTGACCGTGCCGCGTTAGTGTCCATGCCATGGAACAGCGCATCAGCCTGGTCACGCTGGGAGTCTCCGATGTGGCGCGCTCCCGGGCCTTCTACGAGGCCCTGGGCTGGCGGGGCCAGGAGGTCGAGGAGACCGTCTTCTTCCAGGCGGGCGGGCTGGCCCTGGTGCTGTGGGGCCGCGACAAGCTGGCGCTGGACTGCGGGCTGACCGACGGCACGGCAGGCGGCTTCGGCGGGATCGCCCTGGCCCACAACGTGCGCTCCGACGCCGAGGTCGACGAGCTGCTCGTGGCCGCGGAACGGGCGGGGGCGACCGTCACCAAGCCCGCGGCCACCAATGCCGTCGGCTTCTACTCCGGCGCCTTCGTCGACCCCGACGGCCATGCGTGGGAGATCGCGCACAACCCGGGGTTCCCCCTCGCCGCCGACGGTTCCCTCACGATCCCCGACTTCGGCGCGTCCTAGGCCGGCCGGTCCGCCAGGGCCACCGGGGGCTCGTCGTCCATCTCGAAGGCCAGCGGGAACGGGGCGTGGCCCGCCAGGCGGAACAGGCGGACCTTGCGGTGGCGCCGCAGCGCCCTGGCCGCCCGTACGGCGTCGTTGTGGAAGCGGCGGGCCATCGGTACCCGGCGGACCGCCTCCGTCAGCTCGCGGGCCGCTTCCTCGCCCCCGGGCGCCTCCCTCACGGCCTCCACCTGCGGGGGCTCGGCGAACACGGCTCGCAGCGCCTGGCTCAGCTCGCTCTCGGCGACCTCCCGCTGCTCCTCCTCGGCCTGCCGGGCGGCATGTGCGGCCTCGTACAGGACGATCGACGCGGCCGGATCCAGCACACCGGAGGTGGCCAGTTCCTGGGCCACCGAGGCGCGGCGCAGCAGCTGCGCGTCGAGGGCGGCGCGGGCCGCGTCGATCCTGGCGTGCAGCCGGTCCAGGCGACCTGCCGTCCAGCTCAGGTAGAGGCCGATCGCCACGAGGACTACGAGGATCCAGATCAGAGTTGCGGTCACGGGCGGCACACTAGCTCCGCCGGTTGAGCAGGGTGTCGTGCGGGGCGTCGGTGTCGGTGCGGGGTGTCGGCGCGACCGTCGCCGGGGGCTGCCGCCCCCGGACCCCCGCTTCGGCCGTGAAGGGCCTCGTCCTCAAACGCCGGACGGGCTGGAATGCCCGGGACCGGAGCCTGGAACACTCGGCGCTCACTCGCGCCCTCAGTCCCGCGCCAATCCCAACCGAGCCCGCAGCCCGCCGGCCCCACCGCTCCCGGTCCGCTCGTCCGCGGCCACCGCCGCCGCGCCCGCCGTCACCGTCTCGTACACCGACAGGATGTCCGCCCCCACGGTCGACCAGTCGAAGCGGCGCACGTGCACGCTCCCCCGCTTGCGGAGCTCGGCCCGGCGGACCGGGTCCTCCAG
Source organism: Streptomyces sp. NPDC055013 (assembly GCF_053608645.1). Taxonomy (NCBI): domain Bacteria; kingdom Bacillati; phylum Actinomycetota; class Actinomycetes; order Kitasatosporales; family Streptomycetaceae; genus Streptomyces; species Streptomyces sp. NPDC055013. The sequence goes on from NZ_JBSGVW010000060.1 coordinate 13,565, forward strand.
GAGGCGTACCGCCGCCTCGGCCAGGGCGTCCGCGTCCTCGTTGGTGAAGAGTTCGCCCGCCCCGCCCTGGTCCAGGACCTGGGCGAAGGCGTCCAGGTCCGAGGCGAGGACGGGGGCGCCGGCCGACATCGCCTCGACCAGGATGATCCCGAAGCTCTCGCCGCCGGTGTTGGGAGCGACGTACAGGTCGACGCTGCGCAGCAAGCGGGCCTTGTCCTGGTCGCTGATCATGCCGAGGAACTCGACGCGGGAGCGGAGTTCGGCGGGCAGGGACTCCACCGCCTCCTCCTCGTCGCCGCGGCCCGCCACCAGGAGCCTGGTCTGCGGGCGGGCGGCGAGGATCTTCGGCAGGGCCCTCATCAGGACCGGCAGGCCCTTGCGGGGCTCGTCGATGCGGCCGATGAAGCCGATCGTGTCGCCCTGCCAGTCGGGGTTGGGCTCGGCCTTGGCGAAGAAGTCGACATCGACGCCGTTGGGGATGACGACCGCGTCGCCGCCGAGGTGTTCCACCAGCGTGCGCCGGGCGTACTCGCTCACCGCGATCCGGGCGCTGATCTTCTCCAGGGCCGCCTGGAGGATGGCGTACGCGGCGATCATCGCCCGCGAGCGCGGGTTGGACGTGTGGAAGGTCGCCACGATCGGACCCTGGGCCGCCCAGCAGGCCAGCAGGCCGAGGGACGGCGAGGCCGGCTCGTGGATGTGGATGACGTCGAAAGCGCCGTCGTGCAGCCAGCGGCGCACCCGGGCCGCCGAGAGGAAGCCGAAGTTCAGGCGGGCGACCGAGCCGTTGTACGGGACCGGCACCGCGCGGCCGGCCGAGACGGCGTACGGCGGGAGCGGGGTGTCGTCGTCGGCCGGGGCCAGGACGGACACCTCGTGGCCGAGCCGGATGAAGTACTCGGCGAGGTCGCGGATGTGGAACTGGACGCCGCCGGGGACGTCCCAGGAGTACGGGCAGACGATGCCGATCCTCACGGACGCTCTCCTGCCGGGCCGTCGGCCGGTCGTGGTTCCAGGTCGGCGAGCCACAAGCGCTGGAGCATGTGCCAGTCCTCCGGATGTTCGGCGATCCCCGTGGCGAAGGCGTCGGCCAGCGCCTGTGTCATGACAGACGTCTTCTCGGTCCGGGTACCTGTCTCGGGTACCTCGATCGGGGGATGGACCCGCCCCTGCATGACGGGCGAGTCGTCGTACCAGAGCGTGACGGGCAGCAGGAGTGCCCCGGTCTGCTGGGCCAGCAGCGCCGGCCCGGCGGGCATCCGGGCCGTGTCGCCGAAGAAGTCGACCTCGACGCCGGACGCGGACAGGTCACGGTCGGCGACCAGGCAGACCAGGCCGCCGTCGCGCAGCCTGCGGGCCAGCATGCCGAAGGCGGTGCCGCCGCTGTGCGGCAGGACCTCCATGCCGAGGCCCTCGCGGTAGGCGACGAAGCGGTCGTAGAGCGTCTCGGGCTTGAGGCGCTCGGCGACCGTCGTGAAGGGCGTCTCGAGCTTGGTGGTGACCCAGGCGCCGGCGAGGTCCCAGTTGGCCAGATGCGGCAGCGCGAGTATCACGCCCTTGCCGGCGGCCAGGCCGTCGGTCAGGTGGTGGACGTCCTTGACGTCGAAGCCGCCCTCGATACGTTCGGCGCTCCAGGCGGGCAGTCGGAAGGACTCCATCCAGTAGCGCAGGTACGACCGCATGCCCGCGCGCGAGAGCTCGGCGAGGCGCTCGGGGGTCGCGTCGGGCACCACGCGCGCGTAGTTGCTCTCCAGCCGCTGGACGCCCTTGCCCCGCTGCTTCCAGACGAGGTCGGCGATGGTGCGGCCGAGCCGTGCCGCCACCGGCTCGGGGAGCTTCTTGACGGTGCCCCAGCCGAGTCCGTACAGCGCGTCCGTGAGGCGGTCCTGGGCGCTCACTTCGCGGCCTCGCTCCCTTGGGAGGCTCCCTGCGGCTTGTCCTGCGTGTCCGCGGCGGCCTCCGCCTCGGCGGATTCGCGGCGGACGGTGACGACCCGCTGGATCAGCGTGACGAGGCTGCCGACGGCGACGATCCACAGGGCGACGGGCAGCAGGTACTGGATGCCGGGTACCCCGAACTCGTGCAGGCCCGCCAAGCCGGCCGCGACCAGCGAGATCACCAGGCGCTCGGCGCGCTCGACGAGACCGTTGACGGCGACCGGCAGTCCGATCGACTCGCCGCGCGCCTTGGTGTACGACACCACCTGGCCGCTGGCCAGGCAGAAGATCGAGACGGCGCACAGGACGAGGTCGTCGCCCCCACCGGCGTACCAGAGGATGAAGCCGCCGAAGATCGCACCGTCGGCGACCCGGTCGAGCGTGGAGTCCAGGAAGGCACCCCAGCGGCTGGAGCGGCCGAGCTGGCGGGCCATGTTGCCGTCGACGAGGTCGGAGAACACGAAGAGCGTGATCACGACCGTGCCCCAGAAGAACTCGCCCATGGGGTAGAAGACCAGCGCGCCCGCGACCACACCGGCGGTGCCGATGAGCGTGACCGTGTCCGGGCTGACGCCCCGCCGGATCAAAAACGCGGCGAACGGTGTGAGAACACGCGTGAAGAAAGCACGCGCGTACTTGTTCAGCATGGCCTTCCCGAGGGTCGGTGTGGCGCCGCGGCCCCTGCTGGCCACCGGCTGGCCCATCGTAGTCACGCGCGCGTGAGTGCGACCGCCGGGCACTCGTACCCGGGTCCGGCGGGCAGGTCCACCGGTGCCGGGTGGCGCGATCGCGTCCGCCGTATGGACGCACCGTGACGGGAGTGGAAAGCTCGAAGGACCGCGGGCGTCACCGGAGCCGCCTCGCACGCGGAAAGGTATGTCCGCGCCCACAGTGACCTCACCGTGCACGGGAGGCAGGATCATGGGCGACAAGGCGAACGCACACCCCGGAGCCGCCGGCAGGGCTACAGCGGCCGACCACCCCGCGTCCGTACGGAATGTGGTATTGGTCGGCCACTCCGGATCGGGCAAGACCACCTTGGTGGAAGCCCTCGCGCTCACAGCGGGGGCGGTGAACCGGGCGGGCCGCGTCGAGGACGGCGGCACCGTCTCGGACTACGACGAGATCGAGCACCGGCAGCAACGCTCGGTACAGCTCTCCCTGGTGCCGGTCGAATGGGACGGCATCAAGGTCAACCTTCTGGACACCCCCGGATACGCCGACTTCGTCGGGGAACTCAGGGCCGGTCTGCGAGCGGCGGACGCGGCCCTTTTCGTCGTCTCGGCCTCGGACGGTGTGGACGGCTCGACCCGCATGGTGTGGGAGGAGTGCGCGGCCGTCGGCATGCCGCGCGCGATCGTCGTCACGCACCTGGAGTCCGCGCGGGCCGACTACGAGGAGATGACGCGGATCTGCGCGGAGGCCTTCGGCGGGGAGGACCCCGACGCCGTGCTCCCGCTGTATCTGCCGCTGCACGGCCCGCAGGCACCCGACGGGCACGCGCCCGTGACCGGGCTGATCGGGCTGCTGTCGCAGCAGCTGTTCGACTACGCCTCCGGAGAGCGCAAGGAGTCCGAGCCGGGCGAGGACCAGTTGCCGCAGATCGAGGAGGCCCGCAACCGGCTGATCGAGGGGATCATCTCCGAGTCGGAGGACGAGACCCTGATGGACCGGTATCTCGGCGGCGAGCAGGTCGACGTCAAGACGCTGATCGAGGACCTGGAACGGGCCGTCGCGCGCGGTGCCTTCCATCCCGTCCTGCCCGCGGCGCCCGCGACCGACGGTGGCCGGCAGGGGCTCGGCACCATCGAGGTGCTGGAGCTGATCACGCGCGGGTTCCCGACCCCGCTGGAGCGGGAGGCGCCCGCGGTCACCACGGTCGGCGGCAAACCGCGCGCGCTGAAGGTGTGCGATCCGGACGGGCCGCTGGTCGCGGAGGTCGTGAAGACCGCGTCCGACCCGTACGTCGGCCGGATCTCGCTGGTACGGGTCTTCTCCGGCACCCTGCGCCCCGACGAGACGGTGCACGTCTCCGGGCACGGCCTGGAGGACCGCGGCCACGAGGACCACGACGTCGACGAGCGCATCGGCGCCCTGTCGGCGCCGTTCGGCAAGCAGCAGCGCACGCTCAGCCACTGCATCGCCGGTGACCTCGCGTGCGTGGCGAAGCTGAGCCGCGCGGAGACCGGCGACACGCTGTCGGCCAAGGACGATCCGCTCCTGATGGAGCCCTGGCAGATGCCCGACCCGCTGCTGCCGCTCGCCATCCAGGCACACAGCAAGGCGGATGAGGACAAACTCTCGCAGGGCCTGTCCCGGCTGGTCGCCGAGGACCCGACCATGCGACTGGAACAGAACCAGGCCACCCACCAGGTCGTGCTGTGGTGTCTGGGCGAGGCGCACGCGGACGTCGCACTCGAACGGCTGCGCAACCGCTACGGCGTCCAGGTCGACGTCGTACCGCACATGGTCTCCCTGCGGGAGACGTTCGCGGGCAAGTCGGCGGGCCGCGGCCGGCATGTGAAGCAGTCCGGCGGGCACGGGCAGTACGCGATCTGCGAGATCGAGGTGGAGCCCCTGCCGGGCGGTTCGGGAATCGAGTTCGTGGACAAGGTCGTCGGCGGCGCGGTGCCGCGGCAGTTCATCCCCTCGGTGGAGAAAGGCGTAAGGGCCCAGGCGGCCAAGGGAGTTGCGGCCGGCCACCCGCTCGTCGACGTCCGGATCACGCTGCTCGACGGCAAGGCGCACTCGGTGGACTCCTCCGACGCCGCGTTCCAGACGGCCGGCGCGCTCGCGCTGCGCGAGGCCGCGGCCGACGCGAAGATCCATCTGCTGGAGCCGGTGGCCGAGGTGTCCGTCCTGGTCGGTGACGACTACGTCGGCGCCGTGATGAGCGACCTGTCCGGGCGGCGCGGCCGTGTCCTCGGCACCGAGCAGACCAACGGCAGCCGCACCCTCATCAGGGCCGAGGTGCCCGAGATCGAGATCGGGCGGTACGCCGTCGATCTCCGCTCGCTGTCGCACGGCACCGCACGCTTCAACCGTGCGTACGCGCGGCACGAACCGATGCCGGCGCAGATCGCGGAAAGGATTCGTGAAGAGGCGCGCGCCGCCTCGTAGTTGGCGCCCGGCGCCACCAAGTGGCCTGTGCGGAACGCTCCCCTCCGCGTCGGCGGGCGGCTTCGGCCGTCCGCCGACGAATGTCAGTGGCGGAGGATACGCTGATCATTGATCAACAGGTGTGCGAAGCAGGGAAGTCGGGAAGGCCGCAGAGGCGACACTGCGGCGATCGGGGGCGGGAATGACCGTTGAGAGCGGTTACGCGGACATCTTCGGTCCGCAGGTGCCGCGCACGGCAGGTGAGGGCCAGACGGCGACGTTCGCACTGGCCTCGGCGGCCTATCGGGACAATCCGTACGAGGACATCAAAAAGGCCGACAACGAGTGGCACAAGACCGACATCAAGGCGGGCCGCGGCTGGGCGAGGATCTTCCGTCCCAACCTCGGTGAGGCCTTCTCGCGGGCCGTGGTCGACCGCATGCTCGGCAGCGGCCGCAAGCCCCTGATCCAGTCCTTCGGCACCGAGCCGCAGGTCGTCGTCGAGCACTGTCTGGCCGCGAACAACATCCGCAAGGCGCGGGACCGGATGCTCAGCGCCATCACCGTGATCTGCGGTGTGCTGTTCCTGCCCGGCCTTTTGGTGTGGCTGCTGGTCTTCACGCTGCGCACCACCATCGTCAAGCGGGACGAGAAGCGCGGCGGCGCCCTCGCCTCCGTGCTGCTCGTGGCGGTCGGCGCGCTCGCCGTGCTCTTCCTGCTGCGCATGCCGTTCACCGGCTTCTGGGCCTGGTATGCGCGAGCCTCGGTCCTCATGCCCGTGGTCGGCTGGTTCTGGGCCAAGCAGGTCTGCGAGCGCACCGCGAGGGATCTGCGGGAGCGCTGGGACAGCCTGCTGGCCGGCAGCAGCGTCGGCGCGAAGGTGCCGGAGGCGGTGCCGACCAGCCCCACCGAGACCCAGGCCGAGCAGCTACGCCAGTCACTGGCCAAGCTGAGCGCCGAGCAGCAGTCCAACTCCGTGTTCTACGCCGGGCCCAAGGGGATACTCGGCATGGGCACCCGCTGGGGCAGCTGGCAGCTGGCGGAGGACCTGGTGGCCGCGGACTCCACGCGGGAGATCCACCCGTTCCGCAGCTGGGACGTCATCCGCTCGATCCACGACCAGCTGCGCATGCTGGAGCGCGGTCCGCTGAACACCGGTGGTTTCCCCAAGCCTTCGATACGGCACTGGGTCGTCACGCCGATCGCGGAGGGCGCGAAGGCGGTGTCCCGTCCGGAGGGCACGGACGTCGAGGCGTACCAGGTCAGGACGCACGCGATACAGGACATCTGCAACAAGCAGCAGTTCGGCAGCGGTGACCGGCACTACCTGGGCGTCCAGTGGACGCTCTGGGACGGGCAGTTGATCATCACCATGCTGATCACGGTGACCGTCCTGCACGAGACGTTGCGCATCGAGGTGACCGGTCATGCCCTCGGTCCGGTGAACGGACTCTTCCAGGAGAAGCCCGAGGCGCCGACCAAGGAGGTCACCAAGTCGTTCAAGCCGTGGGAGACCCGCAAGGTGAAGCTTCCGCTGGTCAACCCCGACGAGGTGGTGCGGCTGGCGGTGCGGGCCCCGATCTCCTGGTATCCGCCGCTGCTGAACTGGCTCGGCGGGACGATGGGGCTGCCCGAGCCGTTCGGGCTGCGGCACGCCTGGGCGGACCAGCCGTGGCGGCACCGGTTCATGGCCGACGACGCGCTGCGCGCGGCCACGCCGGTGCTGCGGGTGGTGCATGCCGCGGCGATCAAGGTGCTCGACGAGAACGGCGTGGACACCGACAAGTTCGGTTCGCGGTCGGCGTTCCTGAGCTCGGCGGTGCAGGATCCGATGCCGCGGAAGGCCGACGTCTACGACGCGTAGGCCTCCGGCGGTTGAGCCGCGAGGTGGGTCTGGGTGACTGCCCTGGGGGCTGCGCCCCCAGACCCCCTTCGGCCTGAACGGCCTCGTCCTCAAACGCCGGACGGGCTGGTTGACGTCGCCGGCGTCACACCGCCGGCCAGGCCTCCGCCAGCATCTTCCGGGTGTCCGCCAGTAGCTGTGGCAGCACCCGCGTGTGGCCCACCACCGGCATGAAGTTCGTGTCGCCGCCCCAGCGCGGGACGATGTGCTGGTGGAGGTGGGCCGCGATGCCGGCGCCGGCCACCGTGCCCTGGTTCATGCCGATGTTGAAGCCGTGGGCCCCGGAAGCGGTCCGCAGGGCCGTCATCGCCTGCTTGGTCAGGGCGGCCAGCTCGACGGTCTCCGGCTCGGTGAGGTCGGTGTAGTCGGCGACGTGGCGGTAGGGCACGACCATCAGGTGGCCGCCGTTGTACGGGTACAGGTTGAGGACCGCGTACACCTGCTCGCCGCGCTTGACGACCAGCCCGTCCTCGTCGGATTTGGCCGGGATCGAGCAGAAGGGGCAGCCGTCGTCCGCGCCGGGACCGGTCGGCTTGTTCTCACCCTGGATGTAGGCCATCCGATGGGGCGTCCACAGGCGCTGGAACGCGTCCTGGATCCCCACTCCCCACTGCTGCTCCGGCTCACTCGTCATGCGTGCAGCATATTGCGTCGTCCGTTTGTGGCGTGTCGCCGGGGCGACGGGAGGGCGGCCACCGGCCAAGCTGGCCCAGTGGACGACGACAGCCCTTACACCCGCTGGGAGCAGCGCACCGAGATTCCGTTGTTCTTGGCGTCGCTGGTCTTCCTGGCCGCCTATGCCGCCCGTGTCCTCGCGGTGAGCATGCCGTCCTTCTGGAAGGACGTGTGCCTTTACACGATGATCGCGCTCTGGCTGCTGTTCGCCGTGGACTACGCCGTGCGCTGGCGGCTCTTCGGGGGGCGCTTCCTGCGCTTCGCCAGGACCCACTTCCTGCACACCGTGGTGGTCGTCCTGCCGCTGCTGCGGCCGCTGCGGATCGTTCCGCTCTACGACGTCATCCAGCACCGGCAGGGAGAACCCCGGCTCTCCCTGCACGCCCGCGTGATCGCCTACGCGAGCTTGGCGACGCTACTGCTCGGCTTCGCCGGTTCCCTGGCGGTCTACCAGGCCGAACGCGGAGCGCCGGGCGCCACCATGCGGACGTTCGGGGACGCGCTGTGGTGGGCCGCGGCGACCCTCACCACGGTCGGATACGGCGACATCACCCCGGTGACCACGCGTGGCCGGTCGATCGCGATCGCGATGATGGCCGGCGGGCTGGCCCTGCTCGGCGCGGTGACGGGATCGTTCTCCTCCTGGCTGCTGCAGATCTTCTCGCGCGAGAGCGACACGAGGCCCCCGGAGAGCTGAGCTCCCGGGGGCCTCGTGATCGTGGCCGGCCGGATCAGACCTGCGCCCGCTCCTCGACGACCTGCGCGATCTTCGCGATGGCCTCGTCGAACGGGATGCCGTTCTCCTGCGAGCCGTCGCGGTAGCGGAAGGAGACGGCGTTGTTGGCCATGTCCTCGTCGCCCGCGATGACCATGAAGGGCACCTTCTGCTTCTGGGCGTTGCGGATCTTCTTCTGCATCCGGTCCGAGGAGGAGTCGACCTCGACCCGCAGGCCCTTCTTCTTGGCCGCCGCGGCGAACTTCGCCAGATAGTCGACGTGCCCGTCGCCGATCGGGATACCGAGGGCCTGGACCGGGGCCAGCCACGCCGGGAAGGCGCCCGCGTAGTGCTCCAGGAGAACCGCGAAGAACCGCTCGATCGAGCCGAACAGCGCGCGGTGGATCATGACCGGGCGCTGCTTCGCACCGTCCGGACCGGTGTACTCCAGGTCGAAGCGCTCCGGCAGGTTGAAGTCGAGCTGGATGGTCGACATCTGCCAGGTGCGGCCGATCGCGTCCTTGGTCTGGACGGAGATCTTGGGCCCGTAGAAGGCGGCGCCACCCGGGTCCGGGACCAGGGGCAGCCCCTGCTTCTCGGCGACCTGGCGCAGCGTCTCGGTCGCCTCCTCCCAGACCTCGTCCGAGCCGACGAACTTCTCCGGGTCCTTGGTGGACAGCTCCAGGTAGAAGTCGGTCAGGCCGTAGTCGCGCAGCAGGCCGAGGACGAAGGTGAGCGTCTTGTCGAGCTCCTCCGACATCTGCTCACGGGTGCAGTAGATGTGCGCGTCGTCCTGCGTGAAGCCACGCGCGCGGGTGAGGCCGTGCACGACACCCGACTTCTCGTACCGGTACACGGTCCCGAACTCGAAGAGGCGCAGCGGCAGTTCACGGTAGGAACGGCCGCGCGCGTCGAAGATCAGGTTGTGCATCGGGCAGTTCATGGGCTTGAGGTAGTAGTCCACGCCCTCGTCGAGCTGCATGGGCGGGTACATGCCCTCGGCGTACCAGTCCAGGTGCCCGGACGTCTCGAAGAGCTTCCCCTTCGTCGCGTGCGGGGTGTAGACGAACTCGTAGCCCTCTTCCTCGTGGCGGCGGCGCGAGTAGTCCTCCATCACGCGGCGGACGATGCCGCCCTTGGGGTGGAAGACCGCGAGGCCGGAGCCGATCTGCTCGGGGATCGAGAACAGGTCGAGTTCGTTGCCCAGCTTGCGGTGGTCGCGCTTCTCGGCCTCGGCGAGGAAATCGAGGTAACCCTTGAGCTCGTCCTTGGTCGGCCAGGCGGTGCCGTAGATGCGCTGGAGCATCGGGTTCTTCTCGCTGCCGCGCCAGTAGGCGGCCGCATTGCGCATCAGTTTGAACGCCGGGATCGCGCGGGTCGACGGCAGGTGGGGACCGCGGCAGAGGTCCTTCCAGCACAGGTCGCCGGTCTTCGCGTCCAGGTTGTCGTAGATCGTCAGCTCACCGGCGCCGACCTCGACGTCCGCGCCGTCGTCGGAGGAGGCGGAGCCCTTGAGGCCGATCAGCTCCAGCTTGTAGGGCTCGGCGGCGAGCTCCTCGCGGGCGGCCTCGTCGGTGACAACGCGACGGGCGAACTTCTGCCCGCGCTTCTGGATCTCCTGCATCTTCTTCTCGATGGCCTTGAGATCCTCGGGCGTGAACGGCTTCTCGACGTCGAAGTCGTAGTAGAAGCCGTCCTTGACCGGCGGGCCGATGCCCAGCTTGGCCTCGGGGAAGAGCTCCTGCACCGCCTGCGCCAGCACGTGCGCGGTGGAGTGGCGCAGGATGTTCAGACCGTCCTCGGAGGAGATCTCGACGCCCTCGACCTCCTCGCCGTCGGCGAGCACGTACGACAGGTCCTTGAGCTCGCCGCCCACGCGCGCGGCGATGATCGAGCGCTCGCCGGCGAAGAGGTCGGCCGCCGTAGTGCCCGTCGTCACCACGCGTTCTTCCCGCTCGGAATCGCGTTGGATGATCACACGGACGTCTGACACCGGTCTCTCCTGACTGAAGGTGGAATGCGGCGCCATACCAGGAGCGCGCGCATTACGCGATCGTACCGACCCCGGAGGGCCGACCGCGAAACGGTCACCTTCAGTCCCGGGCGGGCATCCCTCAGTCCCCGGCGTCCTCCCCGCCGCAGGCCTCCTCGAAGAAGTCCAGGTCCTCCTGGAGGGACTTCATCAGCCGGTCCCGTTCGGCCTCGTCCACCTGTACGGGTACGACGTCGGAGGCCCCGGTGATCTTGCGGAAGCCGCCTCGGCTCTCCAGGCGCCCGTGCACCCGCACCGGCAGCCCGACCAGGTGGGCGTGCCCGGCGATGCGGTACGACTCCTCGTCCAGGGTCAGCCGGATGTGCGGTATCTCGGCGCCCGCGATGACGCGCAGCCGTACGGTGCCCTCGCCGCGCGTTCCCGACCGGCGCATCCGTACGACCGCGCCCGTGATCCGGACCGGCACCGAGGGTTCCGCGCGCAGGTAGCGGGCCCCGGCCTCACGCAGCACGGGCAGGTCGCCCGGCGAGAACTCGACCGGCTCGACTCCGCCCGCGCAGTCCTGGGGCACCCCGGTCGCGGGCGCCCACTCGACGGCGATGCGGGCCCCCTCCGTACCGCGGACGAGGGCGATCAGGGCTTCGGTGAGCTCGCGGCTGACGCCGGCCTCGACGGCGCCGTCGAAGGCGTCCATGCCGCCGGTGGCCCGCTGGTAGTCGATGGCCTCGCGGGCGGCGTACAGGGCCTGGTGGAGACGTACGGCGAGCGGACGGCCCGCGCCGACGGGCACGAAAGCGGCGAGGTGGCCGCCGCCGGCCGGGGAGGCGACGAAGACGCTCTCCAGCATCGCGGCGGCCGAGCGGCGGTGCCGGGCGCCGTAGTAGCCGGCACGCGCGCGCGTGGCGAGCGCCGCGGCGAGGAGCATCTGGCGGGCGGCGGTGCGCAGTTCCTCCTCGACGGTCCAGGGCGCGGCCCCGGCCGGGCCGCTCGGCGCGTCCCGCCACCAGCGGACCTCGTCGCTGGGCACGGCGAGCCCGACGAGCACCTCGCGCGCGGCGGGCGTGCCGCTGCGGACGAGCGCGTCGAGCGCCTCGCCGAGCAGGTCGTCGCTGTCGGGGAAGGCGCGGGACTCGGGGACGAGCAGGCTCGTGCCGTTGCCGCCCGGTCCCGGCGGGGTCCAGCGGCCGTAGCGTCCCGCCGCTCCTCCGCGCCGCTGCCAGCCGTGCCGGTGCAGCAGGGCGCTGAGCACGGCGGGGTCCACGTCGCCGGGCTCTGGGGGACGGTCCCAGGACGCGTGGACCGGGTGCGGCCTGACTGGCCGTACCGGCTCCTCCAGGGGGCGGTGTGTCATGGTCTGCCTCCCGTACCGACCCGCGTCATGATCTCGCAGAGGGCCCGGTCGTCGAAGATGCGTGAGGTCGGTATCCGCACGGTGGTGCGGCGCCGGCCGGTGATCGCGTGGCCGGCGAGGTTGACCCAGTAGCAGCAGTGCCGCAGGTCGAGCCGGTCGTGACTGGCACGCAGCCAGTCGTCCTGGGTGCGCGGAACGAGCATCACGACGAGGATCTTGTGCACCGAGACCGGGGTGCGGGCGAGCTTCGCCAGGTGGTCGTTGTCGAGCGTGAAGGAGAAGAAGCGGCCGGGAGGGTTCGGCGCGATCTGGTAGGTGGCTTTGAGCTGCACCTTTATGGTGACCTCGTCGTCGACCGTGTGGCCGGGCGCGCTGTGGCTGACGTGCCAGTCGATGCCGTTGTCCGGAAAGGGCTGCGACAGCGAACACCCGGCCGCCGCCGCGACGGCGTGCAGATAACCCACCTGCAGTGTCTCCATGCAGGCGGTGGTGGCGAGTGAACCGCGACGGGGGCCCGTGAGTTCGGGCAGCAGCCCGCCCCGCTCGGGCTGCGCTATCGCCATGACCAACAGCCTTCCAAGCAAAGTGAATCCCCGTAGCGGGCCGCTGAACTGCAAAGACCCGCACTCCTGTTGTGTCCTCCCGGCGTACGCCGCAAACAGCCCGGGTATCACCAAACGGGCAGAAGACGGTACGTCAGCTGCCGTGGGTGAACGAGGGGTTGTGTAGGTATGACGTACTGGTATGAGGGGCCGCTGGCGGCATTCGACACGGAGACGACAGGCGTGGACGTCGAGACCGACCGGATCGTTTCGGCGGCCGTCGTCGTCCAGGACGCCCCGGGTACCCGGCCGCGGGTGACCCAGTGGCTGGTGAACCCGGGTGTCCCGGTGCCGGAAGCGGCAACGGCGGTACACGGACTGACGGAGGAGCATCTCCAGCGCAACGGCCGCTGGCCGGCGCCGGTGATGCAGGAGATAGCCGAGGAGCTGGCCGGTCAGGCCGCTACGGCCAGGCCGATCGTGGTGATGAACGCACCTTTCGATCTGACGCTGCTGGACCGCGAGTTGCGCCGTCATCGCGCCTCCTCGCTGGACCACTGGTTCGAGACGATGCCCATGCTGGTGCTCGATCCGCGCGTCCTGGACAAGCATCTGGACCGCTATCGCAAGGGCCGCCGCACCCTGACCGACCTGTGTGCGCACTACGGCGTCACACTGGACGGCGCGCACGACGCGGCGGCCGACGCACTGGCCTCACTGGAGGTCGTACGGGCGGTGGGGCGCCGCTTCGCCGCCCGCCTGGAGCGTCTGTCCCCCGCCGAGCTGCACACGCTGCAGGCGGTGTGGCACGCGGCACAGGCACGTGGGCTGCAGGCGTGGTTCGCCCGCAGCGGCAGCGACGAGGCGGTGGACCCGGCGTGGCCACTGCGCCCGGATCTGCCGGCGGCCGCATAGGAGGCAAGGCGCACAAAAAAGCCGGTCCGCTGTGGCGGACCGGCCTTTCCCGGTGGGCGATACTGGGTTCGAACCAGTGACCTCTTCGGTGTGAACGAAGCGCTCTCCCACTGAGCTAATCGCCCGGGAACGGACTGAACAATACAGGTCTCCGCGCGTTTCCTTCAAACCGCTTGATGACCGCGGGCCAAGTGGGCCGCCAGGCCCCGCCGTCCGGAGCGCATCATCAGCCAGTGGTTGGCGCGGAAGAGGGGCCTCCCGGGTACGGCGAGACTCCTCAGCAGCGGCTTGTTGACATCGACGACCTGGTCGTAGCGCGCGATGGTCCCGCTGTCGTCCGGAGCCACGGTGACGGTCCAGCACGCCCAGCCGTCGAGGTCACCGGACATGGCGATCTCGAGCACCCCGGCCCCGCGGCCCCGACGCACCTGGCGCGCGGTGAAGGTCATGTCGTACGGGAGGACGGAGCGGATCGTGATCACGCCGCTGGTGTCGTCGATCCGGTGCACCTCGCGTACCTGGGGCCACCAGCGCGGGTAGTCCTCGGCCTGTTCCAGCGCTTCGTAGACGGTGTCGGGCGCCGCGGGCAGGGCCCACAGGGCGCGGAAGCGGTAGTGGCTCCAGTCCATGGGCCGAGTCTGCCCTCGCCAGGGCGGATTCCGCCGTATCTGAGTACGAATTGAGTATGCGCACTCATGCCCTGCGGCGTGACGCGGACCACACTCCTGGCATGACGCACTTTCCGCCCCCGGCCGAGGAGTTGCGGCTCCTCGACCTCGAGCTGCGCCAACTGGACGCCCGCCGGGCCCAGTTGCTGCACCGCCGAGCCTGGCTGATCACCGCGCTGCAAGCGGCGGCGCCCCCGTTCGCTCCGGCGCCTTTCGCCCCGGCCCGCCCCGAGGCCTCGGCACCCCGGGTGCAGAACGTCCTGCTGGTGCTGGGCGGTGTCCTGCTGACGGTCGCCGCGATGGCGTTCACGCTGGTCAGCTGGGGGCACATGGGGATCGCCGGGCGGGCCCTGGTACTCGGCGCGGTCACGGTGGCGGTGCTCGCCGCGCCGCTGCCGCTGCTGAAGCGCGGGCTGCGGTCGACGGCCGAGTCGGTGGCGGGCCTGGGGCTCGTGCTGACGGTGCTCGACGCCTACGCGCTGCACGAGGTCGGGCTGGCCGGCGTGGACGCCACCGGCTACCTCGCGGGCGCCTCGGCCGCGCTGGCGGCCCTGTGGACGGCGTACGGCCTGCTGCCCCGCACCTCCGAGCTGCGTCTGCCCCTGCCCGCCGCTGTGCTCGCCGCCCAACTCCCGCTCACCCTGGGGGCGGTGGCGGCCGACGCGAGCCTGTTCGGGATCACGGCCGCCGTGTTGGTGACGGCCGGGTTCGACGCGGGTGTGGCGCTCCGGGTGCCTGCCGGGTCCGTACGGATCACCGCGGTGATCGGTGCGTACGGCATGGGCGCGTGGGGCGTGTGGGCCGCCGGCTGGCTGTCCTTGACGGCCACCGGCCCGAGCGCCGCCGCCCGTGCGGCGGCGCTCCTCCTCTTGGCCGCGGGCATCGCGGTCGCGGCGGCGTGGCAGGAGGCCGCCGCGAAGCAGGCGCTCGGCCTCTCCGTCGCCGCCGGTCTCCTGACGGTCGCCGCGCTCGGCGGCACCGCCCGCCCCGTGCTGCCGGAGGCGTGGGCGGTTCCGGTGTATCTGGTGTGCGGGATCGCCCTGCTCGCGGCGATCCGGGCGGACCGGCTGCCGCAGACGCTGCGCGACGGGCTCGCCCGGGCCTCCGCCGCCGTACAGGGACTCGCCCTGCTGTGGACGCTGCCGCTGGTGGCGATCGCGCTGGTGGGGCCGGTGGCCTGGGTGGATCGGGTGTGGTCCGGGGCGCCCGGCGATGTGCGGTATGCGACGGCGCTCGACGCTCCTTGGCCCCCGCACACGGAGACGGTGCCGGCCGTCCTGGCCCTGGTCGCCGCCGTGCTGCTCCTCGCGGCACGCGACACCACGTGGCGGACCCGGGCCCTGACCGGAGTGCTGGTCCTGGCATGGGCGACGGCGCTGGTCCTGCCCGCCGTGCTCGAAGTCCCCTACACCCTGGGCCTGGTGGCCCTCGCGATCACGGCGTCCGGCGCCCTCGCGGCGGCCGCTTGGATACGACCGTCCGAACAGCCGGAGACGGCGCAGGAGCCGTCGGCGACCTCGACGGAGGAACCCTCCACCGCCGCCGCGGCCCAGCCCACAGCCGCCACGGCCACTCGCATCGGCGTCCCCACCCCTCGCGCGACCGCCACGGTCCTCGCCTTCCTCACCTCACTCCCCCTCGCCTTCCTCTCGCTGACCACCGAGGCCGCGACCCTCATCGTGCTCTCCGCACTGACGGCGCTCTTCGCGGCGGCCTCCTGGAAGGCGCACCTCGCTCCGGTCACGGCCCCAGCCGGGCTCGCGTACGCCGCAGGGCTGGCCTGTGCGGCGGGGGCCGCGGCCGGCTGGCAGGCGCAGTACGTGGCTCTGCTGGTCTTGGTGGTCCCGGTGGCGGCGGCTCTGCTCGCGGCACGGCTCGGTGACGCGCGGGCGACGGTCCCGGTCGAGGTGACGGGCGCGCTCGCCGCGCTGCTCGCCGTCGCGCTGGCCGCCGCACCGGCCGACCTGCCGATGCTGGCCCTGGTGCTGGCGCTGGGTGGTGTGATCACAGCGGGTACGGCGATCCGCCCGGACCGCCGGTCCGTGGGCTACGTCTCCGCCGCGCTGTTCGTGCTGGCCACGTGGGTGCGCCTGGCGGCCTGGGACGTCGGGACGCCCGAGGCGTACACGCTGCCGGTCACCGTCCCGGCCCTGCTGGTCGGCGCCCTGCGCAGGCGCCGCGATCCGCGGACCTCGTCCTGGACGGCGTACGGCCCCGGACTCGCCGCCACCTTCGTGCCGAGCCTCCTCGCGGCCTGGGGGGACCCGCAGTGGACCCGCCCCCTGCTCCTCGGCCTGGCGGCCCTGGCGGTCACCCTGCTCGGCGCCCGCCACCACCTCCAGGCACCGCTTCTCCTCGGCGGCGCGGTGCTGGCCCTGGACGCCCTGCACGAACTCGCCCCGTACATCGCCCAGGTGACCGACGCACTGCCCCGCTGGGTACCACCGGCCCTGGCCGGCCTCCTGCTGCTGGCCATAGGAGCGACGTACGAGCAACGCCTCAGGGACGCTCGAAGGATGCGGGACTTCCTGGGCGACATGCACTGAAGCCCACCCAGGGGCGCGGGGAACTGAGGGACCAGCCACAACGGTCCCGCAGTTCCCCACAACCTGTTACGGCATCCTGTCCCCCAGCAGCGCCAGGTTCTCAATGGCCGCGAGCCCGTACAGCGCGGTGTCGTTCGTGGACACCCAGGCCGCCTCGCTGCCCGGGACCAGCGCGTCGGGGCCGCTCAGCTTCTCCGTCCGCCACGGCGCCGACTCCTTGTAGCCGTCGGAGTTGTAGAACTTCTCCCACGCGCGCGTGGCGAGCTTCTCGTCGCCGGTCCGGACGGCGGCGTACGCGTCGAGGCGCGAGTGGCCCTGGAAGAGCAGCAGGGAGCCGAAGTTGGAGCCGTAGCGTGCCGCCTGCTCGGTCTTCGTCGCGTTGAAGTAGCGGCAGTAGTCGAAGTACGCCTCGTCGAACTTCGGCATGTCGACGAGGTCGATGAGCTCGGCGCACAGTTCGTTGAGCCCGAACACCGCGGAGAGGTGTGAGACACCGACGACGGGCTTGTCGGCGACGGCGAACCTGCCCGTGTCGAGGTCGTAGAGACCGCTGCCCTGCACGAAGCCGTTGGGCTGTGCGGCGATCGTCTCCATGGTGGACAGGACCCGCGCCTTGGCCTTCTCCCACTTGGGGCCCTTGCGTTCCCACTCCGTCAGCCAGGCCGACACCAGTCCGCTCCAATCGGTGCCGAAGCCGATCGACAGCGCGTGCCGGTCGGGGGTGTACGGCTCGGTGCGGATCTTGCGGATCGGGTCGAGGACGAGGAAGGTCTCGTCGGAGTCGACGTTGGCGTGCATGAGGTCGCCGACGCGTTCGTCCCCGGTGAGGAAGTAGTAGTAGCGGCGGTACGTGGTGTTGGCGATGCGCTGCTGCTTGGCGCTGTCGGCGTAGTGCTGCACGCCGTGCCGGGTGCCGAGGCCGGCCCATTCGCCCAGGTGGTAGACGTCGACCTCACCGGTGTGCCGGGTCATGGCCTCGGCGAACCGGAAGATGTCCGCGCGCCCGCTCCTGAGATACGCGAACCACAGCCACAGGTCGGGCGAGAGCTCGGAGTTGTCCCAGGCGTAGCCACCGATGTCGTACCGCCACTGGTGTCTGACGGTGTCGTAGGTGTGCATGATGTCGCCGTAGTCCCAGAAGCCGTACCAACGGCGCATCTCCACCTGGTCCTTGTAGTAGGTGAAGAGGAAGTCGAGGTGGTTCTCGATCTTTGCCTTGGCGGGCGTGGAGCGGTCCGGCTCGGAGTACAGGCCCGGCCCGAAGACCTTGGCCTTGATGAGCTGGGCGGGCGGGGCGGCGAGCTGCGGCAACACCCTTACGGCCGCGACCTGTTGGGCCAGGTCCTCGGGTGAGGGTGTCGACTCGTTGGCCCAGAAGAGGAGTTCCGAGGTGCGGGCGATGCCGTGGGGGGTGCCGAACTCGGGCTCGTAGTCCTCGTAGGTGATGTTGAGGCCTTCGAGCTGCTCGGGGTAGGTGTCCTGGCCCATGCCGTCGTGGTAGAAGCGCAGGTCCATGGGCTGTGCCTCGGGCGACCAGAGCCACAGGGTGACCTCGGCCGCGTCGGTGTGGGCGTCGCGGATGTCGAGCTGGGCGGGGAACTTCTCCCAGAAGTCCCGCAGCCCGAAGGAGAACCCGCCGCTCACGCCACCGACATATCCGAAGCCGGAGGAACGCCTGCCACCGCCGGCGCCGATCCAGCCGTAGCCCTTCTTCGTGCGCTTGCGCAGGGTGAATCCGTCGGCGGAGAGCTGGGAGAGGGTGTAGTCGCCCCACTCGGGGATGTACTGCAGGCGGGTCGTCACGCGCTGGTCCCAGGTCGAAGGGTCGGGCAGCTTCTCCCCCGCGAACTGCGCCGCCTGTACGGCCGCCCCAGGATCGCGGCGCAGCCCGGTGATGCCCTTGACGGCCTCACGGAGCATGCCGGTGCCCTCGCCGCCGATGCGGATGTGACGGTCGTACGACTCGTCCCGCATGGGGACCGTGAAGCGCACGCCGAGGCCGCGGATGAAGTCGCCGCTCGCCTTGCCGGGCTCCTGGGTCCCGTCGTAGGTGATGGTGTGCACCATGCGGAAGGAGTCGGCGCCGGCGTAGAAGTAGAGGCGGATGGAGAACGGGAGCCAACTCCGGCCGCCCTTGCGGTGCTTGCCGTCGATACGGACGACCGCGCGGACGGGACCCTCCTGCTCGACGGTGACCTCGGCGATGGTGCCCTCGAAGCGCTCGGTCTTCACCGAGCCCTGGTCCTCGTCCTCGATCTCGGGCTGGCGGATCAGCACGAGGCGGCCGTTCCTGGCGATCTCGGTGGAGCCGCGGGTGACCGACTTGACGAGCGTCGCCCCCGACTTGCCGATCTTCGCGGTGATGACGCCGGTGGAGACGGTGATCGCGCCGCCGCTCTTGTCGACGGTGACCTTCTTCGCCGGTACGGCGGTCTCACCGGGGCTCAGCGACAGCTTGCCGTTGCCGGAACTGACCGCGTGGGCGGTCCACTTGAGCGAGCCGTCGGGCCAGTAGGCGATCGGCCAGGACTGGACCGGCACGTCCTTGCCGTCCGCGTCCTTGACCGCGAAATTCTGGTCCTGCCGGTAGGCACCCTTCGGCCAGGGGACACCGACGGTGGAGCCGGGCGCGGCACCGAGGCCGCCGTCCTCCAGCCAGTCCAGGGTCACCGGGCCGTCGTCGGCTTCGGCTGCTCCCGGAGCGGCCTGCGCGTCCTTGACTCCCAGCGCCCAGCTGAACTGAGCGGCGGCACCGGCGACGGCGGCCGCCTTGAGGAGGGACCTGCGGGGGATGGGGGACATGACCTTTCCTTTCCATGGACAGATGGCCAGATGGTCAGGGGCATGACAGAGAGAGGTGCGGCACCCGGAGGGTCGACCTGGTGCGGGACACCGTCGGTTCAGCGGTGCCGGTACCGCTCCTCCACGGCGACGGCCGCCGCCACGACGGCCCCCAGCACAGGGACCGCCAGCGGCGCGGCGAACCAGGCGGAGGCGGCCACGACGGCCAGTCCGCCGATGATCAGGAAGGACCCGGCGGGGTCGAGCACGGTTCGGCGTCCGGCGCCCGCGAGCAGCGCCCGCCAGCCCGCGTCCGGCGTCCACACCGCCGCTGCCCGCAGCAGAGCCACGACCGCACCGATCAGCGCGAACACCCCGATGGCCCCGACGAGCGGCCCACCGGGAATCCCGGCCCGCGCGGCCTGGACATCCACCCCGACCGCGCCCGCCACGGCCCACCCCGCGAGCCCGACGACCCACCCACGCCGCACGGCCACCCGGAAGTCGGCGACGAACTCCCGCAGGCCACCGCCCTCGTGGGCGATACGGCGATGCAAATGCCGGGCGCCGGCGGCGAGGGCGGCCGGATACGTGACCACGCCGAGCGAGGCGACCGCGATCCAGACACCGGTGAGCAGGCACTCGGCGAACACGGCGAACTTCTCGGCGAAGACGGACTCCCCGCGTGCCGTACGAGCCTTCACGCGCGCTTGGGCCATCGTGACCGCCCCTCAGCCCTTCAGTCCGGACGTCGCCATGCCGTCGATCAGATACCGCTGGAAGGCCAGGAAGAAGGCCAGGACCGGCAGCAGGGCGACGAGCGACATGGCGATCATGCCGCCGTAGTTCGCGATGCCCTCCTGGTCGACGAACATCTTCAGACCGAGGGAGACGGTGTACTTGTCGGGCTCGTTGAGGTAGATCAACGGGCCCATGAAGTCGTTCCAGGCGTTGATGAAGGTGAAGATCGCGCTGGTGATCAGAGCGGGCCGGCACAGCGGCAGCATGATCGACCAGTAGATCCGGAAGTGCCCGCAGCCGTCGAGGCGGGCGGCCTCGTCGAGTTCCTTGGGCAGGTTCCGCATGAACTGCACCATGAGGAAGACGAAGAACGCCTCCGTGGCCAGGTACTTGCCCAGCAGCAGCGGGGTGTAGGTGTTGATCATCTCCATGTTGCGGAACAGCACGTACTGCGGGATCAGCAGGACGTGGTACGGCAGCAGGAGCGTGCCGATCATCAGCGTGAACAGCAGATTCCGGCCCGCGAACCGGATCCTCGCGAAGGCGTACGCCGTCAGCGAGCAGGACACCACGATCCCGATCACCGACCCGACCGCGAGGAAGAGCGAGTTGAGGAAGAAGGTGGAGATCGAGATGTCGGCGATACCGTCGGCGAGGCTGATGTAGTTGGAGAAGCTCGGGTCGCCCGGGAAGAGGTCCAGGCTGCCGACGATGTCCTCGCTCTCCTTGAAGGAGCCGCCGACGACCCAGATCACCGGATAGAGGATCACCGCGAGGACCAGCAGGGACCCGATGTGCCAGGCGACGGAACCGGGCAGTCGGCGGCGCAGCGCCCCGGCCCGCGCTGAGGGCGCCGGCTTGATGTCGGTTGCCGGTGCGCTCATCAGGCGCCCTCCTCGTAGTGCACCCAGCGCTTCTGGGACCAGAACAGCACCGCCGTCACCAGGGCCACCGCGACGAGCAGCATCCAGGCCATGGCGGAGGCCAGGCCCATCCTGCTGTTCTCGAAGCCCTGGACGTACAGATAGCAGGTGTAGACCATCGAGCCGTCGGCCGGACCACAGGCGTTGCCTCCGGCGCCGCCGCCGACGATGTACGCCGAGCTGAAGATCTGGAAGGAGTGGATGGTCTCCAGCAGGACGTTGAAGAAGAGGACCGGGGAGATCATCGGCAGGGTGATGTTCCAGAACCGCCGAAGTTTGCCCGCCCCGTCGACCTCGGCCGCCTCGTACAGCTCGCGCGGAACCTGCTTGAGCCCGGCGAGGAAGATGACCATGGGGGCGCCGAACTGCCAGACGGTGAGCGCCACCAGGCTGTAGATGATCAGGTCAGGGTCGCCCGTCCAGCCGCCGACGTCGATCCCGAAGATCTTCTGCGTCCGGTCGACGATCGCGTCGTCGGAGAAGATCGCCTTCCAGACGATCGCGACGGAGACGCTCGCGCCGATCAGCGAAGGGGCGTAGAAGGCGGCCCGGTAGAAGGCCTGCCCGCGCCGCTTCTGGGCCAACAGGAGCGCCACGCCGAGGGCCGCGAGCAGCTTGAGCGGCGTGCCGACGACGACGTACCAGAGCGTCACCTGCACCGAGTGACGCCAGCGCGGGTCGCCGAACATCTCGGAGAAGTTGTCGAGGCCGATCCACTTCGGCGCGTCGAAGAGGTTGTAGTCGGTGAAGGCGAAGTAGAGCGAGGCGATCATCGGGCCTGCCGTGAGCAGCAGGAACCCGGCGATCCAGGGGGACATGAAGAGATAGCCGGCCAGGTTCTCCCGGCGGACCCGCCGCTTGAGGGCGGCGGGACGCCGGGGCTGCACCGGCCCGTGCCGCGGCTCGGAGCCCTTGGCCGGGCCCTCCACCGCAGGGGCGTGTGTCACGGCGGTTCCCATCAGCCGACGAGAGCCGTCTTCGACTCGGTGAAGAACTGCTTGACGGCCTCGTCCACCGACCGCTTGCCCAGCGCGAGCTCTTCGGCGATGCGCAGGAACGCCGCCTCGCAGATGTCCGCGCCGTTCGGGTGCGGGGTGATGGGCTCCAGGACGCCCGCCTCGACCAGGGAGGTCTCGTAGGCGGCGATCCCCTTGTTGACCTCGTCCGTCGGCTGGAACGCGTCGAACTGGGCCTGGGTGGCGGGCACACCGCGGTCGTAGCCCATGATCTTGGCGACCTCGGGGTCGTGGACCATGAAGTCGATGAACTGGGCGACCTCCTTCGGGTGCTCGGTGCGCCTGGAAGCGCTGAGCATCAAGGAGCCCAGGTACTGGCCGGTCTTCTTGCCGTCCGTGGTCGGGATGGGAGCGAGGCCGTACTCGCTCTTGCCCTCGGACGTGTAGCGGACCGTGAAGTTGTCCCAGGTGAACTCGCCGCCGGCGAGCTCGGCGGAGACGGCCGACTTGGGCTTGATCTGGGCGACCTTCTTGGCGTCGGCGTAGACGCCCTCCTGCACGCCCTTCTCGGCCTTGGTCCACCAGTCCGTCAGATCCGCCTCGGTGAAGCCGAGTCCGTCCTCGGTGAAGAACGCCTTGCCGTTCTGGCGGAGGTAGAGGTCGTAGAGGTACATGACGCCGTACATGCCGCTGTCGCCTGCGCGTCCCGCCCTGTCGCGGATCTTCTTCATCGCCGCGTCGAAGTCGTCCCAGGTCCAGCCCTGTTCCGGCTTCACGCCCGCCTTGGTGTAGACGGGCTTGTCGATGACCAGGGCCATCGAGTTGGACCCGACGGGAACCCCCAGGAGCTTTCCGTCGATCTCGCCGAACTTCTCCAGTCCCGCGCGGAAGTCTTCCATCGACAGATTGCCGGCCTCGACCTGCTCATTGAGATCGAGCAGCACATTCTTCGCGTCGTATTTACGCAGGAAGCCGATGGCATTCTGGAACACGTCCGGCGGATTCCCCCCGGAGGCCTGGGTGTTGAACTTCTTCCAGAAGTCGGTGTACGGCTGAAAGTCCGTCTTGACCTTGATCTTCGGGTACTTCTTGTGGAACAGCTCAATGGTCTTGTTGATGCGCTCGGCGCGGTCCTCGGCACCCCACCACGCGTAACGGATCGTCACCGTCCCGTCGGCGGAGGCCCCTCCGTCCCCGCCGCAGCCCGTCGTCGCGGCGAGCCCAAGTGTGGCCGCCGTGGCGCCGGCCGCCTTCAGGATCGTACGCCTCTCCACATTCCTGCTGGTTCTCACCGTCGAGCCTCCCCGCAGCGTCGCTGCCGCCTGCATGAATCGTTTCAAGTAAGCGCTTGCTGGCACAAGTTACGGAGGGCCTCGGGGTGCGTCAATGATTCGGACAGGAATTTCTTGGCGGCCCGCGGGGCCGGACGGCGGCACCTGGAGGCGAGTTGGCCGGATCGGTCGCGCGTCGGCGCAGGTCAGGGGCGCGAGATCGAGACATCGAACAACGAGTCGGCCACCGTACGTCCGTCTCAGCCGGCCGAAGGTCGCATGGCCACGGTCGAGTTGACGGGTTGCCGCCTCACGCGGGAGCCCCTGCCGATCACACGGGGGACGCCCCTGTTGAGCCGCGCATTGCGCGCGTCGGCCGGCAACGACGGCGGCCCGCCTGCACAGTCGCAGGCCGGCCGCCGGATCCGGGTGGGCGATACTGGGTTCGAACCAGTGACCTCTTCGGTGTGAACGAAGCGCTCT
>NZ_JBSGVW010000061.1:0-29567 GCF_053608645.1 Streptomyces sp. NPDC055013
GGCCTGTCGCGCGCCGCGACAGGCTAACCCCCGCTCCAGAGCCCGCTGACAGCGGGGTTCCCACAGCGCACAGGGCGAAGCAGCGGCACAGGGTCTGCCTAGGGCCGGGCCTCCCGGACAGCACAGGGCCCCGGAACCGGCGCAGGGGTCCCGGGGCCCGGTCAGAGGGCGTCGCCGTCGGCTTCGCCCGCCGCAGCCGTCACACGCGCCGCAGCACTGCCACCACCTTGCCCAGGATGGTCGCGTCGTCGCCCGGAATCGGCTCGTACGCAGCGTTGTGCGGGAGGAGCCAGACGTGGCCGTCCTCCCGCTTGAAGCGCTTGACGGTGGCCTCGCCGTCGAGCATGGCGGCGACGATGTCGCCGTTCTCCGCGACCGGCTGGCGCCGGACCGTGACCCAGTCGCCGTCGCAGATGGCGGCCTCGATCATCGAGTCACCGACGACCTTCAGGACGAAGAGCTCGCCGTCGCCGACCAACTGCCGGGGGAGAGGGAAGACGTCCTCGACCGACTCCTCCGCGAGGATCGGGCCACCGGCGGCGATGCGGCCGACCAGCGGGACGTACGACGCGGCGGGCTTGCCCGTGGTGTCCGTGGGCTGCACGGAGGCGGCCTGGTCGGAGCCTCGCACCTCGTATGCGCGCGGGCGGTGCGGGTCGCGGCGCAGGAATCCCTTGCGCTCCAGTGCCATCAGCTGGTGGGCGACCGAGGACGTGCTGGACAGGCCGACCGCCTGGCCGATCTCCCGCATCGACGGCGGGTAGCCACGCCGCTGCACGGAATCCCTGATGACTTCGATCACGCGGCGCTGCCGGTCGGTGAGCCCTGAACTGTCCGCCCGGATGCCGGGAGGTCGGCCCGGCAAGGAGCGCTTGTGTCCCTCGGGACTCGTGGCTTCGTTCATCGCATGCACCGGCTCGAGTCGGCCCTGGGAGCGGTCCTGGGCAGTGATGGTGGCACTGTCTGCGGTGGTGGTCACGTCGGCCCCTCTCGATGGTCTCCCTGCTGCACAACGGTAGTTGCTTTCGAAAGGTTGCGCCAAACACACGTTCGAGTGAAAAATCGCGAATCACCTGACGTGATCGTGTGTCTGGGTGTATGGCTGACGTGCTGCCCGACGGGCAAAAGGGGCCATTGTTGTACCCTTCACCGCCGGGATGACGACCTCGTGGGTTGTTGCCCCAGTCTGCCATCCGGGATCGGATCAACCTGGAACCGACCCTCATCTGTGCGGGAGTCCCACGTCCCCTCCGTGTGGCGCTCACGGTATCTCCGTATGTGCCGGTGGGATACGGCCGTGCATCAAGTGCGCGGCGCGCCGGCCCGGTCGTACGGCACCTGGCAATGTCCGAGCGACACGCGCGTATGGCGTCGATGTATGAGCCAATCCCCACATCTAGTGGTTGGATTGCAGCAGCAGCCCAGAAGTTGTGGTCCCCCCGGTCTTCGACCGCTCGGAGATCGCCTATGCTTGGGGCTGCTTCGCGGGGCCCATGAGGTCCAGCGAGGCTATTGAGTCTGCTGTGAGGAGGGTTGGGAGTTATGCACTGCCCCTTCTGCAGGCACCCCGACAGTCGCGTCGTCGACAGCCGTACGACCGACGACGGCACGTCGATCCGCAGGCGCCGTCAGTGTCCTGACTGCTCCCGTCGTTTCACGACAGTGGAGACGTGCTCGCTGATGGTGATCAAGCGGTCCGGAGTCACCGAGCCATTCAGTCGTACCAAGGTCATCAATGGCGTGCGCAAGGCATGCCAGGGACGGCCTGTCACCGAGGACGCGCTCGCCCAGCTCGGCCAACGGGTCGAGGAGGCGGTGCGGGCCACCGGAAGCGCCGAGCTGACCACCCACGACGTGGGGCTGGCCATACTCGGCCCGTTGCAGGAGCTCGACCTCGTCGCCTATCTGCGATTCGCCTCCGTATACCGGGCGTTCGACTCGCTCGAGGACTTCGAGGCCGCGATCACGGAACTCAGGCTGGGGACGGGGCGCACGGCCGCGGACGACGACGACCGCGAGGACGACGCACGCGCAGTCACGGGGGGCCAGGAGGACGACCGCGGGTCCGGAGGGACTGCACAGGTCCCCGTGCCCGCCAACGCCGCCGACTGAGGGCGAGCCGGACCCGGTCCTCGGACCTCCGGAACCGGCCGCGAGGCGGCGACAGAAGACCTGCTGCGGGTGGCAATCCGACGGTGCCCGCAGCACCAGACAGAACACCGTGCCACGGGGAACATCGGGGCACTTCAGGGCGTTTTAGCCCGTACAGGGAGGCGGCATGACAGAGACGGCGAGCGGTCCGGCACGGAGTTCCCGCGCCAAGGGCACCAAGGCGACCAAGGGACTGCGTATCGAGCGCATCCACACCACCCCCGGCGTGCACCCGTACGACGAGGTGGCCTGGGAGCGCCGTGACGTCGTCATGACCAACTGGCGCGACGGCTCGGTCAACTTCGAGCAGCGCGGCGTGGAGTTCCCCGACTTCTGGTCGGTGAACGCGGTCAACATCGTCACCAGCAAGTACTTCCGCGGTGCCGTCGGCACCCCGCAGCGCGAGGTCAGCCTCAAGCAGCTGATCGACCGCATCGTGAAGACGTATCGGAAGGCCGGCGAGGACTACAAGTACTTCGCCTCGCCCGCCGACGCCGAGATCTTCGAGCATGAGCTGGCGTACGCCCTCCTGCACCAGATCTTCAGCTTCAACAGCCCCGTCTGGTTCAACGTGGGCACCCCGCAGCCCCAGCAGGTCTCCGCCTGCTTCATCCTGTCCGTCGACGACTCCATGGAGTCGATCCTCGACTGGTACAAGGAAGAGGGCATGATCTTCAAGGGCGGCTCCGGCGCCGGCCTGAACCTCTCCCGCATCCGCTCCTCCAAGGAACTGCTGTCCTCCGGCGGCAACGCCTCCGGTCCGGTCTCCTTCATGCGCGGTGCCGACGCCTCCGCAGGAACGATCAAGTCGGGCGGCGCCACCCGCCGCGCCGCCAAGATGGTCATCCTCGACGTCGACCACCCCGACATCGAGGACTTCATCCAGACCAAGGTCAAGGAAGAAGAGAAGATCCGCGCGCTCCGTGACGCGGGCTTCGACATGGACCTGGGCGGCGACGACATCACGTCCGTCCAGTACCAGAACGCCAACAACTCGGTCCGTGTGAACGACACGTTCATGAAGGCCGTGGAGGCGAGCGGCAAGTTCGGCCTCACCTCCCGTATGACCGGCGAGGTCATCGAAGAGGTCGACGCCAAGGCCCTGTTCCGCAAGATGGCCGAAGCCGCCTGGGCCTGCGCCGACCCCGGCATCCAGTACGACGACACCATCAACCACTGGCACACGTGCCCGGAGTCCGGCCGTATCAACGGCTCGAACCCCTGCAGCGAGTACATGCACCTGGACAACACGTCCTGCAACCTCGCATCGCTGAACCTGATGAAGTTCCTGAAGGACGACGGCAAGGGCAACCAGTCCTTCGAGGTCGAGCGCTTCGCGAAGGTCGTCGAGCTGGTCATCACCGCGATGGACATCTCCATCTGCTTCGCGGACTTCCCGACGCAGAAGATCGGTGAGAACACGCGCGCGTTCCGCCAGCTCGGCATCGGCTACGCCAACCTCGGCGCCCTGCTGATGGCGACCGGTCACGCCTACGACTCGGACGGCGGCCGCGCTCTCGCGGGTGCCATCACCTCGCTGATGACCGGCACGTCGTACAGGCGCTCCGCCGAACTCGCCGCGGTCGTCGGCCCGTACGACGGCTACGCCCGTAACGCCCAGCCGCACCTGCGCGTCATGAAGCAGCACGCCGACGCCAACTCCGCGGCCGTCCGCATGGACGACCTGGACACGCCGGTCTGGGCCGCGGCCACGGAGGCCTGGCAGGACGTGCAGCGCCTCGGTGAGAAGAACGGTTTCCGTAACTCCCAGGCGTCCGTCATCGCCCCGACCGGCACCATCGGTCTGGCGATGTCCTGCGACACCACCGGTCTTGAGCCTGACCTCGCCCTGGTCAAGTTCAAGAAGCTGGTCGGCGGCGGCTCGATGCAGATCGTCAACGGCACCGTCCCGCAGGCCCTGCGCCGCCTGGGCTACCAGGAGGAGCAGATCGAGGCGATCGTCGCCCACATCGCCGACCACGGCAATGTCGTCGACGCCCCGGGCCTCAAGCACGAGCACTACGAGGTGTTCGACTGCGCCATGGGCGAGCGTTCCATCTCCGCGATGGGCCACGTCCGCATGATGGCCGCGATCCAGCCGTGGATCTCCGGCGCCCTGTCCAAGACGGTCAACATGCCGGAGTCGGCGACCGTCGAGGAGGTCGAGGAGATCTACTTCGAGGCCTGGAAGATGGGCGTCAAGGCGCTCGCGATCTACCGCGACAACTGCAAGGTCGGCCAGCCCCTCTCCGCGAAGACCAAGGAGAAGGAGAAGACCGAGATCACGGAGAAGGCCGAGGCCACCATCCGTGAGACGGTCGAGAAGGTCGTCGAGTACCGCCCGGTCCGCAAGCGCCTGCCGAAGGGTCGTCCTGGCATCACGACGTCCTTCACCGTCGGTGGCGCCGAGGGTTACATGACCGCCAACTCCTACCCGGACGACGGTCTCGGCGAGGTCTTCCTGAAGATGTCCAAGCAGGGCTCGACGCTCGCGGGCATGATGGACGCCTTCTCGATCGCCGTCTCGGTTGGTCTGCAGTACGGCGTGCCGCTGGAGACGTACGTCTCGAAGTTCACGAACATGCGTTTCGAGCCGGCCGGCATGACGGACGACCCGGACGTGCGGATGGCGCAGTCGATCGTCGACTACATCTTCCGCCGCCTGGCGCTCGACTTCCTGCCCTTTGAGACGCGCTCCGCGCTCGGCATCCACTCCGCCGAGGAGCGTCAGCGTCACCTGGAGACCGGTTCGTACGAGGCCGGCGATGACGAGGTGGACGTCGAGGGCCTGGCCCAGTCGGCGCCGCGCGCACAGGAGCTGAAGGCTGTCGCCACGCCGAAGGCCGAGGTCGAGGCGGCCAAGCCCGCTCCGCAGCAGGCGCACACCAGCGCCGAGTTGGTGGAGATGCAGCTGGGCATCCAGGCCGACGCCCCGCTGTGCTTCTCCTGCGGCACGAAGATGCAGCGGGCAGGCTCCTGCTACATCTGCGAGGGCTGCGGCTCGACCAGCGGCTGCAGCTGAGAATGGGCGGAGTCTCGTCGGACATACCGTCCGACGTGACTCGCGAACTCGCCTGACCTGCGGGTTTTAAGGGGACCGGCCGATGGCCGGTCCCCTTCACCGTGTGACCGGCGAAGAACAAAGCATGTGACAGGCGACGGTGGCTCAGGGAGCATCACGGCGTGCCGTCCCACATGAATCAATTCGCTCTCCAAGTCGTCACGCCTGAGCCGACTCAGCGCGGCGGCGCAGTCGAGGTCCGACCGATCATCGACGGTGAGGACATCCTGGCCACGGCCTTCGAAGAGGGCGCGGCGGAGGACCCTCGGCGCCTCCTTCTGCCCTCCAGCCCGCTGATGCCGTCGCGTGAGCCCAAAGAGGTCAGGCTCGCTGAAGCCGACTGCACGGAGGAGTGTTGCGGCGCCGTCTATGTGACGATCACGCGTGAGGACGCGACCGTCGTATGGCACGGTTGGCGGAACCCGGATGATGACGAGCTGGATCTTCCTTCGTATCGATTCGACGCGCGGCAGTACGAAGCCGAGGTTCAGCGCGCAGTCGCCGACCACAGTTGGGAATGGCCGGCCCGCACGATCGCCAGGCTTCTGGAAGAGGGCCTCTCTCGGCAAACGCAGTGGCTGGATCGCTGGGAGTGCGAGTTGGCCTGGGTCAGTGCCCTGCCCTGGGAGCGTGACCGCATCGCAGTCGTCTTCTTCTTCCAGCCGGGTCAGCCGATCAACCGTGATGAGCGGCCATGGCTGCAATTCCGTATCGCCCTGTCCGTCACCGGCGAGGCCCCCGAAGTGCAGGCCGACCGGATGTCGCAGGGACTCCTCCTGGAGGATCCCAAGGCGATCGGTCACGTCTGCGGTGGTTCGCGCGAGTTCGCCGACGAGCTGGGATACCCGTGGCCCGAGCGCTTTCCTCCCTGACAGCAGGGTCTTTGGTGCCTGCTGATGCCGGACCTGTCATGGTCCGAGACCGTGAGGGGCGCCATGACAGCCAAGGACCCGTGGATGGTCCGGCTCATCGAGACAGCGTCCGGTCGCCGGCTGTGGGCGTTTTGCGGCAGCCCTGA
Organism: Streptomyces sp. NPDC055013; assembly: GCF_053608645.1. Lineage (NCBI taxonomy): Bacteria > Bacillati > Actinomycetota > Actinomycetes > Kitasatosporales > Streptomycetaceae > Streptomyces > Streptomyces sp. NPDC055013. The sequence continues at coordinate 6,231 of NZ_JBSGVW010000061.1, forward strand.
GGTGCCTTGGCGAGAGTCCCGGGAGAGGGGCGCCGACCACGTGTCGGCGCCCTCCTTTCGCAGAGTTCTCTTCGCAGGATGGACCGACGAACCTACGAGCGACGCTCAGGGCCGGCGAGCCTTGCCCATGCTCGCCGTGAACGTTGCCGGGTCGTCCTCGAAACCGTGGATGCCGGAGTGGAACTCCCACGTGCTCGATCCTTCGCGTACGAACTCCGCGACCGTGGCCGCCGTCGACCCGAGGACGCCGCCGAAGTCGTCCTCGGCCATGACGGTGTAGCCCTCACGGATGCGCAGGGCCGGATTGATGACGCTGACGAAGGTGCGCTGATCGGGACGCTGCTGTATGGCGACACCGACCATCACGCGCGCGTACCGGACGTCGAGCCGGTCCAGCTCCACGGTCAGGACCTCGTCCCAGCCGAAGCCCTTGCCGTCCTGGCTGTCCCGGTTGAGATAGATGGTGCCGTCGGGAGAGCGGCTGTCGAAGTGCACTACATAGGCGGGATCGCCGTACGGATCGTCCGCCAGATAGGTCGCGGCGACGAGGTCCAGGTCAGTGGGCGGATCACCCGCCGGACTCGGATCCCACTTGAGCGAGATCTCGACCTTTCGGATCCCCTTGTTGATGGCGTTCACCGGGCTTCCCCTTCCCCGTTGTGCTTATGGCTCAGCCTGAACTGCCCAGCAGACATGGCCGGTTGCCCATCCTGCCACGCGCGCGGCACCGTACGCCGAAGAGCACTCCTGCCGAGCGTGACCGGCGCCACGCTCCGTGGCCTTACCATGGCGCGGTGCTGGTCAAGTGGATTCGCTGCACCGTGGTGGACCGCCGCGGCTTCGAGCGGGGGCAGCGAAAGTGGGCGGGGCTTCCGGGGGAGCCGGGATTTCGGGGGCAGGGTGGGGGTTGGAGCCGGGGGCGGCAGGGGGTCGCGCATGTCTTCTCGTTCTGGGAGAGCCGTTCCTTCTACGACTCCTTCATGGCGCGCTCCCACGACAGACTGGCCGCGGCCCAGTCGGGCACCTACAAGGACATGCAGGTCAAACTCTTCGACTACCGCTTCGACGTGAAGACCGGCTTCGAGCCGCGCTTCACCGACGCGGACCTTGTGCGAGTGGCCCACTGCCGTGTCCACCAAGACCGGGCCGAGCACTTCACGCTCATGCAGGAGAAGGTATGGAACCCGGCGATGGCCGGCTCCCCGGGCATGATCCGCGGACTGTTCGGCGAGGCGCCGGGCCATGAGTTCCTGGTGCTTTCGATGTGGCGGTCGGCCGCGGAGCACGGCAAGTACCGCACCGAACGCGTGGAGCGACTGGCGCTGCGGGCGCAAACGGAGGCCGATGTCGCAGCCCTCACGGGCGACATCGTCGAGCTCGAGTCGACCTGGACGGTTTGATTTCCGGACTCACCATGGGTGGGTGCTGGTGTGGCCGCTGGTACAGGAAATGTGTGACCTACGCCGTATGTGGCCCGCACAAGTCCACGATCGGCCCTCAACCGATCTAGGGTTTTGGCATGGCACGACCACGGCGCATCGTCCTTGTCCGGCACGGCGAGTCAACGGGCAATGTTGATGACACCGTGTACGAGCGTGAGCCCGACCACGCTCTGGCCCTGACCGAGCGCGGCTGGCGCCAGGCCGAGGAGACGGGCAAACGGTTGCGGGAGGTGTTCGGCCGCGAGCGGGTCAGTGTGTACGTCTCGCCCTACCGCCGGACGCACGAGACGCTGCGCGCCTTCCACCTGGACCCCGAGGTGATACGCGTGCGCGAAGAGCCCCGGCTGCGTGAGCAGGACTGGGGAAACTGGCAGGACTGCGACGACGTACGCCTCCAGAAGTCCTACCGGGACGCCTACGGCCACTTCTTCTACCGCTTCGCCCAGGGGGAGTCCGGCGCCGACGTGTACGACCGGGTCGGCGGCTTCCTGGAGAGCCTGTTCCGCAGTTTCGAGGCCCCCGACCATCCATCGAACGTGCTGCTGGTGACCCACGGGCTGGCGATGCGCCTGTTCTGCATGCGCTGGTTCCACTGGACGGTCGCGGAATTCGAGTCACTGTCGAATCCGGGGAACGCGGAGATGCGGATGCTCGTTCTCGGGGACGACGGCAAGTACACGCTTGACCGGCCTTTTGAACGCTGGCGAGATCCGGAACCGTACGGGATCACCGGATAGAGTGGCAGGGCGATGACCGCTGATTCCTCCCCCGAAGGGCGCCTGGACCGCGCCCTCGCCAGCCTGCGCGGACTCGCGGTGGGAGACGCCCTGGGCTCGCAGTTCTTCGTCCCGGTGAACTATCCGCTGCTGAAGCGCCGTGAGCTGCCGTCCGGCCCCTGGCAGTGGACGGACGACACGGAGATGGCCTGCTCCGTGGTCGCCGTCCTGGCCGGCCACCACCGCATCGACCAGGACGCTCTGGCCCGTTCGTTCGCCGAGCACCATGACTTCGACCGGGGTTACGGCCCCGCGGTCAACCGGCTGCTGCGTCTGGTCCGGGAGGGCGGTGACTGGCGCGAGCTGTCGGCCGCGCTCTTCAACGGACAGGGGTCTTGGGGCAACGGCGCCGCGATGCGGATCGCACCGCTGGGTGCCTGGTACGCGGACGACCCGGAGCAGGCGACCCACCAGGCCGAGATCTCGGCCTACCCCACGCATCAGCATCGCGAGGCCGTCGTCGGCGCCATGGCCGTTGCCGGGGCAGCCGCGCTCGCCGCCGCTCCCGGTGGTCCGCCCAGCCCTGAATCGCTCCTCGACGACGTCGTCGCTCTCATCCCGAAGAGTGCGGTCGGGGCGGGCCTGCGGCGTGCGCGGGACATGCTCGACTACGCCGACGCGGCCACCGTCGCGGCGGTGCTGGGCTGCGGACGGCGTACGACGGCCCACGACACCGTGCCCTTCGCCCTCTGGTCGGCCGCGCGGGCCCTCGGCGACTATGAGCGGGCCTTCTGGACGACGGCGCAGGTCGGCGGCGACGTGGACACCACGTGCGCGATCGTGGGCGGCGTGATCGGTTCCGGGAAGGCCGGGGCGGTGCCGGCCGAGTGGGCGGAGCGGACCGAGGCACTCCCGGAGTGGGCGCCGACGTCGGCGTAGCCCCGTTCAGCTGCTCGGCCGGAACCTTGTCGGGCCTGGGCTACGCAACTTCTATGACTTTCTGTGCTTGACGGGAACTCTGCGTGACCGCCGGTCCGTTGTCGTGGCAGTCGATGTGCGACGGCTGGGGTCGCACGCGCAGATCTCACGCGAGGGGCGCAGGGGGTGGAGCAATGGGGTTCATGTCGGTGCTGGGCGTGCTGCTCGTCTCGGCGGCTGCCGCGTGGGGCGGTCTTCGACTCCGCCACCCCGGCGACGCCCGTCGGACGCGGGGCGTCGTGAGGGTGGTGCGGATGGCCGGCTCGTCGTCCTCGCCGTTCGTCCCCCGGATCCGGTCCGGCCATCCGCGGCCCTTCGAGGGCCCCGCCGGGTCAGCCGGCCATGGGACCCGCCGTACCGGCGAGGGCGTCCAGATCGCTTTTGCGGACCCGGATCACGAACCATGCGGTGGCCAGGGCGAGCACGGCCATCGCGGCGGCGGCCACGAAGCCGGTGGAGATGCCCTGGGTGAGCACTTCGTGGCCCCACGGGCCGGGCAGTTGCTGCGTCTTGGCGAACTCCGCCTTCTGCTCGGCCGATCCCTCCGCCATGAACTGCGGCAGCTGTTTCTCCGCCTCGTCCTTGCTGGCCGATCCGAAGACCGTCGTCAGGATGGACAGGCCGAGCGAACCGCCCACCTGCTGCGTGGCGTTGAGGAGGCCGGACGCGGCGCCGGCCTCATGCTGCGCGACACCGGAGACCGCGGTGACCGTCAGTGTCACGAAGTTCAGTCCCATGCCGAAGCCGAACAGCAGCATCGGGCCCAGGACTCCGCCGACATACGAGCTGTCGGCGCTGATGAGGGTCTGCCAGGCCAGCCCGGTCGCCGTGAGCGCCGAGCCCACGAGCATGAACGGCTTCGGGCCGAGTACCGGCAGGAAGCGCTGGGACAGGCCGGCGCCGACTGCGATCACGACCGTCACGGGCAGGAAGGCGAGACCGGCCTCGATCGGGCTGTACTGCAGCACGTTCTGCACGAACAGCACGATGTAGAAGAACATGCCGAACATCGCCGCGGCCAGGCTGAGCATGATCACGTAGGTGCCCGAGCGGTTGCGGTCGGCGAACATCCTCAGCGGGGTGATGGGTTCCTTGGCCCGCGACTCGATGAACGCGAAGGCCACCAGCAGGACCACGGCGGCGCCGAACGACCCGATGGTCAGGCTGTCCCGCCAGCCTTCGTCCGCCGCGCGGATGAAGCCGTAGACCAGGGAGGCCATACCAGCGGTCGAGGTCAGCGCACCCGCGATGTCGAAGCGTCCGGAGTGCCGTTCGGACTCGCTGATGTACAGCGGCGTGAGCACCGCTATCAGGACGCCTATCGGCACGTTGACGAAGAGCACCCACCGCCAGTCGAGCCATTCGGTGAGCATGCCGCCGGCGAGCAGACCGATGGCGCCACCGCCCGCGGAGACGGCGGCGAAGACGCCGAACGCCCGGTTGCGCTCCGGGCCTTCGGGGAACGTCGTGGTGATGAGCGCCAGCGAGGTGGGCGACGCGATCGCGCCACCCACGCCCTGGAGTACGCGGGCGGCCAGCAACTGCCACGGTTCCTGCGCGAATCCACCGAGCAGGGAAGCGAGGGTGAACAGCAGGATGCCGGTCATGAAGACCCGGCGGCGGCCCAGAATGTCACCGGCGCGACCGCCGAGAAGCAGCAGGCCACCGAAGGTGAGCGTGTAGGCGCTGACGACCCACGTGAGGTCGGTGGTGCTGAATTTGAGGGCATTCTGAATGTGCGGGAGCGCGATGTTCACAATCGTCGCGTCGAGTACCACCATGAGTTGGCAGGCCGCGATGACGGTGAGCGCGATGCCGGGATGCCCCTCCCGGCGGGCCGCACCTGGTTTCTGATCCTTGATCAACTGAGAGGTTGTCACTATGGGTCCCCCACAAGTGCCTTAGTGAACGCTCGCGTTCACTGTCGCGTCAACCGTAGTGAGTCCCGAGTAGTGAACGCAAGCGTTCACTTATGTTGTTGTCGCGCGGTCTGTCCCCCCGTAGTTGCCGCGTGGAGTTCCCATGTCCCCGAAATCCCCGCTTCGCTTGTTCGTTGGAGACGCTCAGATGGTTACCTCGCGCTGGACGGCCGCCCCCGCTCAGACGGCCTCTCCCCGCCGCCGTGGCGCCGCGCTCGAACGCGCGATCCTCGATGCCGCGCTGGAACAGCTCAGTACGGTCGGATGGAACGGCCTCACGATGGAGGGCGTGGCGGCCGGCGCTCAGACCGGGAAGGCCGCCGTCTATCGGCGCTGGCCCTCCAAGGAGGATCTTGTCGCCGATGCGCTGCGGGCCGGGCTGCCGAACTTTGCGTCGGCTCCCGACCTCGGGAGCGTGCGCGAAGACCTGCTCGAGCTGTGCCGGCAGGCGCGGGAGGCGATGTTCTCGCGGCCCGGTTTCGCGCTGCGGTCGGTGATTCACGAATGCGACAGCCTCCAAGCCGAGCGCTTTCACGGTGTGATCTTCGAGGGGGTCGTGGAGCCGACGATCGCTTTGCTTCGGGAGGTCGTCAATCGCGGCATTGAGCGGGGAGAGGTGCGGACCGACGCGGCGAACGGCTATGTCTTCGACGCCATTCCGGCGATGATGATGTACCGATCAAAGATGTGCATGAGCGAATGGAATGATCGAGATCTCGAGGAGATGGTCGATCAGTTGATGCTTCCACTGCTCCGCCCGACGGCCCGCTGAACCGCGGCTGGACCGGCCCGGAGGTGGCTTCGGTGAACCAGGGTGTCGAAGCCGGTTCCGGTCGGCGTACGCTAAGGGCGCCATGCCGTACGAACCGCCTACTCACACCGTCGAGCGCTCCCTCCGAGCCACGACCGGAGCGAAGATCATTGCCGGTGTCGACGAGGTGGGGCGCGGTGCGTGGGCCGGCCCCGTCAGCGTCTGCGCTGCGATCACCGGATTGCGCCGACCCCCCGAAGGCCTCACCGACTCCAAGCTGCTCACCGTCAAGCGGCGCACCGAGCTCGCCGAACTGCTGCGGACGTGGGTGACCTCGTACGCCCTCGGGCACGCCTCTCCTGAGGAGATCGACGCCCTGGGGATGACTGCAGCGCTTCGGCTCGCCGCGGGGCGTGCCCTGGAGGCCCTGCCGGTCCGACCCGACGCGGTGATTCTCGACGGGAAGCATGACTATCTCGGGAACCCCTGGAGGGTCCGAACGGTCATCAAGGGTGATCAGTCGTGTGTGGCGGTCGCGGCGGCCTCGGTGATCGCCAAGGTGCAGCGCGACAAAATGATGGCCGAACTGGGTATCGACCATGCAGACTTCGGTTTTGCGGACAACGCCGGATACCCGTCGCCCGTGCACAAGGCCGCACTGGCGGAGCGGGGGCCCACCCCGTACCACCGGTTGTCGTGGGCGTATCTTGATGCGCTGCCCCAGTGGCGGCACCTCAAGAAGGTCCGCACTTGGGTGGAAGGAAGCGTTCCGGAGATCGAGGGGCAGCTCGGCTTCGACTTCTGACGATTCCGCTCGCACTTGTGTGCCACCCGGCCATGCGAGCCGCACCAGCGTTTGATAAACATCAGCTCATGCCTCTCATTCCCGAGGAGCCTCAGATTCACGAGAGTGCCCAGGGTCCCCGCGTCACGCCGGCCAGCGGCCGCACCGCGCCGACCCCTCGTCCCGTACCCGGTCCCCGCCCTGCGGCTCCGTCGCGTCCCGGCCGACCCGGGCCCGTGCGGCCCGCGCCGCCGGTGCAACGTTCGCCGCGTGACGTGGCCGTGGCCAAGCCCGGACCGTCGGGTCCGGCTGCTCCCGCTGCCGCTCCGGCTGCGGCGACCCCGCAGATCCAGTTGATCCCGGCCTCGCTCGAGGGCGCGCTCGACGCTGCCGAGGAAGCCGTCGACCTGCTCCTGGAGTCGGGCCGCGCCCCCAGCGACGTGCTGGTGATCACCACCGGCGAACAGCACCCGTGGGCCGCCCACGAGCTGTCCTTCGGTGAAGCCTCCTACTGGGCGCAGCACGACGCCGGTGACGACGTCTTTTACGCCGATGCCTCCGTCGCCGACCGTGCCGCGTCGCGTCCGGTGGTCGTGGTGGCCGTCAATGGCGGTCCCGACACTGCTGCTGTCAACGCCCTGCCTCTGGCCCTCGGCCGGGCCGGTGCCCTGCTGATCGTCTGCGGTGACCCGCAGCGGATCAACTCGGTGCTGGGCGTGGGCGTCTGAGCCGTTCCGGCTCGTCCTGGGGGAATCGCCGCAGGACACCGGGGGGTGGGGCGCCGCTCTGGCGGCGTCTGCACGGCGGGCGCTCCGGCGTGCCCGGAGGAGTCTGAAGCGCGCTGTGCACAGGCCCGTCGGGTCGGGATCGGGGTGTGAGCCCACGCCCGTACGGGTCAGTCGGCGTGGGGCGGACGCGCCCCTCGCACTGCTCGGCCCTGGCGGGCCTCCCAGGCATCGGGACGCTCCCGCCGCGACGGTCGGCCGATCACCAGACGCATGCTGCTGGTGGTGCCGGTGCAGGGAAGCCCTGACAGCTTCACGGCGTCAGCTGGGCGGGATTTCGTCCGGTGGTTGCGTGGTGACGGCGTGCGGCGACTGCGGGTGGCGCTCGCAGCCGCTTTGCGGTCCGCGTCGGGTCCTCGTCTGCCTGGGTCGTCGTATCGAGCGCGGCGTATGGCGTGCAGTGTGCGGCTCGACCGTGGCGTTGGTCGAGCACTCCTGCGGGCCGTCGGTCGAGGACTCTTGCGGTGTCCTCAGCGAGCCGCCGCGCGCCGTAGGACCTCTGAGGCCGCGCCGCCGGTGCGGGGCAGCGGGAGTGGGGACTCGGACGTGGCGAAGGGCTCCGGCGCCGAGTCGGTGTTGGGGCGGCGGCCGCCACGGCCCTCGCCGAGGACCTGCCAGCCGTCCCGGGTCAGCGTGATGTACGCGCCGCAGCGCAGGCCGTGCAGGGTGCAGGCGTCACGCAGGCCCCACATCCACGCGCCGTCCTCCTCCGTCCAACGGGCGTCGCCCTCGCGGCAGTAGAGCAGGACGGCGGTGCGCACGGGGGTGCGGCGCCGCAGGTCGTGCGGGATGACGCGGCGAAGCTGGGCTAGCAGCGCATTGCGGAACATCCAGCCGTCCGCCGGGGACGGGCGACGCGTGAAGGAGGCACTCGCCCGCAGGCGCTCCTCGGCGTCGAGGACGGCCACGATCGCGGTCGTCGGCCCTGGGCGGTGTCGGGAGTGCAGACCGCTGACGACCTCGCGGGGATTGCGCAGAAGCGGGATGCCCGCGGCGGCCCACTCTGCTGGTTCGAGCATGCGGGCCAGCGGGTTGGTGGATGCGGCGGACGGGTCGGCTGACGTCGACACGGATGCTGCAGAGGACGGAGCGAATCCGAAGGTCACGGTCCTCCCTTCGGCTACGCGCCCACACTGCGGGCGAGGTCGGAATCGGGGGAGCGCACGCCGCAGCAGAGCCCTACCGGATCACGGACGAGCCGTGCGGGGAGCGGACTCCAATTCTTCCTGTCGAACCTGAATGCGGCAACGAGCAATTGGGGCCACCGACCGATATCTGGTGGTGCGAGGGTTATATCCCTACCCAGCGCGTCACCGTGCGACGCACGGGGGCGACCTGCACAACCGGGCCATGGATGCTCGTCGCGCTCCGTCAACGGTCCGTGAGCGCCTGTTGCGCCGGGTGAGGTGGCTGATTGTCAGTGGCATCGGGTTGCATGGAGGCATGGACGATCTGGAGCTCCGTACCGAAGCTGATGCCATCCTCGCTGAGCTCGTCGGCGCCCCCGGCGGTTCGGCCCGGCTGCGGGAGGACCAGTGGCAGGCGGTGGCGGCCCTGGTGGAGGAGCGCCGGCGTGCCCTGGTGGTGCAGCGCACGGGCTGGGGTAAGTCGGCGGTGTACTTCGTCGCCACCGCTCTGCTGCGCCGACGTGGTGCCGGTCCGACGGTGATCGTCTCGCCCCTGCTCGCGTTGATGCGCAACCAGGTCGAGTCGGCGGCGCGGGCCGGTATCCGGGCGCGGACCATCAACTCGGCCAACCCCGAGGAATGGGACACCATCTACGGGGAGGTCGAGCGCGGTGAGACCGACGTACTCCTCGTAAGTCCCGAGCGCCTCAATTCCGTGGACTTTCGAGAGCAGTTGCTGCCCAAGCTCGCTGCCACCACCGGCCTGCTCGTGGTCGACGAGGCGCACTGCATCTCCGACTGGGGCCACGACTTCCGGCCCGACTACCGCCGGCTCCGGGCGATGCTTGCCGCCCTCGCCCCCGGTGTTCCGGTTCTGGCGACCACGGCGACCGCCAATGCCCGCGTGACGGCGGACGTCGCCGAGCAACTGGGGACCGGCGCCGGCGAGGCCCTGGTGCTGCGCGGCTCGCTGGAGAGGGAGAGCCTGCGGCTGGGTGTGGTGCAGTTGCCGGACGCCGCGCACCGACTGGCCTGGCTGGCCGAGCATCTGGAGGAGCTGCAGGGTTCCGGGATCATCTACACGCTCACGGTGGCCGCCGCAGAGGAGGCCACCGCGTTCCTGCGGCAGCGCGGCTTCCAGGTGGCGTCGTACACGGGGCGCACGGAGAACGCGGACCGGCTGCAGGCGGAGTCCGACCTGCTGGCGAACCGGGTCAAGGCGCTGGTCGCGACGTCGGCGCTGGGGATGGGGTTCGACAAACCGGACCTGGGCTTCGTGGTGCATCTCGGTTCGCCGTCCTCGCCCATCGCCTACTACCAGCAGGTCGGTCGTGCCGGCCGCGGTGTCGAGCACGCGGATGTGCTGCTGCTGCCCGGCAAGGAGGACGAGGCCATCTGGCGCTACTTCGCCGATACGGCCTTCCCGCCCGAGGCACAGGTCCGGCAGACCCTGTCGTCGCTGGCTGAGGCGGGACGCCCGCTGTCGGTGCCGGCCTTGGAGGCGGCGGTGGATCTTCGGCGTACCCGGCTGGAGACCATGCTCAAGGTCCTCGACGTGGACGGGGCGGTCAAGCGGGTCAAGGGCGGCTGGATCTCCACCGGCGAGCGGTGGGTGTACGACGCTGATCGGTACGCGTGGGTGGCGCGGCAGCGAACGGCCGAGCAGCAGGCCATGCGGGAGTACGTGAGCACGACACAGTGCCGGATGGAGTTCCTGCGCCTGCAGCTGGATGACGAGGGGGCCGCTCCGTGCGGCCGCTGTGACAACTGCGCCGGCACCTGGATCACCTCGTCGGTCTCTGCCGAGGCTCTGACGGGGGCGACGAAGGAGCTGGATCGCCCGGGGGCGGAGGTCGAGCCGCGCCGGATGTGGCCGACGGGGATGCCCGCACTGGGTATCGACCTCAAGGGCCGTATCCCGGCCAAGGAGCAGTGCTCCACCGGGCGGGCGCTGGGCCGGCTCTCGGACATTGGCTGGGGCAACCGCCTGCGGCCCCTGCTGGCCGAGAACGCCCCCGACGGTCCGGTCCCTGACGACGTGCTCCAGGCCGCGGTCGCGGTCCTCGCCGACTGGGCGCGTTCACCGGGCGGCTGGGCGCCGAACGTGCCGGACGCCTCTGCCCGGCCGGTGGGTGTCGTCGCCGTACCGTCCCTGGCCCGTCCGCAACTGGTCGGGTCCCTCGCCCAGGGCATCGCGACCATCGGCCGCCTGCCGTATCTGGGAACCCTGATGTACACGGGGCCGGGCGGCGCGCATGCTGCGCGGCGCAGCAACTCCGCTCAACGCCTGCGGACACTGGCCGACACGTTCGCCGTCTCCGAGGAATTGGCTGCTGCCCTGGCTGGCTCCCCAGGGCCTGTCCTGCTCGTGGACGACTACACGGACTCCGGCTGGACCCTTGCCGTCGCCGCTCGCCTCCTGCGCCGGGCCGGCAGCGAAGCGGTTCTTCCTCTGGTCCTCGCTGCGGCGGGTTGAGCTGCTCTGGGGTGTTGTGGAGGCCGGCGGTGACGGTTGCCTGAGGGCAGGCGTGGGCTGCCGTGGTGACCGGGGGTTGCTCAGGAGCCCGTGCGTGCATGGAACGTGGGGATTCAGCCCCACATCCAGGTGAGGTTGCAGCACTTCGGCCGGCCCGCCGTGCTGTGCCTCTGCCCCCTGGACGTCGTTCTCCGTGAGGTTTGGCAGGTAGGGCAGCGGACCCGGGCCAACACCCTGGAGCCGGCGCTCAGGGAGTTCTGCGTATCGCGTCGGGCGAACGGTCGGGCGTCGCGCATCCCGAGTGAATGGCGCCGCGCGCCCCAGAGCACGGATTGCTCATGTCCGAGTGAATTGTCGTGTCCCTGGTCGGACTTATCCACAGGGTCAAGCGGAACATTGCGATCCGGGAGATCGTCTGTCGCATGACGAATCACAGCGAAGCGACTGGATTTTCCGAGGGTGATGACGCCGGGCGCGGTGAGCAGCCCCTCGCCCCTGGGACAACCGACCCGAACGAGGCGGCCCTGCCCGAGCACCAGGTCACCCTGCGCACCCCGGCCGAACTCGCCGATGCCCTGCCATATCTCCTCGGCTACCGCCCCGAGGACAGCATCGTCCTCGTCGCCCTGCACGACAGGGCAGGCCGCGGACGGTTCGGTGGCCGAGCGCGGCTCGGCATTCCAGCGAGTGCGGACGACTGGGACTCCGCAGCCGCGCAGTTGGCCCACGGCCTGGTGACGGGGAGCGAGCGCAGGGGAGTCCGGCCGGAGCAGATGGTCGCCTTCCTCTGCCAGGAACCGGCCAAGGGCGAGACGGGCCGCCAGGTCATGGAACGGCTGCGCCCGCTGGCCCAGAAGATGCGTGTCGCCTGCGGCAACCTGGACGTGCCGGTGATCGAGGCCCTGTGCATCTCGGACGGCCGCTTCTGGTCGTACTGCTGCGACCGCGCCGAGTGCTGTCCGCCCGAGGGCCGCCCGATGGGCCTGCCCGGTACGTCCGTGCTGGCCGCCGCGGCCACGTACGCCGGGGTCCAGGTGCGCGGCACGCTGCGCGAGTTGCGGTCCAGGTTGCTGCCCTGGGAGACCGCAGGCGTCCCGGAGCAGGAGGCCGCCCTCGACACGGTCGGCATGGAGCTGGTCACCAGGATCCTGGACGACACGAAACGCGCGGGCGTGGCGGTCGAGACGCTGGAGCTGGCGGAGCGGATCAGGTGCCGGTTCGCCGAGGCCCCGCCCGTGTCCGGGACGCTGACCGCTGATCTCCGTGACGACGGACTGCTGAGCCACGACGAAGCCGCGAGGCTCATTCTGGGTCTGCAGGACCGCGCGAACCGCGACCGCGCGGCCGAGTGGATGGAGGGCGACGAGGCCGCTCCCGCGCTCCGACTCTGGCGGGCACTGGCCCGCCGCTGTGTCGGACCGTACAGCGAGCACGCGGCGGCGCCCCTCACCCTCGCCGGCTGGGTCGCCTGGTCCACCCGCGATGAGCTGGAGGCACGAGAAGCCCTCGCCATGGCACTCGGCGTCGACCGCGACTACCTCTTCGCCCGTCTGCTGCACCAAGCCTGCAACGAGGGCCTGGACCCCGAGTCGATCCGCCGCTGCCTGCGCGCGGAACGCGTGAGCCGTGAGGAGGATGTCACAGAGCGGCTCGATCAGCCGGACGACGTCGAAGAGTCGGTGCGGGGCACGGGGGTGGAGCCCGCGCCGACATCTGGGGAGGACGGCGGTCGCCGATCTCGGGAGACGGTGAGTGCTACGGGCAGCCTGACTCGATCAGCCAGGGGCACCGGGCGGAGCCCGGGGGAGCGGGGCGCGAGGGGGTCGCGTGCCGCGCGTCCTCGTGCGTCGGCGGGAAGCCGTCCCGGTGCCGTGCGGCCGGGCGGCACGGCACCGGGGAGCTCGAAGGGGTCGGCTCCGCGTACGTCGAGGAAGGGCGCCGTTCGTCGGAGTGAACCCCGTCCGGATGGCCTGCGTTCTGGAGGTGCCGGCGGGGAGGGGGACGCGTGAGCCGTCGAGGGCAGACTGCCGACCGAGGTCGTGGAAGCGGTGACATCTACTTGCGACGCCGCGTGGGCGGGGACGTGGGGTCTCGGCCGTGCGCGCGGGAACTCCGTCCAGGGGTTCAACCCGTATGCGTGGGGACGTCATTGAGGGTCTCAGCCGCCCAGGCGGGAACGCCATGGAGTGCCTTGGCCGCCCAGGGTCGTCCCCATGGAGAGGCTCAGCCACGTCGACGAACCCTGCAAACGCGGGGCGCTCCGGTGGAGTTACCCCCTCATGGGCGTGACCTGGAGGGATCCGTCCCCGTTCACCTGAGTGGCGGAACGCCTGAACCGGTCGTGCCGCCGCACCGCCCCTGTCACTCCGGGTCCCCCAGCCGGTGCCGCACACGCCCGCGGCGCACAGAGCGCAGAGGAAGCCGCCCCATGCCACAGTCGACTCCGGTGCCGGCGCCGATCCAGGTGCCTCCGCCGCCGCCGATGCCGCCGCCGACTCCGGCCTCCGGGGCCGTTGACGACCGCTCCACTCCCGGCGGAATGGTGCCGTCCCAACGGTTGGATACCGGGCTGCCTCCGGCCGGGGACGGTGCGGGGCGGCGCCCGCCCAGGGGCCGGAGCGATACCTCTCGACGCGATGCCTCTCGGAGCGCCGAGTTCGGCGATGCCCCCCGGACCGCGGAGTATGACGATGCCCCCGGGGCCGCGGAATGTGGCGGTGCACCGTGGACCGCCGAGTACGCCGACCCCCCTCGCCGCGCGGACTACGGCGACGCCCCTCGACGCACCAAGCCCCTCAACCGGCCGACGCCCCAGACCTCCTGGCCCGCGTCGCCCGCACCCCAGAGCCCGACAACGCAGCCACATCCCGACCAAGCAAGGCGCCTGTCCCCGTCCCAAGACGCCCCTTCATCGACTCAACCGTCAACGAAACCGACCACACCAATCCCACTCAGCACGCCCACCCCACCAACCCCACTCAGCACACCCACGCCACCAACCCCACATCGGTCCGACCTGCCTCCCACCCACAACGCCCTGATCTGCGTAGCGCTCCCGGGCCTCGCCATGTCCACGGACCAGGGGCAGTTGACCGGCCGGGGCCTCGACGGCTTCTACCGCGCAGGACGTCGCGTGCTCTCGCGCTGCCAGCTCCGTGTGGCCGGGCGTGAGCCGCTCGCCGTGCAAGCCCGGATGATCGGGGCCGACCTCGCCCGGTTCGTGGGCACGCTGCGCAGTTCCCCGCAGGCAGGCCCCGACCCGGACGTCGTCGTCGAGCGAACCCGTCGCGCGGACGGCATCGAGCGGATCACGCTGCACAGCGCGGCCGCCCGCCCCCTGCGTCTGCCGGTCGAGGTCGCTTTGGGCACGGACCTGGCCGACCTCGGTGCGATCGTGAGTGGCAACGCGGGATCGGAACTCCCCGCCACCGTCCATGACTGCGGCCTGCGCTGGTGGTCCGCCAAGGGGAGCTCGGCGGTGACGGCCGACCCCCCGCCCGCCGACGCGCTGGCCTCGGCCGGGCTGCTGCGCTGGGAGTTCGTGCTCCCTCCGGGCGGCAGCGCGAGTATCGAGCTCCGGGTGCGGCCGGACGGTGCGGGACCCGTGCGCGCGGTGGGTCGAGCCGCGACCAGCCCACTGGCACCGGCGCTGGCGGCCGGCGACGACCCCGGGGTGGAGGCGCTGCTGCGGACGAGCATCGAGGACCTCCAGGCCCTCATGCTGCGCGATCCGGCCCACCCCTCCGACATCCACCTGGCCGCGGGCGCACCGTGGCGCTGTGGCCTGGCCCCGGCCGAGGCCCTCGCCGCGGCCCGGATGACGCTGCCCCTGGGCACCCGGCTCGCCGCGGGCACCCTGCGCACCCTTGCCCGCACTCAACTCCGGGGCCAGGGACCGCAGTCCGGCATGATCCCCGCGCCGATGAGGGACGCCGGAACACATCTGCCGCCGAGCTGCACAGGCGCGGAGGCCACGCTGCTCTTCCCCGCACTGCTCGCTGAGGCCCGACGTTGGGGGCTGCCCGAGCCGGAGACCGAAGAACTCCTCCCGGCGGCCGAGTCGTGTCTGACCTGGCTGCGGACCACTGTGGGCGACGGCACCTATCTGCCCGACCCGCAGCCTGGCGGTCCCGTCCGCTGCGAGACCCAGGCCCACGCCCATCGTGCGGCACTGCTCGGCGCCGAACTGCTCGACTCCTTCGGTAGACCGGGCGGTGCCGAGTTGCGGCAATGGGCCGGGGCGCTGCGGAACGCGTTCCGTGCGGACTTCTGGATCGATGACCTGGGCGGCGGCCGACCCGCGGCAGCCCGGGCCCCGGACGGACGCCTCGTGTCGCATCTTGGCGCCGCCGCCGTCCACCTGCTCGACACCGGCCTGCTGGGCGGTGGCGAACACGCGCCCGGCCTGCTCGACAAGGTGCAGACCGAGCAGCTCGCCCGGCTCCTCGGCGGTCCGGCCATGGACTCGGGCTGGGGCCTGCGCGGGCTGGGCGTGAAGGAGGCGGGGCACAACCCGTTCGGTCACCGCAGTGGCGCCGTGCGGGTCCACGAGACGGCGCTCGCCGTCGCGGGCCTCGCCGCGGCCGACTACGAGAAGGAGTCGAGCGCTCTGCTGAGAGGCGTTCTGGCCGCCGCCGCCGTGTTCGGCCACCGGCTGCCCGACATGTACGCGGGGGAGCAGCGCACCAACGGGAGCGCACCCCTCCCGCATCCGGCGGCCTGCCGACCCGCGGCCACGGCGGCGGCAGCCGGAGTGCTGCTCTTGACCACGCTCGCGGGAATCCGCCCGGACGCTCCGGCGGGCACGATCACGCTGCGCCCCGTGCGCAGTGCGCCGCTGGGCGAGATCATCCTGACCGGCCTTCGGATCGCCGGTGCGCCGTTCTCCGTACGTGTCAGCCGCCTGGGTCTCGCCATGGTCGAGGAAGCGGCCGACGGGCTGCAATTGCGGGCGTGACCTCGTACGACTCTCAACGACACGACATGGGGAGATGGCAGTGAGGCCCGTACCGGGGCGGAATTGGATCAGTCATCGATGGGGCCGACGAAGGGAGTGTTTATCGTCAAGCAGACGACTATGATCGCCGCATGCCCTACGACCCGTCAGCGTTTCCGCCCTTTGCCGTCACTGTGGATCTGGTCGTGCTGACCGTGCGCCGCCATGCCCTGTGTGCGTTGGCGGTACGCAGGGGGGAACCGCCGTTCCAGGGACGCTGGGCACTGCCGGGTGGGTTCGTACGGGCCGACGAGGACCTGGCGCAGGCCGCCGCGCGCGAGTTGGCCGAGGAGACGGGGCTGCGTGCTCACGACCCGGACGTCCCGGTGCAGGACAACGGCGCCCACCTGGAGCAGCTCGCGACCTACGGCGACCCCAAGCGGGATCCGCGGATGAGGGTGGTCAGTGTTGCCCACCTGGCGCTGGCCCCCGACCTGCCGGCCCCCCGCGCAGGCGGCGACGCCAGTAACGCCCGCTGGGCGCCGGTCGACGAACTCCTGCAGCAGGGCGGCCACGGCCGCGACGGCGAACCCGTCGCACCGCTCGCCTTCGACCATGCGCAGATCCTGGCCGACGGAGTGGAGCGCGCCCGCTCGAAGATCGAGTACTCGTCGCTGGCCACGGCGTTCTGCCCCACCGAGTTCACCGTCGGTGAGCTGCGCCGGGTCTACGAGGCCGTGTGGGGTGTAGCGCTCGACCCCCGCAACTTCCATCGCAAGGTGACGGGCACGCCGGGCTTCCTCGTCCCCACCGGCGGCACCACCACGCGCCAGGGCGGCCGTCCCGCCCAGCTCTTTCGGGCCGGCGGAGCCACGCTGCTCAACCCCCCGATGCTGCGTCCCGAGGTCTGACGCGGACCAGAAGCGCGACGCGGGCCGGGACGCGACCCGACGCCGAAGCGGGCTCGCGAACGACGTCATGGGATCCGAACGCGGCTCAGGGGCAAGGATCACGGCAGCCGAACGGGGCTGAGGGGCAAGGGTCAGGCGATCCGAACGCGGTTCGGGAACGACGTCACGGTCCCGAACGCGGCTCAGGGAGCGAGGTCCACGGGTCCCGAAGCATGGCCGGGAACAAGCGCCACGGGCCCCGAACAACGCGCGAGAACGAGGCCCGCAGGTCCCGAACAGCGCTCGGAAACGAGGACCTCGAAACCCCTTCAGGCCGAATCCCCCCTGCGCAGCGGGCCTTGCCCTACCCGAAAAAACGGACATAGCGCGCTATCTTGCTGCGAGTGATCCAGGCCATCGGACTGACCAGCGACCCGCGCAAGGAGCTTCCTCCTGCCGTCGACGACGTCTCCTTCGAGGCCCAAGCGGGCCGCGTCACCGCGCTGCTCGGGGCGTCGGGAGCGGGCAAGTCGACGGTGCTCAGACTCATGCTCGAACTCCAACGGGGCTGTGGAATCACCTACTTCAGAGGCCGCCCCCTGCACCGCATCGCCCACCCTTCGCGCGAAGTCGGCGTGCTGCTGGGCGACCTCCCCGGGCACCCGGCGCGCACGGTCCGTGGGTATCTGCGCATGCTGTGCGCCGCCGCGGGCGTTCCGGCCCGGCGCGCCGACGAAGTCCTGGAGGTGGTCGGCCTCGTCAGCCTGCGCGAGGAACGCCTCGGCACCCTCTCACGCGGCATGGACCGTCGCCTCGGCCTGGCCTGCGCACTGCTGGCCGACCCGCACACCCTCGTTCTCGACGGCCCCGCCAAGGGGCTCTCGGGACGCGAGAGCCGCTGGCTGCACGGCATGCTGCGCGCGCACGCTGCCCAGGGCGGCACGGTCCTGCTGACCACCGCCGACCCGAAGGAGGCCGCGCGCACCGCCGACAGGGTCGTCACGTTGCAGCGGGGCAGACTCGTCGCCGATCAGGACGCCGCCGACTTCGCCCGCACCCGGCTGCGCCCACGCGTAGCCGTCCGCACTCCCCACGCCTCCCGCTTCGCCTCCCTGCTCACCAAGGAGGCGCGCACCGCTCACCGCTCCGTCGAGGTCGTACGCGAGAGCGGCAACCGTCTGTCCGTGTACGGAAGTACGTGCGCCGATGTCGGCGAGACCGCGTTCCGCCACGGCATCCTCGTCCACCAACTCGCCGACGAGATCGGGGACATGGGACCCGGTGCCGAGGTGGGCCCTCAGCCGTCCGAACCGCGAACCGACGAGGTGCCGCACACCTCGGACGTCGAGTTTGCCGCTGCCGGTGGCCGCGGGCGCAGGACCACGCCACCCCCGGCGTCGGACTCGGGGCCGGCCGCAGTTGCCGCGCAGGAGGCTTCCGCAACAGCCTCGAGCGCATCCGCGGAGGTGCCGCAGGCACGGGCGGGCGTTCCGCGACGGCCCGACGCACCCACGGCTGGGTCTTCCGCGCAGGCCGCCGCATCGTCGCGTCCGCCGGCTCCCGCTGCCGTCGCCCTTCCCGACCTCCCGCCCCCCATCTCCGTCCGCCCCGCCCCCAGCCCCCTCCGCCCCCTCCGCTACGAACTCCGGCGCGCCGTCGGTGTCGGTACCAGCTTCGTCACCGGCGCCGCCGTGCTCGTGGTGTCCGCCCTCACCGCCGTACTGCTGGCACGCGTCGGGCACACGCCGCAGGCGCGGCTGATGGCCGGGTGGCCGCAGCAGTTCCCGCTGCCGCCCGCGGCGCTCGGGGCCGGGCTGCTCGGCGCGATCGCGTTCGGCGACGAGTTCCGCCACCCCGCCCTGGCCGCGGATCGTGGCACCGTGCCCCGCCGACTGGGGCTGCTGGCCGCGAAACTCCTCGTCGCCACCGTCACCGCGCTGGTGCTGGCCGTCCTCACCCTGGGCTGCGACACCGAAGTGCTCTACCTCGTATACGGACCGGAGCTCGCGGAGGTTCCCGCGGACTGGCTTTCGCTGAGCGCGAGTTGGATCGGGCTCATGGTCGGCTGCGCCTGGGCCGGAGTCCTCGCGGCCGGCCTCTTCCGGTCCACCACGGCCGGGCTCGCGGCAGTGGTCGCCGTGCCCATCGTCGTCGTACCCCTCGTACAGAAGGTCCTCGAAGGACCGTCTGTACGGACGGCGGCCGGGTTTCCGCTGCGGCTGCGGGAGCTGCTCCTGTCGCAGTGGCCCTTCGGGGGAGAGCGCTATCTGGAGGCCGCCGCGCGTGTCGTGGCCCAACCCGTCGGCGGCGCCCTGACGTTGTCGCTCACCGCCCTGCTCTGCGCCTACCTGCTCACGACCCTGCGTGGCAGGGTCCGATGACGACCATCCGTGCCGTCCCCGTTCCTGTCGTGCGCACAACTCCCCGGGGGAAGCCCATTTCTTTCCGATAAGGCGTCAATTGCGACGGGGTGAGCGATCACCCTTTCGTGTGCTTTTCACCAAAGACCTCAAGGGAGTTGAGGACGGCGCCGACAAAGGATGCGTGAGTACCCTTGCGCACACCATGATGACCGCCGCCCGCTCCGCAGACTCCGGCCTCGCCGGCCCGGGCGAACTCGACCGCTACCCCTACGCCGAGGCCCCCGTCGCCGACCGCGTCGGAGCCCCCCTCTGGGACGGCGGGGACCCGGAACTGGGCCGCGTGGGCCGGCGCGCCGCCGGCAGCCGTGGACGCGGGCTGCACGGCCAACTCGTCCAGCAGCTCGGCCAGATGATCGTCTCCGGCGACCTGGGTGCCGACCGTCCGCTTGTGCCCGAGGAGATCGGTCAGCGGTTCGAGGTCTCCCGCACCGTCGTCCGTGAGTCGCTCCGTGTCCTGGAGGCCAAGGGCCTGGTCAGCGCCCGTCCGAACGTCGGCACGCGCGTGCGTCCCGTCAGCGACTGGAACCTCCTCGACCCGGACATCATCGAATGGCGGGCCTTCGGACCACAGCGCGACGACCAGCGCCGCGAGCTCAGCGAGCTGCGCTGGACGATCGAGCCGCTGGCCGCCCGTCTCGCCGCCGGGCACGGACGCGACGACGTCCAGCAGCGGCTCGCCGACATGGTCGAGATCATGGGCCACGCGATGGGGCAGGGTGACGTGCTCACGTTCTCCCGTGCCGACGCCGAATTCCACTCCTTGCTCATCCAGGTCGCGGGCAACCGCATGCTGGAGCACCTTTCGGGGATCGTCTCGGCCGCCCTCCAGGTCTCCGGCGGCCCCGTGACGGGCTGCGACCGGCCGAACGAGGCGTCGCTGGCGCAGCACAGCAGGATCGTCGACGCCCTCGCCGCCGCTGACGGCGCGGCCGCCGAGGCGGCCATGCGCCAGCTGCTCACCGTTCACCCCGAAGTCGAGCGCGTGGTGCCCGCCCCCCGCGAGCACTGACCGCGCCACCGGGTGGCGCGGCCGGGATGCCTCCCCCTCCTGTGGCATCTCCCGGTCTGCGCTCCCTCCCCCGTCGGACCCGCAGGATCCAGTACGGATCCTGCGGGTCCGACGGTGCGACGAGGCCGCGGAACGCCGTACAGTGCATGGTTCGGGCCGTGGGCGACCTGTTATGTCTGCGTCTGTCTGCTTTTGATCGGTTACGGGATGTGACTCGGGCCACGCAGATTGGGCGTAACGCTCGGGGAAACAGCGCGATGACCTAAGAGGTGACTGCCGAGGAAGGAATACGGACGCCGCTCAAGGCGCTGTGCATCTTCCCGGCCCCCGCCCGCACCGTCGGTCCAATCCCCAGGCCGGTGGTCGGCTCCTGTCCGCAGTGGACGGGGCCGGAAGCCGTTTTCCAACGTTCCGAGAGGTTGTTCGTGTCGGCCAGCACATCCCGTACGCTCCCGCCGGAGATCGCCGAGTCCGTCTCTGTCATGGCTCTTATCGAGCGGGGAAAGGCTGAGGGGCAGATCGCCGGCGACGATGTGCGTCGGGCCTTCGAAGCTGACCAGATTCCGGCCACTCAGTGGAAGAACGTACTGCGCAGCCTCAACCAGATCCTCGAGGAAGAGGGTGTGACGCTGATGGTCAGTGCCGCGGAGCCCAAGCGCACCCGTAAGAGCGTCGCAGCGAAGAGTCCGGTCAAGCGCACCGCAACGAAGACGGTCGCAGCCAAGACGGCGACCGCCAAGAAGGCCACCGCCCACGCCACGCCCGAGGCGTCCGCCGCCGAGCCCGCCGTCGAGGACGACGCCCCCGCCAAGAAGGCGGCTGCAAAGAAGACGACAGCCAAGAAGGCGGCCGCGAAGAAGACCGTCGCCAAGAAGACGGCGGCCAAGAAGACCACCGCAGGCAAGAAGGACGACGCCGAGCTCGTCGAGGAAGAGGTCCTCGAGGACGCCCCCAAGGGCGGCGACGAGCCCGAGGGCGCCGAGAGCGCCGGCTTCGTGCTGTCCGACGAGGACGAGGACGACGCGCCCGCGCAGCAGGTCGCGGCCGCCGGTGCCACCGCCGACCCGGTCAAGGACTACCTCAAGCAGATCGGCAAGGTCCCGCTGCTCAACGCCGAGCAGGAGGTCGAGCTCGCCAAGCGCATCGAGGCCGGTCTGTTCGCCGAGGACAAGCTGGCCAACGCCGACAAGCTCGCCCCGAAGCTCAAGCGCGAGCTGGAGATCATCGCCGAGGACGGCCGCCGCGCCAAGAACCACCTCCTGGAGGCCAACCTCCGTCTGGTGGTCTCCCTGGCCAAGCGCTACACCGGCCGCGGCATGCTCTTCCTGGACCTCATCCAGGAGGGCAACCTCGGTCTGATCCGCGCGGTCGAGAAGTTCGACTACACCAAGGGCTACAAGTTCTCCACGTACGCCACCTGGTGGATCCGTCAGGCGATCACCCGCGCCATGGCCGACCAGGCCCGCACCATCCGTATCCCGGTGCACATGGTCGAGGTCATCAACAAGCTCGCGCGCGTGCAGCGCCAGATGCTCCAGGACCTGGGCCGCGAGCCCACCCCGGAGGAGCTGGCCAAGGAACTCGACATGACCCCGGAGAAGGTCATCGAGGTCCAGAAGTACGGCCGTGAGCCCATCTCCCTGCACACCCCGCTGGGCGAGGACGGCGACAGCGAGTTCGGTGACCTCATCGAGGACTCCGAGGCCGTCGTCCCGGCCGACGCGGTCAGCTTCACGCTTCTGCAGGAGCAGTTGCACTCGGTACTCGACACCCTGTCCGAGCGCGAGGCGGGCGTCGTCTCCATGCGCTTCGGTCTCACCGACGGTCAGCCGAAGACCCTCGACGAGATCGGCAAGGTCTACGGCGTCACGCGCGAGCGGATCCGCCAGATCGAGTCCAAGACCATGTCGAAGCTGCGCCACCCGTCGCGGTCCCAGGTGCTGCGCGACTACCTCGACTAGGTCGCACCCGTACGACACACAAGGCCCGGCCCCCGAGTGGGGACCGGGCCTTCGTGCTGTCAGGGAGAGCCTTCGGGCCGGCGCGCGGGTGCGGGGTCGGGCGGGCTGAATCACTCTGGGTGTCCCACGACCACTCCAGAGTGAGGAGCGTGCATGCGACGTCCCCTTATCCGGGCCCTCGCCCGGCCGCTGGTCCTGGCGGCCGTGGCGGCTGCCATACCGTTGGCGTCCGCCGCCCCCGCGGCTGCCGACAGTGTCGTCGTCGGCGGCTTCCCGGTCGATGTGTCGGGCAGTCCGTGGACCGTGGCGCTGTCCAGCCGTGACCGGTTCGGGGGTACGCGGGCGGGTCAGTTCTGTGTCGGCGTGGCGGTCGGCCGGACCACCGTGCTCACCGCGGCCCACTGCCTCAGCGAGGAGGTCATGGGGGCACCAGCCCACCAGGTACGCGACTTCACCGTCATCACGGGCCGTACGGACCTCACGTCCGGCCGGGGCCAGGAGATCCGGGTCCGCGGCAGCTGGGTGAACCCGGCCTACGACGATGTCAGCAACGCGGGCGACTTCGCCGTGCTCTCCCTCGCCCAGCCGCTTCCCGCGAGCTCGGTCATCAGGATGGCCCGCACCGGCGATCCCGCCTATGCGCCAGGGACCCCGGCCCTGGTCTACGGGTGGGGAGACGTCACGGGGGCGGGCGACTACCCGCGCAGCCTGCGGGCGGCACGCGTGCACGTACTGCCCGACACCCTGTGCCAGCAGGCCTATCCGGGCGGTGGTGACGGCAGATACCAGGCCGGCAGCATGGTCTGCGCCGGGGAGCGGGAAGGGGGCCGGGACGCCTGTCAGGGGGACAGCGGTGGGCCCTTGGTCGCTCAGGGGAGGCTGATCGGTCTCGTGTCCTGGGGCACCGGCTGCGGTCGCGCGGGCAGTCCCGGTGTCTACACGCGGGTGTCCGAGGTCGTACGGACCCTGGGGTGGCGGGCCGCGGGACGAGAGCATGCCCAGGGCTGACGGGGCCTGAAGGCCCGCGGGGCATGAGCGCGGGCGACCGCCCCTGCTCTCAGGGGCGGGGGCCCCGGAAACCGCCCCTTGGCGGCGAGGGCCCGGCGTTAATACGGGGTGGACCCCCATATTAGGGAACCC
>NZ_JBSGVW010000062.1:0-27930 GCF_053608645.1 Streptomyces sp. NPDC055013
GCCGGCCACAGCGAGTGCTGGCCCTCGTCGTTGACGAGGACGAAGTACGACGCCTCGTCGTTCTCGAACGGATTGGCCACGATGACACCTCACAAGTACGTCTGGATCTGCGGTCCGCACGATTCTCGAGGGCTGCTCTATACCTTTTCTGCGAGGGGCTCCCACCAAGCGCGGTTGTCCCGGTACCACTGCACGGTCTCCGCGAGGCCTTCGCGGAAGTCCCTGCGGGGCGCGTAACCGAGCTCCTCGCGGATCTTGGTGCAGTCCACCGAGTACCTGCGGTCGTGGCCCTTGCGGTCCTCGACGTACTCGACGGCGGTCTCCCAGTCGGAGCCGCACGCGTCGAGCAGCAAGCCGGTGAGTTCCCTGTTGGAGAGCTCGGTGCCGCCGCCGATGTTGTAGACCTCGCCGGCCCGGCCCTTGGTGCGGACGAGTTCGATGCCCTGGACGTGGTCGTCGATGTGCAGCCAGTCGCGGACGTTGCCGCCGTCGCCGTACAGCGGGACCTTCTTGCCGTCGAGCAGGTTGGTCACGAACAGCGGGATGAGCTTCTCGGGGAAGTGGTGGTGCCCGTAGTTGTTGGAGCAGCGGGTGACGCGGACGTCCAGACCGTGGGTGCGGTGGTAGGCCAGGGCGAGCAGGTCACCGGCGGCCTTGGCTGCCGAGTAGGGCGAGTTGGGGGCGAGCGGATGGGTCTCCGGCCAGGAGCCGGTGTCGATCGATCCGTAGACCTCGTCGGTGGACACGTGCACGAAGGTACGGCCGCCGGCGCGATGCGCCGCCTCGACCAGCGTGTGGGTGCCCACGACGTTGGTCCGTACGAACTCCGCGCCACCGTCGATCGACCGGTCGACGTGCGACTCGGCGGCGAAGTGCACCACCTGGTCGTGCTCGACCATCAGCTTGCCCACCAGCTCCGCGTCGCAGATGTCGCCGTGCACGAAGGAGAAGCCGGGGTGATCACGGACCTCGTCGAGGTTGGCCGGGTTGCCGGCATAGGTGAGCAGGTCGAGCACGGTGATCGAGACATCACCCGGGCCCTCGGGGCCGAGCAGCCTGCGGACGTAGTGGGAGCCGATGAAACCGGCACCGCCGGTCACGAGAATCCTGGTGCTCACGACGAGATCTGAACCTTACTGTGATCACCGAGCACGAGCCGGTGGGCGGACGGTACACGCGGGGCGGGCGTCACCTCGACGTCACGGCCGATGAGGGAGGCCTCGACCCGGCGGACGCCGCAGAGCGAGGACCCGCGCAGCACGATTGAGTACTCGATCTCGCTCTCCTCTATCCGGCAGTTGGCGGAGACCGAGGTGTAGGGACCGATGTAGGCGTCGCGCACCACGGTGCCCTCGCCGATCACCACGGGGCCGACGATCCGGCTGCCGATGACCTCGGCGCCCTCCTCGATCACGACCCGCCCGATGACCTCGGACCCCTCGTCGACCCGGCCGTGCACGAAGGGCTCGAGCGTCTCCAGTACGGAACGGTTCACCTCGAGCATGTCGGCGGGGTTCCCGGTGTCCTTCCAGTAGCCGGAGATGGTGGTGGAGCGGACGGTCTGCTCATGGTCGATCAGCCACTGGATGGCGTCGGTGATCTCCAGCTCGCCGCGCCAGGCGGGCTCGATGGAGCGGACCGCCTGGTGGATCGCCGGTGTGAAGAGGTATACGCCGACCACGGCGAGGTCGCTCTTGGGCCGGATGGGCTTCTCCTCCAGGCCGACGACGTTGCCGCCCTCATCGAGTTCGGCGACCCCGAAGGCGGACGGGTCGGAGACGCGGGTGAGCAGGATCTGAGCGGCGGGCCGAGTGGCACGGAACTCGTCCACGAGACCGCTGATCCCGCCGACGATGAAGTTGTCACCGAGATACATCACGAAGTCGTCGTCGCCGAGGAAGTCCTGGGCGATGTGCACCGCATGCGCCAACCCGAGCGGGGCCGCCTGCGGGATGTAGGTGACCTTCAGGCCGAACTGCGCGCCGTCGCCGACCGCTTCGCGGATCTCCTCGGCGGTGTCGCCGACGATGATTCCGACCTCGACCATGTCGGCCTCGGCGATCGCCTCAAGACCGTAGAAGAGCACCGGTTTGTTGGCCACCGGGACCAGTTGCTTGGCTGAGGTGTGGGTGATCGGACGCAGCCGGGTGCCCGCGCCTCCGGCCAGGACCAAAGCTTTCATGGAGCCCTCCGTAGCTTGCTGTCGAGTCACTGAGAGGCGGCCGACGATCCGGTCGGGCCGGGGCTACCGGCTCACGGTCGCGATGAGCCGACGCACGATGGCGTGCCGGCCGGCGTCGTGGGTGCGCAGGAACGCCCGGAGCCGCTCGGCGTGCCGGTCGCTGCTGCACTGCAGGGGATGGACGACCGCGAAGTGGTCCTCCTCCTGGACGAAGGAGAGTTCACGCAGCATGGGGGTGGCCGGGTCGGTGACGAACTTCTCCATGCCGGTCAGGGCCTCCTCGGTGGTCATGCCCTTCGGCATCACCAGTTCACCGGAGGCGGCCTTCGCGCCGTAGAAGCGGAGCATCTCCTCGGCGAAGCGGGAGCGCAGTTCGTCCTGCACCTCGGGGGCCCGGATGGCCTCGGTGAGCTGGACGCACGCCGCCTCGTCGGGCAGCGTTCCCAAGGTCAGGTGGTGGCTGACCGGCATGGTGTGGCGCAGCGAGGTGTCCCTGAGGAACATCACGACGGTGCGGTCGGTCACCGTCGTGAAGCGCTCTCCGGCATCGGCGAGCCGCAGCCACAGGTCCCAGTCGTCCATGCCGGTGTGGTCGGTGGTCCAGCCCCCGACGCTCTCGGGAAGCCCGCGCACATGGCCTACGCGGGACGGCTCGTACAACGGCCACAGCAGCTGGAGCTCTGGGTGCCAGAGCCCGTTGAGGGGGTGGGACCGGTACTCCTCCTCCCCCTGCGCGTTCATCCCGATGCTCGCGGTCGCCACCAGGCGGGCGCCGCCTTCGAACTCGCGGCGCAGCACGGCCAGGTGCTCGGGCAGCCACTGGTCGTCGTGGTCCAGGTAGGCGACGGCCGGCGCGGTCGACGCGGCCAGGCCGATGTTGCGGGGGCCACCGGGGTGGCCGTGCCGCTCGGTGCGGATCAGCTCGATGCGCTCGTCGTCGTAGGAGCGCACCACGTCGTCCGTGTCGTCGGTGCAGCCGTCGGAGACGACGAAAAGGTGCCAGTCGTCGAAGGTTTGGGCCAGAACGCTGTCGATGGTCGGGCGGATGGCCTCGGACCGGTTCCAAGCCGGGCAGATCACGTCAATCGCCGCCGTGGTCAAGGGCTTCCTCGCAGACTCCTCAAGACGGCCGTCGTGCCGTCCCCGGCACCCTCGCCGCCCCGGCTACACGTCGGCTATACGGACGGGGTCGGCGGATTCTCCGGTGTTCTCAAGGGAAGACGACGGTGCGATGTCCGTTGGGCAGGACCCGGCGTGTGCTGTGCCAGTGCACGGCCCGGGCCAGCGCCTGGCATTCCACGTCACGGCCGATGGCCACGAGCTGTTCCGGGGTGACAGCGTGGCTGACCCGTCGGACCTCCTGCTCGATGATCGGCCCCTCGTCGAGGTCGGCGGTCACATAGTGGGCGGTCGCGCCGATCAGCTTCACACCGCGTGCGTGCGCTTGGTGGTAGGGCTTGGCGCCCTTGAAGCTGGGCAGGAAGGAGTGGTGGATGTTGATGATTCGTCCGCTGAGCTGCTTGCACAGATGGTCCGAGAGGACCTGCATGTAGCGCGCCAGCACCACCAGCTCCACCCGCTCCGCCTCGACCAGGTCGAGGACCTGTTGCTCGGCGATGCTCTTGGTGTCCTTCGTCACCGGAATGTGGTGGAAGGGGATGTCGTACGTGCCGACCAGGTGCCGGAAGTCCGGGTGGTTGGACACCACGGCGGCGATCTCCACCGGCAGCGCGCCGGTACGGGAGCGGAACAGCAGGTCGTTCAGACAGTGCCCGAACTTGCTGACCATCAGCACGATCCGCATACGTTCCTGTGCCCGGTGGATCTGCCAGTCCATGAGGAAGGAGTCCCCAACGGCGGCGAAGCCGGCCCGTAGCTTCTCCACCGACAGGGACGCCTCGGCGGAGAACGCGACCCGCATGAAGAACAGCCCTGTGTCGTGGTCGCCGAACTGCTGGCTGTCCTCGATGTTGCATCCGGTCATGAACAGGTAGCTGGACACGGCGTGCACGATGCCCTGCTTGTCGGCACAGGAGAGGGTGAGGACGTAGTGGTCGGCGGGCATGGGGTCTCCGGTGTGTGTGGGCCGGCGCCCGTCCGGGCGGGTGGCCGGGCTGGTGTGCACCCTGACGAAGAGGACCGGCCGCTCCGTCTCGGGGGTGACGGGGCGGCCGGTCAGAGGGCGGGCCGGGGCCGTGGCCCTGTCCCGCCCTGGCCTTGTGGCGCTGAAGGGAGCGGGCGTACTTACCGGGCGTCGGCCTTGCCGTCGACCATGGCCGAGTTCCCGAAGACGGAGACCGCCTGGTAGTAGGTCCACGCCGAGGCCGAACACGCCGATCCCTGGGCGCCGGAGTAGGACGCGCAGACACGCTTGAGGTCGGCGTAGAAGGCGTCGTCCAGCCGGTCCTTGTTGGCGGCGAACGTGCCGACGGCCTTGTAGTTGCGGTACCCGAAGTCATGACGGGCACAGGCGTTCTTGAAGGGGAAGCCGAACGGGTTGTCCGGCGAGGTCGTGCAGTAGTCGGTGGACCAGTCGAACCCGTAGGCACTCCAGGCCGCCTGGTTCTGGCGAGCCGCGTTCCAGGCGTCGTAGCTGCCGGCACCGGACTGCGTCCACGTGCTCAGCACCTGGGTCTTGTCGGCCGGGGCGGCGTTGGACTGAC
This sequence comes from Streptomyces sp. NPDC055013, assembly GCF_053608645.1. Lineage (NCBI taxonomy): Bacteria > Bacillati > Actinomycetota > Actinomycetes > Kitasatosporales > Streptomycetaceae > Streptomyces > Streptomyces sp. NPDC055013. The sequence goes on from NZ_JBSGVW010000062.1 coordinate 4,846, forward strand.
CGGCTGTCAGGAACGTGAGGGGGAGTGCGAGGGCGGCGGCGAGCAAGGGCCCTGCGACGTGACGGCGCATGCGATGACCTCCATATGGCTACGCGAATGGCTCCCGAATCCGGAGCGAGCCGGGGCAGGCCCAGCGTGAAGCGCGCGTCTATGCCGGAGATATACAGATCCTTCGAGGCCGTCAGGAGGCCGGGACTCGGCGAAGTAGAGATACGCAAGGGCAGATATAGCGGGCCGACGTGGTGTGTCCGCAGGACACTTCCCTACCAGGACAAGGAGTTCACCATGCGGCGACTGCTGTCGGCAGCACTGCTCAGCGCCTTGACCGTCGGCCTTTCCGTGACGGCGACATCCACGTCGTATGCGGCGCCCGGCTGTGTCGAAACGAGCGACACCCGCAGTTGGGGACGCGGCGAGATCTCGGCCTGCTTCGAAGACGGAGAAGCCCGGGTCAAGGGCAACGTCGTGGATCTCCTGCCCGGTGGCGGGTGGGGTTCCCCCGACGGTTACTGCGTTGCCTGGTACATCGAGTACGAGACCACGTCCGGTGACACCTACCAGCACTCGCCGCTGGCCTGTGGCCACTTCGGGCCTGCCCAGAAGACCTTCGACTACGACCCGTCGGCGGGCGAGTACGGAGTGAAGGGCATCACCGGCGTGAAGCGCGCCGTGCTCAACCTCGTCTCCGTATAGAGGCGTTGCCCCACCCGGGAGCCGACCGGGCCGACGCGACGGTCCGCGTCGGCCTCAGTCGACAACCGGCAACCCGCCCAACGCCTCCCCAAGGCCGAGCTCGGTGGCCCCGCGGGACTGGAGGCCCTGTCTGAAGAGCTCGGCCGTGCGCTGCGTCGCGTTCTCGCCCCGGACGAGTTGCTGGAAGAGCGCCGCGTCCGCGCGCACTTCGGCGGGCGTGGGGAGGCTGATCGCGTTGATGGCCGACTTGGCTGCGATCAGGGCGTCGCGGGGGAAGTCACCGATCCGTGCGGCGATGCCTGCCACGAGCTCGTCGAGTTCGGCGTCGGGGACCGCGCGGTTGACCCATCCGTAGCGTTCGGCGAGGTCGGCGTCGAAGTCCGACGAGGTCAGTACGGCTTCGAGTGCTCGGCCCCGGCCCAGCAAACGGGTGAGGTGCTGGATCGCGCCCGCTCCGGGAGGCGTTCCGATTCCCACCTCCGGCTGGCCGAGGATGGCGTTCTCCCGGGCGGCGAAGCGCATGTCGCACGCCAGGAGGAACTCACTGCCCGCTCCCCGGGCACGGCCGCGCAGCTTGCCGATGGTGACGGCGGGGAGCCGGCTCAGCCTGCGGAACAGCATTCCCAGGGACGCGTCACCGGGGCCTCCGCCCTTGGCGGCCTCCGCGGTGTACTCGGCGACCTTCGTCAGGTCGACGTGCGGGAAGAAGAAGTCGGCGTCCGCGCTGTCGAAGACCACCACGCGGGGGGCGGCCGGGTGGGACAGTTCGTCGAGCAGTGCGACCAGGTCCCGCACGACCTCGGGGCCGATGAGGTTCATCGGCGGTGCGTTGAACGTGGCGGACAGGACGTTGCCGTCCAGCCTGGTGCCGATGGTTTCGTACGACGCGGTCATTCCGACTTCCCCGTCCCGTCCTCGCTCATCCTGCTCCGGCGGCCCACAGCAGACCCCAACATATCGGGGCATTGCGGCCGGCGCCGGTCACAGATCCGTGCCGCCGCTGACGTCGAGGTACTGGCCGGTGATCCAGCGAGCGGCGTCGGAGGCGAGGAACGCCACCACGTCCGCCACGTCGGCAGGCCGGCCGATCCGGTCGAAGACGGACCGTGCGGCCAGGGCGGCCCGCGCCTCGGGCGTCGTCCTGCGGCGGGCGTTCATGTCCGTCTCGATGAACCCTGGCCCGACCGTGTTGACGGTGATCCCGCGGCCACCGAGCTCCTTGGCCAGGCCCAAGGTCATGGTGTCCAGCGCGCCTTTGGACATGGCGTAGGCGAGGGATTCGGGGAAGGCGCGCTGTGAGGCGAGCGAGGAGACGTTGATGATGCGGCCGCCGTCCCGCATCCGCGGCAGCGCGTTCTGTACGAGGAAGAACGGCGCTTTGGCGTTGACGGCGATCATGCGGTCGAAGATCTCGGGAGTGGCCTGACTCACCGGCCCCGAACCGCTCGTGCCCGCGTTGTTCACCAGGATGTCGAGCGAGCCTTCGGCGGCCGGCACCGACTCACCCGCCCCCCGCTCACCCTCCTCCCCCTCACCTTCCGCCCACGCGCCCCTTCCCGACGCGCCCTCCTCCCACGCGCCCACTCCCCCCGCGCCGTACCCCCCGTACTCCTCCCGCTCCTTCCGCAACCCCGCGTCGAACGCCTCGAAGACGGCCCCGGCGTCCCCCGGCACCCCCAGCTCGGCCCCGAGCGTGAAGGCGCGCCCGCCGTTGTGCCGTATCTCCTCCACGAGTTCCAGGGCGGCGGCCTCACTGCGGCCGTAGTGAACGCCGACCAGCGCCCCGTCCTGGGCGAGCCGCCCGGCGATGGCTCTGCCGATGCCCCGGCCGGCACCGGTGACCAGCGCGACCTTGCCTGTCAATGCGCATTCGATGTCCACGAAGTCCCTGCCCTCACCCGTCAACGGTCCAGGAACCGCCGGTACCACGACGCGTGTTCCGCCATGCCCCGCGCGAAACCCACCCCGGGTTCCACCCCTGCGCCCGTCCAGAAACCGTCGTCCGCGAACCAGTGGTCCACGGCGAGCATGTCGAGGTGGTGCAGTGCGCGCGGCTGCCCGTCGAGGCGGGCCCGCGCCTCGTCGATGTCGACGGGTGCGCCCGGCAGATGCGGGGCGAGACGGTCGGCCACCGTGCCCAGCAGCTCCGAACAGGCCACCGGATCGGGGTGGTTGACGTGATGGACGCCGGCCAGGTCCCGGTCCGACAGGCCGGCGGCGACCACCGCGCGTCCCAACGCCCGTACGTCGACGACCGAGTGCCGCGAGGCGCCTCCCTTCAGCGCCGCCGACAGCAGCCCCATCAGGCCGACCAGGCCGGGCGCCACCCATCGGTCACCGGCGCCGAGCACGAGGTGCGGGCGCAGTACGACGCCGCCCGCGTCCAGCACATACCGTTCGGCGGTGGCCCGGGCACGGCTGGTCGGCGAGGCCGGTGCGAGCGGCAACTCGCCCGCATGCGCGCCGGTGAAGGGCCCTCGGCCGTACACGGCGGCCGTACTGACGTAGACGACGCGGGAGACTCCGGCGCGGGTCGCCTCCTCGACGAGGGCGCGGGTGCCGTGGTCGTTGACGGCCTCGGTGAGCCGTATGTCGTCGCCTATGTGGGAGGCGCAGTGCAGTACGACGTCGACGCCGTCGCAGACACCCCGCAGCGACTGCGGATCGGCCAGATCGGCCCGTACGGCGTCCGTCGCGGGGGCACCGCCGGCGAGGCCGCCGCCCGGTGGCATGCTCCCCGGGTCGCGCAGCAGGAGCCGGACCGGGGCCGATGTGTCGTGCTGCGACTCCCGGAGGGCGGTGACGACATGACCTCCGATGAAGCCGCTGCCTCCGGTGACGAGGATGCGTGGTGACAAGGTGGACCCCTCCCGTGTGGACACGACCGCGGACAACGGGTCCGCGCGCATGATCGCGTGCGTGATCAACGGTCGGTGACGGACCCGCTGCCGGTCAATCCGCCCTCGCGCCACCCGTCGTAGAGTCGGTGCCCCGGCCATGGAGAGGAACCACCGTGCGGCTGCGCTGTGCTGTGCTCGACGACTTCCAGAACGTCGCGACCGAAGTCGCCGACTGGTCGCCGCTCGCGGACGACGTGGAGGTCGTCCAGTTCACGCGTCACTTCCCCGGCGAGGACGCCCTGGCCGAGGCTCTCGCCGGCTTCGACATCGTGGTCACCCTGCGCGAACGCGTCCCCTTCCCCGCGTCCCTGATCGCCCGGCTCCCCCGGTTGAAGCTGCTGATCGCCTCCGGCATGCGCAACACGGTCATCGACTACGCCGCCGCCGAGGCGCACGGCGTCACCGTCTGCGGTACGGCGAGCTCCGCCACGCCGCCCGTCGAGCTCACCTGGGCCCTGCTGCTGGGCCTCGCCCGCGGCCTCGTCCAGGAGAGCAACGCCCTGCGCTCGGGCGGCCCCTGGCAGCACACCGTCGGCGCCGACCTGCACGGCCGCCGGCTCGGGGTGCTCGGCCTGGGGAAGATCGGCAGCCGGGTGGCCCAGGTCGGCCTCGCCTTCGGGATGCACGTCAGCGCGTGGAGCCAGAACCTCACCAAGGAGTACGCGGACGAGGTCGGCGTCCACCTGGCCCCCTCCAAGGAGGCCCTGCTCGCCGACAGTGACTTCGTCTCCGTCCACCTCGCCCTGAGCGACCGCACCCGCGGCCTGGTCGGCCCCGCCGAGATCGCCCTGCTCAAGCGCACGGCGTATCTGATCAACACCTCACGTGCGGCGATCGTCGACCAGGACGCCCTGCTCGGGGCCCTGCGCGAGGGCCGCATCGCGGGCGCCGGCGTCGACGTCTTCGACACCGAGCCCCTCCCGGCCGACCACCCGATGCGCACCGCGCCGCGCCTGCTCGCCACACCCCACCTGGGCTATGTATCGCAGGCCAACTACGCGACGTACTACGGCCAGGCGGTCGAGGACATCCAGGCGTACCTGGCGGGTTCACCGGTACGACGGCTGCCCTGACGGCCGCGGTCAGGCGATGCCGGCCGCCGGGGCCCGCCCGGCCTCGGCCGGGCGCCGGTAGATTCCCTCGCTCCGGCGCAGGTGATGCAGGTCTACCAGGTAGCGCCGGAGCGTCACATGGTCGACGTCGTCGCTGTCCTCGCACCAGGCACGCAGCTTGTCGTTGACGGTCCGCTCCGGGTACTCGACGCCCGGCTCGAAGGTCTGCTCGGCGATGTGCCGCAGCACCAGCTTCTTGCGGGTCCACCGCGCCGGCAGCCGGACCAGCCGCCCGTCCCGGACGAAGGTCCGCAGGACCATGTCGGTGGACCCGTCGCCGGAGGCCGGGCCCGTGGCGGCCCCGGTGCCGTTCTCCCGCTGCGCCGCCGACCGCGCGTACTCCTTGAACAGGCCGTACGCCACGCCCAGTTCGCCGGCATCCCCGGCCGTCACCACGCCCTGCTCCCGCAGCCGCCGCAGTGACACGGCCGTCTCCTTCGCGGACAGCCCGGCCGCCAGGGCGACCTGCTCGGCGTCCGCCGCGCCCAGCGCCACGGCGGCGAAGGCGCGTACCCGGGTCTCCTCGGCGAACAGTCGGACCAGTTGTTCCGTCGGATCGGTTGCCATGTCCGGAGGCTAGTGGACACGGGCCGCGGGGCAGAGCGAATTTCCGGCGGGCCGAGCCGTCAGGCATACCGGTAGATCTCGGACACGTCCTCCAGCTCGTCCGGGGTCACGTCCCAGGGCGGCAGCCGTTCGTCCCGGGCGACGATCCGGCGGTACTGCACGCTGTCCCGGCCGGGCGGCTTCGCCGGCAGATAGCGGTGCTTGCGGTGGCGCCGCTGCCAGCGCTGCCACTGCATGTCCACGAAGGCGTGGTGCAGCCAGAAGACGGGGTCGTTGACGGACGCGCCGCCGAGCATCGCGCCCCCGACCCAGCGGTGCACCCGGTTGTGGTTGCGCCAGGAGTCCCTGCCCCTGCCCCACCCCTCCAGCTTGTTGCGGAAGCCCTTGGTGACCGTCGAGTCCCAGGGGGCGACGTCGTAGACCGGGTCGTCGAGGGCCTGCTTCAGGTCGGCCTTGGTGGGCAGCGCCATCGGGTTGCGGGAGCGGCCCAGGTCCCGGGTGAGGAAGTCGCCGTCGGTGACGCTCGCCCGGATGGTCCAGTTCCCGGTCCGGTAGGCGAACGGCCCGGTCATCACCTGCCGGTCACCGGGCCGCCCGTTGCCGCCGAGCAGTTCGCCGGTCCACGGCAGCGAGGTGGTCCTGCGGTCCCGGGTCCAGTCCCAGTACGGCACGGTCACCGAGGAGTCGACACGCCGCAGCGCGTTCTCCAGGTCCAGCACGAACCTGCGGTGCCAGGGCAGGAAGGAGGGCGCCATGTGAGCGGCGCGCAGACCCCGGTGGCCGTCCCCGACGAAGTGCGCGATGTGCAGCCGTACGAACTCGTCGTACTCGCCGCGCCGTTTGATCTCCAGCAACGCCTCGACGAACCGCCGCCGCTCGGTCCGCGTCAGCTCGGTCACGTTCTTACGCACGTACGCCATGCTGCGCCTCCCTGTGCGGATGCCCGCCACCGAACGGTCCGGGAGCCAGGTCACGCAGTCGCCCGCCGGACCCGAGTTCGTCGACGGCCGCGCGGGTTGCCTCCAGCGGGGTCCGGTACCAGCCGTAGTGGTCGACCATGCTCAGCCAGGTCCCGTCGGCACGGCGCATCAGGTGCAACGGCCGGCCGTCCACGGTGACGTGCCAGGCGACGTCGAGGGCGGTGAGGCCGCCGAGCGACATGGGGGCGCCCTTGATACGACGGCCGCGGTAGGTCTCGTCGAAGGCGGTGTCGGTGTCCGGAGGTCGCTCCGCTGACCGGGAGGGCCGGGAGGCGGTGACGACCGGAGTGAGCGCCACCGCGGCGGAGGCGAACAGCAGCCGCCCCAACTCCCGCCGTGTCCGCCGCTCCGGCCCGCTGCTCACCGCGGTGCCCGTCCCCTGTACCGCACCCACCGAGACCCCGTCTGCGCTGACGGCCATCGCTCACTCCTCGTACGGTTCGGCTGTTCGTACGAGTAACCGCGCAGGTCGCTCCGCGGTCACCACCGAAGCGCCCGTACGGTGCAATGGTCAGCTCGTCCAGAAGTCCCACCAGCGGGTCAGGATCAGCATTCCGACGATGCCGATGTGCAGCACCGGAAGCACCCAGGTGAACTCGGCGAAGAAGGCCTTCACCGGGCCCGGCGCGGGCAGGAAGCCGTTGCGCACGGTGAACGACGTGACGTACCAGAACAGCGGGGTCGTCGCGAGCCAGGCCAGACAGCACCACAGGCACAGGGCGTTGATCCGGTACAAGGACTCGAACTGCAGCCAGGAGACGAACCCGATCCCGAAGAGACAGCCGGCCGCGAAGGTAAGCCAGTACCAACGCGGGAACGCCGCCCCGGCCAGCAAACTGACGCCGACGCAGATCACGACGGCGTAGGCCGCCAGGCCCAGCATCGGGTTGGGGAACCCGAAGGCCTCGGCCTGCTCGCTCTCCATCACGCTGCCGCAGGACAGGACCGGGTTCAGGCTGCAGCCCGGCGTGAAGTTCGGGTCCTCCAGCAGCTTGAACTTGTCGAGGGTGATGACCCAGGAGGCGAGCAGCCCGGCCGCCCCGCAGAGCACCAGCAGCAGGGCGAACGCCCGGCTGCCGCCGGCGGTCCGGCGCATCGGCCGCGCAGAGGCGCTTGAGTCAGGTGCCACCGCGTGACCTTATCGACGGCCCGCGCGGCGTTCCGGCGCACGCTCACCCGACCGGCCGACACCGCGGGGGATCGTCCGCCCGAACGAGGGACGGGGACCGCTTCTCGATGTCGTCAGCGCCTGGACGGTGATCAGCGGTAGACGCGGAGGTGGTCGACGTCGAAGGTGATCGGGGCCGGGTCACAGGGTGCCGCGTGGTACTGGCCGGCGCACAGGGACAGGTTGAGGATCGGATACGCCGACCAGCCGGGGCCGACACCGGTGCCGTCGGCGAAGACGCGGACGCCGTTGACGTACCACTCGACGCAGGTCGCGCCGAGGACGGTGCCGATGGACACCCATCGGCCGGGGCCGATCGCGTCGACGTCGGTGTAGTACGTCGCGGCGTGGTGGACGTGGTTGGACAGCTCCAGCAGGTGCGGGTTGTCCGAGTGGTACTCGAAGCAGTCGACCTCGTTCCCGCCGTCCTTCCAGGTCCACAGCGCCGGCCAGGCGCCGGTCCCGTGGGGCAGTCTGACGCGGGTCTCCATGTAGTCCCCGGCCCGCACCCGGAACTCCTCGGCGGAGTACTCGGTGGTGAGCAGGCCGGTGTGCCAGGCCTGTCGGCCGTTTTCCAGGGTGCGGCCGGCCGGTGTGGCGGTGAAGGTGGCCACGCCGTTCGAGACGGTCACGGCGCTGGGGGTGAGCCAGTCGAGCTTGTTGTCGTCGGGGTTGTGATCGCAGTAGCGGTAGGCGCTCGATCTGTCGCCGGTCCATCTGGCGCCCCAGGCGATCGGAGCGGTGAATTCCTCCGCCCAGACGAGCGACCTGCCCAGGGCCGCGGCCGGCGTGAGAGCGTGGCTGTCGGTGGTCATGGCGGCGAGGGTAGGCCGCGGGACGTCCCGGACCGGACCGGCTCGACGAAGGTTCCGTTCGGCAATTCCGAACTTCATCTTCTTGATCGCGCAGGCGGCCCAACCGGGCCGTACTCACCATACGATGAATTGATTCGCGGACCAGATGTCAATCCATCGGAATCCCGTTGCGCATTCCATTCTTCACTTCACCGACTTTCATGCGTATGGAGTAACGCGTCGCTTTTGAAGTGCTGTTGGACTGCTATGTTCTCCAACCGTCGGATCAGAGGTACTTTCCAGCGAGGTGAATGATGAAGAAGGCAGTTTTCACCACTGCGGCTTTGGCCATCGGTGCGGGTCTTGTGGGTGGCTCGGCCGCCGCGGCGGTGGCCGCCGGAGGATCGGGAAGCCCTGCCGGGCCGCTCGGTCTCATGTCCCCGACCAAGGTGACGCCGGCCGTGGTGCCCGCGGCCGACACCGTGGCGCGACTGGCCAGTGACGGCGGGATCGCCAAGGGCACGGCGTTCGACAAGAAGAAGTCGGGGGCCATGTCCGGCGTTTACCTGGACGGTATGGACCCGGACGCCGCCAAGCGGCCCACGATTCCGGTGAAGAACCCGGCCGGCAGCGGTACCGTCCAGGTCCGCCCGCTGCAGGCCCCGACCGCCTCCGGACTCGGCACCTTGCTCCCCAAAAAGTGACGACCCGGCAACCTTACGAGTCGCCCGTACCGGCGAAAGCCGGCCCCGGAATTCTGAGACTCTGATCCGGTTCTCGACAGCCGGAGGCCTTCCGCGGCCCGGACACTCAGTCCGGACCGCAGCTCCCTCTTCGCGCCCGGCGGGCCCGCAAGCCCCCTGGCACACGCGAACCAAGCGTCCCGGCCCACCGGCCCACACCCTGCCGGTGGGCCGGACGCATGTCGGCACGCCGTTCCGGACGGCGCCATTCGGCAAACGATCCGGGGCATTTCATGGATGACCTCGCGGATTCCCACTCGACTCCCGGCCGGCACTCGGCATTGCGCCATCCGATGGAATCTAGCCGCGTTTGAATGTTCCCACCGTGACTTAGGCGTGCATATACGGGTTTCCTTTTCGTAAGCGTGCGCAACCGTGAATTCAGGAAGGAACCAAGTGCCCAAGAAGTTCGCGGTCATCACGGCCCTCGCCCTCAGCACCGTCGTCGGCAGCGCCGGCATTGCCTCGGCCGGCGGCTACCCGAGCAGCAACGGCGACACCACCACCGTCAAGGGCGGTAGCGGTTTCTCGTCGTCCCCGGTCGTCGTGAACGAGCCCCAGCAAGGCGTTCTCATCGCCAACGGCACCGTCGTCGACCTTCGCTGCGCCGTGCCGTGGTCCAACGGAGCCGTCCTCGCCGCCACGATCGCGCCGAACTCGAAGTACGTCGGCTGCAACACCGGCAAGATCGAGCAGGCCCGCAACTCCGTCCACAAGGGCGGCCTGCTGTTCTGACCCCTGCTCCGAGCAATTCGCAGCAGGTAAACACCAAGCGCAGCCCGGAAAGGCTCAGCTCATGCTTAACAAGGTTACGGCCATTTCCGCCCTCGCCGCGGGCATCGCCCTCGCGACCGGCGGCACCGCCGCGGCCGACAGCAACACCACCACGGTCAAGGGCGGCACCGGTTTCTCGTCGTCCCCGGTCGTCGTCAACGCGCCGCAGCAGGGTGTGCTCATCGTCAATGGCACCCTCGTCGACGCTCGCTGCGCCGTGCCGTGGTCCAACGGAGCCGTCCTCGCCGCCACGATCGCGCCGAACTCGAAGTACGTCGGCTGCAACACCGGCGAGATCAAGCAGGGCCGCAACGAGATCCACAGCGGCGGCCTGCTGTTCTGACCCCTGCCGCGAACCATTCGCAGCAGGTAATCCTCAACGCAGCCCGGAAAGGCTCAATCATGCGTAACAAGGTTACGGCCATTTCCGCCATCGCCGCGGGCATCGTCCTCGCGACCGGCGGCACTGCGGCGGCCGACACTGACACCACCACCGTCAAGGGCGGTAGCGGCTTCTCGTCGTCCCCGGTCGTCGTCAACGACCCGCAGCAGGGTCTTGCCATCGTCAACGGCACCCTGATCGACGGTCGCTGCATCGCCCCGTGGTCGAACGGCGCCGTCCTCGCCGCGACGATCGCGCCGAACTCGAAGTACGTCGGCTGCAACACCGGCAAGGTCGAGCAGGCCCGCAACTCCGCGCACATCGGCGGCTTCCTGTTCTGATCAGTGCTTCACCCATGGCGGTCCGCCGGTAAGCCGGCGGGCCGCCATCGGCTTGCCCGCACCCTTTCCGGTCCAAAAAGCCTCCGGTCCAAGACCGTGGGCCCTGTCTGCGTCAGCGTGCAGACAGGGCCCACGGTCAAGGAGCGCCGGCAAGGAGGAAAAAGCGCCCATTCAATGGGTTCAACGGGGTTGCTCCGCCTCCGGTCACCCTGAATCGTCCGTTCGGCCCAATGGGCCATTGTATTCCCGCGTACATGCCGAAGGGCCGACTCCGAGTGCGGAGCCGGCCCTTCGGCGCAAAGGAACGAATGGTCTACCTGATGCCTACCGGAGCGGAAGTCCACCGAGCAGCTGGCCGTCGACGGGGTTCGGCAGGGCACCGCCGATGACGGGGGTCTTCACGACGCCCTGCGACTTCATGCCCTTCTTCACCTTGTCCGCAGTGCGCTTCACGTTGTTCCCCACGTAGCCCGTCGGCACCTTGGCGGCCGAGGGGAGGCTGCGGGCGACCGTCTTCCCGTTGTCGACGAGGCCCTGCGCCGGCATGTTCACCGCGGAGGCGGCGGGCACGGTGGCACCGGCGATGGCGAGGGAGCCGACGACGACGGCAGCAGCCTTCAGGTTCTTCATCATGTTCCTTTCCAGGAAAATCATCTTCGCTAACTCGCGTTCTCCTGGGCTAACGATGGCCACGCCGCTCTGGAAACTCTGAGCCGCCAACTTCCGGGAACTCATACGAGAAGACCGATCGGCGGCCGTCACGCAACCGCAGCGGGTCCGAATGGGTGATCCCCTGCGAGAAACAACTCCGAAAACGTCATCATTCCAACACACTTGACCGCTTCTCAGATAAGTATGGATAAGTGGCTGGCGTTGCTCGTCCCTTTGGTCCAGTAAGCCACACGTCGTGTCGCTGGTTCGGACTCTTTTCCTCGGAAGGGCAGCCTCGGTCATGCGCATTACGCCGCACATCCTGCATGTGGCCCAGCCCGTCGAGGGCGGTGTCGCGCGGGTCGTGACGGACCTGGTGGCGGCTCAACTGGCCGCGGGGCTGCGGGTGACCGTGGCCTGTCCGCCGGGCGGCACCCTGACCGACGCCCTGCGCACGCTGGGCTGCACGGTGCTCCGCTGGGACGCGACCCGCTCGCCGGGGCACCGACTCCCGGCCGAGGTAAGGCAGTTGGCCCGGCTGTGCCGTGATGTGCGGCCCGACCTGGTGCACGCGCACAGCGCGAAGGCAGGGCTCGCGGCCCGGCTCGCGGTGCGCGGCGCCCTGCCGACCGTGTTCCAGCCGCACGCCTGGTCGTTCGAGGCCGCGGAGGGACTCGTCGCGCGGGTGGCGCTGGACTGGGAGCGGTTCGGGGCGCGTTGGGCGGCACGTGTGCTGTGCGTGAGCGAGGCCGAGCGGCTCACCGGAGTGCGGGCCGGCATCACCGCCCCGTGGCGGGTGGTCCCCAACGGGGTCGACACCCACAGGTTCCGGCCGGAGGGTGACAGCGCACGGTCCGGGGCCAGCCCGCTGGTCGTGTGCGTGGGCCGGCTGTGCCGTCAGAAGGGGCAGGACGTGCTCCTGGCGGCCTGGCCCGAGGTGGTACGCCAAGTGGCCGGCGCGCGGCTGGTGCTGGTCGGCGACGGCCCGGACGCGGACCGGCTGCGTGCCGGTGCGCCCGCGTCGGTGGAGTTCGCCGGCACGACGACCGACACCGCGCAGTGGTACCGGGCCGCCGACGTCGTGGTCCTGCCGTCGCGCTGGGAGGGCATGGCGCTCGCCCCGCTGGAGGCCATGGCGTGTGCCAGGCCGGTCGTCGTCACGGACGTGGACGGAGCGGGCGAGAGCCTTCCACCCGGCCAGCTGTCGTCCTGCCTGGTGCCGCCGGACGACCCGGCCGCACTGGCACGGGCGCTCACCGCGCTGCTGCTCGACGAGCCGCTGCGCGCGGCGCTGGGCGCCCAGGGCCGCGCGCATGTGCTCGCCGGCCACGATCTGCGGCACGCCACGGACGCCGTGAGCGACGTCTACCGCGAGCTGCTCGACCTCGTCACCGCGCAGGTCGTCGGACCCAACGAGGGCAGGAAGTGCATCACCACATGACCGCGGACAGCACCGTTGCCTCACCGGGGCAGCAGCGGGCGCCCGAGGGCGCCGTCACCGTCCTTGCCCCGCGCGGCTTTTCCGCCGGACGCCGGGGGCCCGCCGGACGGGAAGCCCGTAGTCCGCGCCGGACCTCCCGGGTGTCCCTGGGGTTCGCCGACGGCGGGGGCGTCCTGCTGGGGGCGCTGGTCCTGCCCGTGTCCCACAGGTACCCGCTGGTCATCGCCCTGCTCGCCCTCGGTGTGGTCGTGCTGAACCGGCGGGCCGCGCTGTACGACACCCTCATCGTCCCCGGCGCGCTCGACGAACTGCCCGCCGTCTGCGGTCGGATCGCCGTCGGCTGGGCGGCCGTCGTCGCGCTCTCCCCGCTGCGCTCGCTCGCGCCGGCCGTGCTGGTCACCGCCGTCGTCGTGCACTGCGCGGCAGCCTGTGCGGGCCGGGCGGCGGTGCACGGGTTCCGGCGCCGGGCACTGGTGCGCCGGCCCTCCCCCGCTCTGGTGGTCGGCCCCGTCGCGACGGCCCGGCGGGTCTCCGCCGCGCTGCTGCGCCAACCCGGCTGCGGAGTAAGGCCGGTGGGTCTCGTCGCCGACGACCTGGAGTTCCTCGACGAGACCGACGGCGAGCCCGGGCTGCCGGTGCTCACCACGGCGCTGGAGGCGCGCCGGGCGGCGATCCAGAACGGGGTGGAGGAGGTGCTCGTGGTGGGCGCCGGCACCCGGGAGGAGAAGGCCGCCGCGCTGCGGGCGCTGGCCGCGTACGGATGCGTGCTGTGGGAGCTCGACACGGACCCGGCGTCGTACGGACTGGGCGGACACCGCCCGGGGGCCGGGCAGTTGGCCGGGTTCTCGCGCAGGTTGCTGGGCCCGGGGCGCGGGCCGCGGCGCGGGAGCGTGGGCAAGCGACTGCTCGACGTGGTGCTGTCGGGGGCACTGCTCGTGCTGGCCGGACCGGTTCTGCTGGTCTGCGCGGTCGTGCTGCGGGTGATGGACGGTCCCGGCGTGGTGTTCCGGCAGGAGCGGATCGGCAAGGACGGACGGCCCTTCACGATGCTGAAGCTGCGCACCCACCGGCCCGCGAGCGACCACGAGGCGGCGACGCGCTGGAGCGTGGCGAACGAACAGGACATGAGCGCGTTCTGTCACTTCCTGCGCCGCACCTCGCTGGACGAGCTGCTGCAGCTGTGGAACGTGTTCCGCGGGGACATGAGCTTGGTCGGGCCCAGACCCGAACGGCCCTTCTTCGTGGCCAAGTTCAGCCAGGCCCATCCGGGCTATCCGGCCCGCCACCGGATGCGGACCGGCATCACCGGGCTCGCGCAGATCCACGGGCTGCGCGGGGACACCTCGATCGAGGACCGGTGCCGCTACGACAACGCCTACATCGACAACTGGTCGCTGTGGCAGGACGTCTGCATCCTGCTGCGCACGGCGGCACAGTTCGTCCGGCCGACGGGGAGCTGAGCACCGGTGACCACTTCCGCGGCAACCTCGCCCGCGTTCGCGCTGCCGTGGCCGGCGCTCGGCCGGGTCCGGTCCGTCCTGCCCGTGCTGCCGGTCGTGGCGGTCGTCGTCCTGCTGGGGCTTCCCGTCACGCCGGGCAGGGCCGCGACGCCCGCCGACGCCGCCTCCGCACTGGCCGTGCTGTGTGCCGTCGTCCACGCCGTACGGCAGGCACGGGCGCCGCTGACGCGGACGGCCGCGGTGGTGTTCGGGCTGCCCGTGGTGGGCATCGCGGTCGCCGCGGCGGGAGCGGTGACCACCGGTGACGCGGTCGCCGGACTGGCGCGCTATCTGCAGGTGTTCGTGCTGGTCCCGCTCGCCGTGATGCTGCTGGTGCGCGACCGGCAGGGCGCCCGGCTGGTGCTGTGGTCACTGCTCGGCCTCGCGCTGTGGCAGGGCGGGATCGGCGTGCGCCAGTACCTCACCGGGACCGGGGCGTCGTATCAGGGAGCCGACATCCGGGCGGTGGGCACGTTCGGGCCGTCCGACGTGATGGGGATGGCGACCGTCGTGTCGCTCGGGATGGTGGCCGCGGTCGGGCTCGCCCTCGGGACGAAGGCGCGGCGGCAGCAGGTCCTGGCGACCGTGTGCGCGCTGGCGCTCCTTCTCCCGCTCGCGCTGTCCTTCAGCCGGGGGGCCTGGATCGCGACGGCGCTCACCTGCGGGGCGCTGCTGTTGCTGGCCGGGGTGCGGCGGGCGGCGAAGGTGTACGCGGCGGTGGCCGCGGTCTGTGTGGTGCTGGTGGGCGGGCTCGGTCTGGGCGCGTCGGCGCTGCAGGAGCGGCTGACCAGCATCACTCAGGTCGCCGACGCGCCGGACCAGTCGGTAGTCGACCGCTACACCATGTGGGCGGCGGCGGGCGACATGTGGAGCGGGCACCCGTTGACGGGCGTGGGGCTGAAGGCCTTTCCCGCGCACCGGGACGGCCACGCCTCGCTCGCGCTGTCGTCCGGCAGCGAGACAGGAGGCGCGGGCCAGGCCTACCGACGTCAGCCGCTGCTCTCCCCGCACAACATGTACCTGCTGATCCTCAGCGAACAGGGCCTGCTCGGCCTGCTCACGGTCGCGGGCAGCTGGCTGGCCCTGCTGCTGTACGCGCTGCGCCGCCTGCGCCGCACCCTTCGCGCCCGCGACTGCGCACTCCCGGCCTGCGGCCTGCTGCTCTGGCAGCTCGTCAACTTCCTGTACGCCGACATCGGCGGCCCCGCGACCATCCTGACGGGGGTCTGCCTGGGCCTCGCTGCGTGGTGGGCCCTGGCACGGGACGGGGCGCCGACAGCGGAAGCGGGCCCGCGATGACCGTCCACCCGGCGACGACCGGGGGCGCGCCCGACTCCAGCGGCATCAGCGATCCCCCACCCGCAATGACCGTGCACGCCATCGACCCCGCGGTCGGCGCCGACACGCCCGCCATCCCCGAGGGCGGCCGTGGAGCCCCGCCGGCCCCCGGGGGCAGTGCTCCCTCGGGGCGGTTTCTCGCCGGGGCGACCTTGTTGTCGGCCGGGCTGGCGATGGCCGCGGCGCTTCTGGGGCTCGGGCGGGATCAGGCGCTTGCGCATCTGTTCGGGGCCGGGGCGGAAACCGACGCGTTCCTGGTGGCCTGGACGTTGCCGGAGATGGCTTCGACGCTGCTGATCGAGGACGGCATGGCGTTCGTGCTGGTGCCGGCGTTCAGCATGGCGCTGGCGCGGCGGGCGCGCGGGATCGGTGAGCCCGACCCCGTGCGGGCCCTGATCGCCGCCTCGTTGCCGCGCCTGTGCCTGGTCCTCGCCGGTACGGCCGCCGCGCTCGCGGCCGGGGCGCCGCTGCTGGTCTCCGTCCTCGCGCCCGGCCTGCCCGACCCGTCCCTGGCCGTGTCCTGCACCCGGCTGACCGCGACCTGCGTCCTGAGCTTCGGGCTCGCCGGGTACTGCAGTGCGGCGCTGCGGGCCCACCGCAACTACCTCGCGCCGGGCGCGATCTACATCGCGTACAACATCGCGATCATCACCACGATGCTCGTCATCGGCGAGAGCTGGGGGGTACGGTCCGCCGCGCTCGGTGTCGCGATCGGCGGGTGCCTCATGGCCGTCGTACAGGCACCGTCCCTGTGGCGGCGGGTCGCCGGGCGCGACGAGCGGTCCACGACCGTGCCCGGGGCCGAGTACGACGGGGAGCGTGGCCGGTCGATCGTGCCGGCCCTCGTCTGTGCCGTCCTGCTCTTCGCGCTGTGCCGGCAGTCGCAGGTGCTCATCGAGCGGTACTTCGCCTCCGGGCTGCCCGCCGGTGCCATCTCACACCTCAACTACGCACAGAAGATCGCCCAGTTGCCGATGTCGCTGTCGATGATGGTGTGCGTCGTCACCTTCCCGGTGGTGGCGCGGGCCATCGCCGAGGGCGACACGCGGCGGGCCGGGGACCGGGTCGAGCGGGACCTGGCGCTGATGGCCTGCATCGTGCTGCTCGGCGCCGCCGTGGTCGTGGCCTGCGCGCCGCAGATCGTCCAACTGCTGTTCCAGCGCGGCGCGTTCACGGCGCAGGACACCGCCGCGACCGCCGCCGTCATGCGGGTGTACGCGATCGGACTGCTCGGGCACACGCTGGTGGGGGCGCTGGTGCGGTCGTACTTCTCGACCGGCCGGATCACCTGGTTCCCGCTGGGCGCGATGGGCGCGGGCGCGCTGGCCACCGTCGTCCTCGGCGCCTGGGCCGTGGACCCGTGGGGTGCGCGCGGCATCGCCGCGGCCAACGCCGCCGGCATCACCCTCACCGCGCTGCTCCTGCTGCACGGGCTGGGGCCCCGCGCCGTGCCGTTGCACGTGCGACGGGTCGTCGCCGAACTGGCCCGGCTGGTGTACGCGGCCGTGTGCGCGGGCGGGGCGGGACTGCTCTGCACGGAGCTGTTCGACTCGCCCGCGGCGGCCGTCGCCGTCTGCTGCCTGTGCGTGACCGTCGTGTTCCTGCTGCTGGCCCGGCTCCTCGACGCGGCCGGCGTCCGGTCCCTCCTGCTTCCCGTCGCGCACTTCGTCCGTAGCTCCGTCACACGAAAGCCTCGCCATGGTCGCTGACATCTCCGCCGCGCCCCGCCCGGACGCACCCGACACCGAAACAGCCGTGGGGGGACGCCCGAGACGGCGTGCCGCCGCCTGGGTGGCCATGTACCACTCGGTCTCGGACTGCCCGGACGACCCGTACAACATCACCGTCACACCGGAGCGACTGGACAGACAGCTCGCCTGGCTGGCCGGCCGCGGCCTGCGCGGGGTGAGCGTGCGCGAGCTGCTCGCGGCGCGCGCCCGGGGCACGGAGCGCGGTCTGGTGGGGCTCACCTTCGACGACGGATACACCGACTTCGTCACCACCGCCATGCCGTTGCTGCGCCGCAGGGGCTTCACCGCCACCGTGTTCGTGCTGTCCGGGCTGCTCGGCGGCGAGAACAGCTGGGAGCGCACCGGCCCGCGCAAGCCGCTGCTCGACGTGGACGACGTCCAACACGCCGCCGCCGCAGGCATGGAGATCGCCTCGCACGGCCTGACCCACGTCGATCTGACCATGGCGACCGACCAGGTGCTGCACACCGAGGTCAACGACAGCCGGCACCGGCTCGCCGCCATCACCGGCGGGGACGTCGAGGGCTTCTGCTACCCGTACGGCTTCCTCGACCAGCGTGCCGCCGACGCAGTGCGCCGGGCCGGCTACCGCTACGCCTGCGCCATCGCCCCCGGCCCGGCCGGCTCCGGCGACTTCGCGCTGCCCCGCATCCACATGGGGCAGGCGGACACCCCGGTGCGGCTGGAGCTGAAGCGACGGCTGGCCCGGGTCCACGGCCGTGCTCTGGGGGCCGTGTGAGGGCCCTGCACGTCATCACCGGCCTCGGCGTGGGCGGAGCGGAACAGCAGCTGCGTCTGCTGCTGCGGCATCTCCCGGCGCAGTGCGACGTGGTGGCACTGACCAACCCCGGGCCGGTCGCCGCCGGTCTGGCCGCCGACGGGGTCCGCGTCACCCACCTCGGGATGGACGGCAACCGCGACCTCGGCGCGCTGCCGCGCCTCGCCCGGCTGATCCGCGCCGGGCGCTACGACCTGGTGCACACCCACCTGTACCGGGCCTGTCTGTACGGCCGGATCGCGGCGCGGCTCGCGGGAGTCGGGACCGTGGTGGCCACCGAGCACTCGATCGGCGACACCCGCCTGGAGGGCCGCCCGCTGACCACCGGCGTCCGCGCGCTGTACCTGGCGGGCGAGCGCCTCGGCCACACCACCGTGGCCGTCTCGCCGACGGTGGCCGAACGGCTGCGGCACTGGGGCGTGCCCGGACCGCGCATCCGGGTCATCCCGAACGGCATCGACGCGCCCCGATTCCGCTACGACGAGGTGCGCCGCAAGGAGGCCCGGGCGTTCCACGGGCTGCCGCCGGACGCGTACGTCGTCGGCGGGGTGGGCCGCCTGACGCCGGGCAAGCGCTTCGACCTGCTGGTGCAGGCACTGCCCCAACTCCCCGGGGACGTACGGCTGTTGCTGGTCGGTGGCGGCCCCGAGGAGGCGGCGCTGCTGCGTACCGCGCGGGCGCTGGGCGTCGTGGACCGGGTGGTGCTGGCGGGCGAGCGGCCGTATCTGCCCGGCCCCGGCGACGAGGCGCCCGGACTGGTCACCCTGCTGTCCGCCATGGATGTGCTCGCCTCGCCGTCGCCGCAGGAGTCCTTCGGCCTGGCCGTGGTGGAGGCGCTGGCGGCCGGACTCCCCGTGCTGTACGCGAGCTGCCCCGCCGTCGAGGACCTGCCGCCGGACGCGGCACCCGGTGCCCGGCGCGTCCGGGGCGGCGCCGACGCGTACGCGCGGGAACTGCTGCGGCTGCGGTCGGCGGGACCGGCCGAGCGGACCGTCCCGGACGTGGTCCACCGCTACGACATCGAGCGCACCGCACGCCAACTGATGGATCTGTACACGGACGCTCTGTCCGGCTCGAACCTGGAAGTGAGTTCCTCATGACTGACAACCCCGAAGAGGGTGCCCGGCCCTTCGACCGCACGCGCGCACGCATGACGCGGCTGTCCTCGTGGTGGTGGCTGCCGGCCGCCGCACTGGCAGGCGCCGCGGTCGGTGGCGCGTACGGCCAGCTCAGGCCGCCGCAGTACACGGCCACGAGCTCGGTCGTCGCCGTGCCGAACGGCACCACCGAGGCCGACTGCACCGACGCGCTCGGCTTCGCGCAGGCGTACGGCCGCGTGGCCACCCAGCTCGCCGTGCTCTCGGACGCGCAGATGTGGGCGGGCGTACCCGTCTCGACGCTGCGCGAGAACGTGGAGGTGGCGACCTCTCCGGACGCGCCGATGGTCGCGATCTCGGCGACCTCGTCGAAGCCCGGTCAGGCCGTCGACATCGCCAACGCCGTGTCCCGCGCGCTGATCACCGAGGCGGACCACACCAAGGCCCGCACCGGCATCCGGCTGGAGCGTCTCTCCCGTGCGCTGAAGCCCACCGATCCGTCGTCCGCGTCACCGGCGCTGACGTCCCTCGTGGGCGCGAGCGCCGGAGGCCTGCTGGGCGGCCTCGCCCTGCTGGCCCGGCCGCGGCGGGCGCCGGACGGGGACGACGACGACCGCAGCCGCGCTTCCGTGCCCGGCCCGGCCGGCGCCGCCGACGCGCGCGGGACGCTTGGGTGAGCGGGCACGGGCGCGCGCTGTCGGTGGACGTCTGCACCGACGAGCGCGCCTTCGGAGAGCTGGCCAAGGACTGGGAACGACTGCGCGCGGCCTGCCCGTCCGCGACGGCGTTCCAGAGCCACGCCTGGCTGCACTCGTGGTGGCTGTCGTACGGCAGACCGGGCCGGCTGCGGGTCGTCCTGGTCCGCCGGCACGGTGAACTGGTGGCGGCGGCCCCGCTGATGCGGGTGCACCACCCGCTGCCGGCGCTGGTGCCGATCGGCGGCACCATCACCGACTTCTGCGATGTGCTCATCGACGAGGAGGAGGCCGCATGGGGCGCCGGGGCACTGGCCGACGCCCTGGCCGGTCCGGCGCGCACCGCACTGATCGACTTCGGTGAGGTGCGGCCGGGCGGTGCGATGGAGCGGGTCTACCTGTGCTGGCGCGGCCCGCGGCACCGGATGAGCGACTCCGTCTGCCTGGACCTGCCCGCCGTTCCCATGACCGAGCTGATCGGGCGGCTGCCGACGGGGCGTGCGCGGCGGATCCGCAGCAAGGTGAACCAGTTCACCCGGCTCGGCATCGAATGGCGCGTCGCGCGCCACGACGAGACCGAGGCCGCGCTGCGCCGCCTCCTCGAACTGCACCGCAAGCAATGGCAGGGCAGACAGGTGACGTCGGAGCACCTGCGGCCGAGGTTCCTGGAGCACCTGGTCCGGGCGGCGGTCCCGATGGTCCGGTCCGGTGCTGCCGTGGCGACGGAGTTCCTGCTCGAGGGCACGGTCGTGGCGGTCAATCTGACGCTGCTCTCGGGCCGTCTGACGGGCATGTACATGTACGGCTTCGACCCGCTGCTGCGGGAGCGCAGGGTGGACGTGGCGACGATGCTGCTGCACGCGTCCACCCGGGATCTGGAGCCGGGCGGGCAGGTCGCGCCCGACTCCCCGCGCACCCTGAGCCTGCTGCGCGGGGAGGAGCCGTACAAGTACCGCTGGTGTCCCGAGGCGGTCGTCAACCAGCGGTTCCTGCTGGCCCGGCGCCGCACGGCCCCGCTGCTGGCGGCGGCCGTGGCCGAGGCGGCGACGCGGCGCCGGGCCAAGCGGCTCCTGCGGCGCGACGCCGCTCCGGCGGAGGCGGGTGGCGCCGCGGCCGGTTGAGGCGGGTGGCGCCGCGGCCGGTTGAGGCGGGTGGCGCCGCGGCCGGTTGAGGCGGGTGGCGCCGCGGCCGGTTGAGGCGGGTGCTGCCGCGGCCGGTTGAGGTGCGGGGCGGCTCGTGCCGCTCAGTTTCCGTACAGCGCCTCGATCTCGGCCGCGTACGCCGTCGTCACCGCGTGCCGTTTGACCTTCAGGGACGGGGTGAGCATGCCGTTGTCCTCGTTGAACTCGCCCTCGATCAGGGCGAAGGCGCGGATCGACTCGGCGCGGGAGACGGCCTCGTTGGCGTAGTCGACGGCCCTTTGGACGTCGGCGCGCATCCGGGGGTCCTGGATGACCTCGGACATCGGGGTGCCGGCGGGCATCTTGCGTACGGCGAGCCAGTGGCTCACCGCGTCCGGGTCGAGGGTGATCAGGGCGCCGATGAAGGGGCGGTTGTCGCCGACGACGAGGCACTGGCCGATCGGGGCGCGGCTGCGCAGGCGGTCCTCCAGGACGGCCGGGGAGACGTTCTTGCCGCCGGAGGTGACGAGGATGTCCTTCTTGCGGCCGGTGATCGTGAGGTAGCCGTCCTCGTCGAGGGCGCCGAGGTCACCGGTGGCGAACCAGTCGTCCTGGAGTACGGCGTCGGTGGCGGCCGGGTTGTTCCAGTACGAGCCGAAGACGATGCCGCCCTTGATGAGCACCTCACCGTCGTCGGCGATGCGCACGGCGGTGCCGGGGACGGGTTGGCCGACCGTGCCGGGGCGGGGCCTCAGGGGCGGGACGATGGTGGCGGCGGCGGTCGTCTCCGTCAGGCCGTAGCCCTCGTAGACGAGGATTCCGGCGGCGTAGAAGAACAGGTTGAGGTTACGGTCGAGGGGGGAGCCGCCGCTGATGGCGTAGCGCATGCGGCCGCCGAGTTCCTTGCGGACCCGGCGGTAGACCAGGAGGTCGTACAGCGCCCAGGCGGCGTAAAGGCCGGGGCCGGGGCCCTTGCCCGTGCCGAGGAACTTGTGCAGGTAGGCCTCGCCGAAGCGGACGGCTGTGCGGTCGGCGCGGTCGAAGGAGGCGGCGCGGCCCATCTTCTCCGCCGTCGCGCGGCCGGTGTCGTGGATCTTCTCGAAGAGGTACGGGACTCCTACGAGGAACGTGGGGCGGAACTGCCTCAGTGCCGGGCGGAGTTCGTCGGGCTTGATGCTCGGGCAGTGGCCGATCTCGATACGGGCCATCAGGCAGGCGATCTGGAGGGTGCGGCCGAGGATGTGGGCGAGGGGGAGGAAGAGGAGGGTCGAGGCGGTCTGGCGGGTGACCTCCTTGAAGATGGGGTGCAGCAGCTCGACCGTGTTGGCGGCTTCCGCGTGCAGGTTGGCGTGGGTGAGGACGCAGCCCTTCGGTTTGCCTGTGGTGCCGGACGTGTAGCAGACGGTGGCGATGGTGTCCGGGGTCAGGGCCGTACGGCGCTTGGTGACCTCCTCGTCGGGGACGTCGCGGCCGAGGGTGATGAGGTCGGCGAGCGCGTCCGCGTCCAACTGCCAGGTGCGCGGGGGGTGGGGGTGGGCGGCCGTGCCTGTCGTCACCGTGGTGGTGTTCTCGGCGGTCTCGGTGACGATGTGGCGGGCGCCGGAGTCGCGGACGATCCACTCCACCTGGTCGGCGGAGGAGGTGGCGTAGATGGGGACGGTCTGCGCGCCGGCGGCCCAGATGGCGAAGTCCAGGACGGTCCACTCGTAGCGGGTGCGGGACATCACGGCTACGCGGTCGGCTTGTTCCACGCCCGCGGCTATCAGGCCCTTGGCGACGGCGGTGACTTCGCGGGCGAAGGCCGTGGCGGTGATGGGGTGCCAGGTGCCGTCGGGCTGGGCTCGGCGGAGGACTGTCGCTTCGGGGTCCTCCGCGGCGTTGGTGAAGGGGAGGTCGGCGATGCTGCCGGATTGTGCGGGCGGGGCGAGGGGCGGCGTACTCGCCTCCCGGACCACGCCCTCGGCGTCCTTGACGACCTCGACCGTGGTGCGGTCCATCAGGTCGGTGCGCTGCTTCGCCCGCTTCAGGTCCTTGCGTACGCCCATGTCGGCTCCCGGTGCCAGGTGGACTTACTGGGGGGTCAACTTACTCGTGCGTAAGGGAAGGTCAATGGCTTTGGCCTCCGGCGGTTGGGCGTCTATGCCTGCGGCGGCCTGTGGCTGTGTGGTGGGGGTTCGCGTAGCGCCTGGCGGTGGGTTGTGGGTCGGGGCCGTGCCGGGGGGTGTCCGTCCTCGGACCGGCGGTTGGGGTTGGGCAGGGT